>JAKEFD010000023.1 GCA_022616245.1 Gemmataceae bacterium
GTCAATTCCGCCGTCTTGCCGTCGATCATTGCGAAGTAGGCTTCTTCGGCCAGTTCGAGATTGCCGCGCTGGCAGATTTGAAACAGTTCGCCGCTGCAGACGCGATTGGTGGCTTCGCCGATGAGCCGGCAAGCCTCGGCGTCGCCGAGCGTGCTCGTCAGATGAAACGCATGCGTGAACAGATAATCGCCCAAGAGAATGCTGGCCTGATTGCCCCAGGCTGCGTTGATCGTGGAAGCATGGCGGCGCACCGTGGCGTCGTCCAAGACGTCGTCGTGCACCAGTGTGGCGGTGTGGATCATCTCGACGACAGCGGCGAGGACGTGGTGCTTGTGCGTGAGCGCGCCGCACGCCCGCGCCGTCAAGAGCAGCAGGGACGGACGCAGACGCTTGCCGCGATAATGAGTCAGGTGATCGAGCAGCCGGGAGACGCCCGGGCGCGTCGTGTCAATCGTGTCTTGGAGAATCCGTTCCGCGGCCTCGAGATCGGCGGCGATCGGCGCGAACAAATCCTCTGCCGTTCGGCCCTTGCGCATCATTTGTTTCGTCAACATTGGCAACTCCCGGCGGGCCCCAAGGCAACTTCCATGGGGACAAATCTCGAACCGCAACCCGCAAGTCGGGATAACACACCAAGTTTCTGAATTTTCAAATTCTATTGAAGCGAAGGTAAATGTGAAGGACTCCTTGCCAACGTTGAGCGCCGAGCTTCATTCCTCGTATTCGTCGTCCTCGTCTTTAGAAGTTCGTTCCCGCTTCGGCGAGCCGCGCAACATTTTCCAAACCGCCGCAAACAGCATCAACGCGCCCGGAATTCCAACCACCGTGACGCACAGTCCTTTGCCGCCGGTGTTGTACAACCACGCGAGGAGCCAGTGAATGCGGTGCGGTCCCGGCGTTTTCTCCAGGTTGCTCAGGTAAAACCAGATGAAGACCGCGCCTGCCGTGAACAGGACGCCCCCGATCAAAAGCTCCCAGCCAGGTACCTTTGGTGTCTGTTCTTCAGCCATCGAAATCTCCTTTGTGATTTATCGTTTCGCGCTCGCGCGTACTTCACGATTTCTTGTGGTCGGGAGGGAGCAAGAACACATCCAAATGCCCGTCAATGATCTGGTCCAAACGGCCGCTGGTTCGGCCCGTGCGTTGGTCGCGCACCAAAGTGGTCGGGCCCAATCGATAACGGCGAACGACGTACGGCTTTTCAGGGTCCTTCTGGGCGTTCAGGCGGGCGCGCAACAGCACCTTGTAACGCTCGACGGCTTCGGCCTTCGAACCGTCACACCAGCCGCGGACGGATGTCATCGTGGGAGCGTGAAACAAGCGCACCTCATGGTTGAGCTTGCTGAGCAGGCGGCCGCGCTCGACGGCGGGCGGGCGCACTTCGATTTGCAACTCGTCCTGCGCGAATTGGACCTCGCCTGCAGGAAAAGGCAGCACTTCCACGCGAATGGTCTCGCGCTCCGGCGCGCCTTTGCCTTCGCCCCTGCGTCCCCGACTGAACTGGTGCAACCCCGACTCGCCGGCCAACAGAGCGTACGCGCCCGCCCCGGACAATACTAGCGTGATCGTGTCTTCGTGCGGCTCACTGTCCGGCTTTGCGCCTTTCTTGGTCACCGGCGGCGGGGTGACGCGGTCGTCGAGGATTTGAATTTCCAGGCCGCGACGCTCGGCTAAGTTGAGGTACATGCGCGCCAGGGTAAGCACGCCGTCTAGACCCTTGCCGTGCCGGCCCGTTAGCCGCAGCGTCACGATGACGTCGCCCAGCGCGTGCGGATCGCGGCAGCCGACGAGAAACGCCGCATGCCGCGCTTGGCTTTCCAAGCCGTCCAGGTGCTCGTCGATGCGTGACAGATCGCGGTCGGAGTGGCGCTGGCGCTGGGCCAAATCCACTTCGCCTTTGATCTTCTTCTCGAGCGTTTCCAGGCATTCGAGCACGCCGTCCAGGCGATAGACCTCGTCGAAGGCCCGGCGATTGGCGGCGTCTTCCCAATAGCCGGGCGCGGCCGCCTGGGCCAAGATCTCCGATTTGCGCGCGGCGAGCGGCGTCGCGTCCAGCCTGATTTTTTGCACCAGCGCCAAGAGCTCCTGGGCGCGCTGGTTGACCGGCAGGGCGCGCAGCGCCGGCGGCGCGGGCGTTTCCACCGACTCGGGCGGCTCCACTTCTACTTCGACTCGATTGTGGCCGGCCACCAGGCGCAACAGCGATCCCGCCGGCGCTTTGCCCTCCGCGATCAGCCGCGCCACGGGCAAGAGCACCAAGCGCTCGATCGTGCGCTTCAAGGGCCGGGCCCCATACGTCGGCGAATACCCTTCACGCAACAGGATCGGCAGCACCGCGGGATCGACATCGACGGCCAGGCTGCGCCGAGCGATGCCGCTGCGCTCGAGTACGCGCACGACTTCACGCTGGGCGATGCGCTCGGCCGTTTCGACAGTCAGCGGCCGGAAGTTGACGATGCGGTCCAGCCGATTGAGAAACTCTGGGCGGAACCAGCGGCCCAGCTCGCGCAGCATGGCGTCGCGGTCCGGCGCAACCGCGGCTTTGCGGCCAAAGCCCACCGGCGCTTCTGTCGCCGCGCTCGAGCCGATGTTCGACGTCATGATGATGATCGTGCGGCGAAAGTCGGCGCTGCGCCCTTGCGCGTCCGTCAGCCGGCCCGCGTCGAAAACCTGCAAGCAGAGGTTATAGATGTTCGGATGCGCCTTTTCGATTTCGTCGAAGAGCAAAACCGCAAACGGCCGCTCGCGCACCGTCGCCGTCAAAAGGCCCGGTTCCGCGCCGCGATAGCTGCCGCCGATCAAGCGCTCGAACGCTTCATAGGTGGCGAATTCACTCATGTCGAGGCGGACAAGGCGGGCCGCATCGCCGAACAGTTGCTCCGCCAAAGCGCGGGCCATTTCCGTCTTACCCACGCCGGTCGGCCCAACGAACAAAAACACGCCGAATGGTCTGTGCGGGTCCGTCAACCCCGCCTTCACGAGTGTCACGAGATCGACCACCGCTTCGACTGCTTCCGGCTGGCCCATGATGCGCGCTTCGAAGAATGCCTTCACTGCCGCGCGATCGAATGCAATGCTGTCGTCAAGAATGCCGACCGGGATGCCCGTGGACGTGGAGATGGTCTGCAAAACGTCCTGCTCCGTGATCGGTCCCTGGCGACCCGAAGTCAGACTGAGCACTTTCCGCAACAGGCCGACCGATCGCCCCGGCTGCACCGTCCCCGCGACAAAGTACTCCGCCAGCTCGCCGAGCCGATCCAGCACTGCGTCGGGCACAATGGCGTCGGCCTCTTCCGCAACCTTTTGCAAGATGATGCGTGTTTCCTTGGCGTCGGAGGGCTGCACCTCGACCGCGTGGAACAGCCGCCTGAGCGAGCGATTGGCCCCCAGGCCTTTGCGAAACGCTTCGACGGTGCTTTCGCCCAGGATCGTCAGATCGCCGCGCTCGATGTAGGGCGCGAGAGCGGAGGCGACCGAGGCTTCGCTTTTTTCCCAGGTGCCCATCCAAGCCAGCTCTTCGATGTTGGGTATGTAAAGGATGACGCGGCGCGGCGGCTTGATGGACGTGATTACGCTGCGCACTTTGGTTTCCCATTCGCCGATGAACTTGGTGCCCGCCAAGAAATCTTGCGGCGCCATTCTTAACACGTATCCCGGCTGCACGAAATCGTTCAGCAATCGATGCGTGATTTCCTGCACGATGGCGGTTTTGCCGGAACCCGATTCGCCGACGAGGACCACGGCCCGCGGCGGCGCGCCTTCCAAAAGCGCGAGCACGGAATCGACCGCCTGCTCGGCACAGTGCGCCCGCGGCAACGTGCCTTGCTCGGCTTCCAACGTGAGCACCGTGCCCAGAGCGGCCAACTGCTCCACATCGACGTGAGCGGCGAGCTGCTGATCGAGCCAGTTGAGCAAGTTCGCGAAGGAGCCGTACGTGAACGTGCCGACCTTACGGCGAATGGCGCTCAAGGTTTTCAAGGGCGGCCGGGACAGGTCCGCGGGATAAGTGCGCAGGACGCCCAGGTGTTTTTCCAGCGAATAGGCGCACGATTGCTGCACGCCGGGATCGACATCATCCGCAAGGCGCGCGAGCAGCACGGGCAGCACGATGCGCGGGGCGCAATCGCCCAGCGCGTTGGCGATGTCGTTGCGCACCCAGGCGCTGTCTTCGACGCCCAGGCGCTGGGCCAAGAGCGGCGTCAAAGCGGGCCGCGGCTTGGCGGCCCAGACCGCCGCCTGGCGCACGTTCTGGTCCGCGTCGTCCAGCAGCGTTTCCGCGGCGCGGTCGAGCGGCCAGGCCGGCTGATCGGTGAGCGCGTAGGCCAGCGCCTGCCGGACAAAGGCTGACGGATCCTGCGCGAGCGCCGTCATCGCCTCCACAATCTGCGGCTCGATCCGGCCCGCCGCCGCGGCAATCGCGGCACGGCGTTTGAGTTCATCGTCCGCGCGGGCGAAGTCGAGCAGGACGGCGACATCGTCCTTGCTCAACTCGCGCAGCGTCTGCACCAGGCGATGAAACGGGTCCGGCTGACCGGGCCGGGCCAGATCGACCAGTTTGGCGAGTTCGTCGTTCACGCTTTAGAGGATAATCGGCGGCGGGGGAAAAGGCAAAAAGCTGCAAGAAACAAGGCGAGACCTGGTACAAATGGATTGAAATGGCGTTTGAGTTTCCATCGCGTTCAAAACGGCAAAAACACGACGCGATTCGCCCACTCTTCGGCTTCCGATGCCGCCCACAGCAAAACAATTGATTCGGCAACGGGGCGAGTCGGTTTGCTTTGGGCAGTTAGAAAAACACCCGCGACGCCCTGGCCTTGTGCGATACGTTGTTCCGCTTCTGCCTTCAAGCTGTTCACGTCGTGGGAGACGACCAAAAGACTCTGTGCTTGTGCAAATGCAAGGACTTCGGCGTCGCTCGAACCCGCCCGTCCCAATTCGACCACCGTCGTAATGTCAATGACTGGTTCCAGTCGCCGGACGGCGAGGACGATCTCGAAGCGCAAGTCCTCATCAGCCAGAAACCGCGGCCGGCTCACGCGTCACTCCCCGTTGGTGTCGGCTGAATCCCGCTTCGAACGCGTTGCAGCAAAGGGCCATGTTGCGCGGCGCTTTGCTCTTGGAACTGCTGCCAGCGTGCGTCCTGTTCGGACAAGTATTGATCGATGGCCGCTCGGTGTCGCAAGTAGAACGCGATCGCGCCGTGAATCTGTTCCAAGCTCAGCGACGGAAAATCCGCCGCAATGGCCTCGGGAAGCCGGCCGCCCCAGTAGGCGTGAACGACGGAGTCAAGGGAAACGCGCGTGCCGGCGATTCGCCAACTGCCGTGCGGTGTTTGGGTCACATATTCGGTGGAGTTTTCACTCATGATTATCCTCACTCATTCCATGATACCAGACACGGCCTTTGTGTCAGCGCAGGCGAAGTCGAGCAGGACGGTGACATCGTCCCGGCTCAGCTCGCGCAGCATCTGCACCAGACGATGAAACGGGTCCGGCTGACCGGGCCGGGCCAGTTCGAGCAGTTTGGCAAGTTCGTCGTTCACGCCTTAGAGGATAATCGGCGGCGGGGGAAAAGGCAAAAGTGGGAGCGGGCGAAGATTGTTTCACACGCGCCGTCGCCTCGATACAATTCCCGCTACTTCCCTGACCCCTGACTCCTGACCCCTGACTCCTGCCATGCCCACCCGCACCGAACTCGTCTGGGACGGCAAATACGACGCCAAGGGCAAGCGCGTCGCCCCCGTGCGCGTCCAGCTGCCGTTTCAAACCGTCGAGACCGTCAACGAATCGGCCCAGGAGCGCGACAAGCTCTTTCAACTGGCCCTGGGCGATCAGCCCTGGCGCAACCGGCTCATCTGGGGCGACAAGAAATACGTCCTGCCGTCGCTCTTGGCCGAGTTCGCCGGCCAGGTCAACCTCATCTACATCGACCCGCCCTTCGACACCGGCGCGGACTTCTCCTTTACCGCCGCCGTCCCGGAACACGACGACGAGGACAACGGCGACGCGATCGCGTTCACCAAGGAGCCGAGCTTCATCGAGCAGAAGGCGTACCGCGATACTTGGGGTCGGGGACTGGATTCGTACTTGCAATGGTTCTACGAGACTGTAGTGGTGCTACACGAATTGTTGGCGGAGAACGGCGCTATTTACGTTCATCTCGATTGGCATGTCGGGCACTACGGGAAAACGATTCTCGATGAAGTATTTGGCATCGACAATGCTCAAGGCGAAATCGTTTGGAAACGAGCAAGTACGGTCAAAGGGAACTTTGGTCAGGGAAGCAAGCTTTGGAGTCCCAACACGGAAAGCATCTTTCCATATTCGCGCGGTCAAGGCTATACCTTCAACCCGATTTTCAAGCCGTATTCCGAAGAATACATTGAGACTTTTTTCCGATACCGCGAGCCAGATGGACGACGATATCGCCTAATCAGCATGATTGGCCCCGGCGGCGAGGCGAAGGGCAATCCAGTTTACGAAATCATGGGAATCAAACGCGCTTGGCGGTATTCCAAAGACAGAATGCAAAAGCTCATCGAAGACGGAATGGTCGTCCAAACTAAACCAGGTTCGGTCCCACAACGAAAGCAGTATCTTGATGAAGGAAAAGGCGTTGCCATTCAAACACTATGGGATGATATTGAAGCACTGAGTCCATCAGCAAATGAACGATTGGGCTACCCAACACAAAAACCCGAAGCCCTCCTCGAACGCATCATCCAAGCCTCCTCCAACGAAAACGACTTAGTCCTCGACTGTTTCTGCGGCTCCGGCACGACGGCCGCTGTGGCGGAACGGCTGGGCCGGCGCTGGATCGCCTGCGACCTAGGCCGGTTCGCCATTCACACGACGCGGAAGCGGCTCTTAAACGTCGCCAATGTCCGCCCCTTCATCGTGCAAAACCTCGGCAAATACGAACGCCAGCTCTGGCAAGCCGGCGAGTTTGACGTAGGTCAGCCTTTCCAGGCTGACGAGGGCGAAGTGTCCCGTACGGACGCCGCGAACGTCGGCCTGGAAAGGCCGACCTACGCCAAGCAGCGCGCCTACGTCGAGTTCATCCTGAAGTTGTATCACGCGACGCCGGTTTCGGGCTACACCTGGCTGCACGGCATCCACGCGGGGCGGATGGTGCACGTGGGCGCGGTGGACGCGCCGGTGAGCGCCGGCGACGTGACCCAGATCGCCGCCGAGTTCAAGCGCGCCATGGGCACCGGCAAAAACGCCCCCAGCAGCAACGGCGTCGATGTCCTGGGCTGGGACTTCGCCTTCGAGCTGAACGAAGTCGCCCGCCAGCAAGCCGCCTCGGCCAACATCAAGATGCACTTCAAGCGCATCCCGCGCGACGTCATGGACAAACGCGCCGTCGACGCGGGCGACATCAAGTTCTTCGAATTGGCCTCCCTGGCCGTGGAAGTACTAACCCGACGCGTGAGCGAGGGAGCAGACGTCAACCCTCGGACTGTAACGCTGACCCTCACCGATTTCGTCATCCCGCCCGACGACGTGCCCGAAGAGGTGCGCACCGCCGTCAAGCACTGGTCGCAATGGATCGACTACTGGGCGGTGGACTGGGACAACAAAGGCGACGCGTTTCACAACGAATGGCAAACCTTCCGCACGCGCAAAGACCCGAAGCTCGCGCTGGAAACGAGCCACGCCTACGCCGAGGCGGGCGAATACCGCGTAGTGGTCAAGGTGATCGATATTCTGGGGAACGACACGACGCGGACCGTGAAGGTGAAAGTGAAGTGAGGCGCGCCGTCGTGCGTCCGCTTCTTCGGATTCTCCGGGGAACAGCAAGATGCAAACGGCCCGACAAGAAAGTCGCGAATAACGCAGATTATTTTTTCGCAATTCATAAAGTTTAGCGAACGACACAACTCGTTTTATTACAAGAAGAAGCGTCATGACATAAGTTCACTAAACTCCCACAAGCGAAATGGACGCTTGCCTATTTTCGTTAACATGTCTATTCTACTTGTATCCATAGACAGGAGGAATCCGATGGCCGATCACGTTGAGCGCACTATCGAAACGGTCCTGGCGCAGATTTCCGAACTTGAACGTCAAGCGTCGGAGCACAAGAAGACGGTCAATGGACTCTGCCAGTTGCTCTCGCGGCCGCCGATGTTTCCAGATGTGGATCCGTCGTCTCGCGCGCCTTTGCGGGATGACCAGTTCTATGGCAAACCTCTCGCAACCGCTGTGCAGGAAGTGCTGGAGCGGCGCAATCTCTCTGGGCAAGGAGCTGCTACTGTCGCAGAGATCTACGAAGTGTTGGTGCGCGGTGGTTTCCATTTCGCCACGAAAAACGCCGAAAACGCCAAGCGCAATCTTTACGCCAAGCTCGCCAAGAACCCGAAGTTTCACAAGCTGCCGAACGGTAGCTACGGACTAACGGAGTGGTACCCACACGCACGAAAATCTCGCGACGAACACGCAGCTGGCAGTTCCGGCACAGAGGCCAATGGCTCAGAGGCCAACGGCGACGATTTGGAGGAGGAATTGGCCGAAGCGAAGATGTCATTCGATACTGAGCCATCCGAAGCGGAAATGGCGGAAACAAAGCGAAAAGGGAAATAGACAGATCGTGGTGATTGAGGGTTGAGTAGAGTGCAGCGCAAGAAATGCGTCTGGGGCGGGTCCGTTTCGGTCCCGCAAGAGGCGCGTTGCGTCTCGGCCCAGTCGCAAAGTGATTATGCGCCCTCATCCACAATTAGTCAAGTACCTCACGGAGCGGGGAGGCGACTCGAATGTACATGTGTTACTTGGATGAGTCTGGGGTTCAGGAGAACACGGGCACGCGCTATTTCGTCCTGTCTGGACTGGCCATACCCGCTGAACAGTGGAAACCCTGCGAGCAACAACTCTTGCAGTGCAAGAAGCCGTATGATCTGGAGGACGTGGAGGTTCATGCGGCGTGGATGGCACGCCGTTACGTTGAACAGGAGCAGATCCCGAATTTCGCCGGATTGACGCGGCAAGAACGCAGAAAGGCCGCGCGCGGAAAGCGCGACGAGGCTCTCATCAAGCTGGCCGCGCGTGGCACCGCACGAGGACTAAAGGAAGCAAAAAAGAACTACCGCAAGACTGATCCGTATATCCACCTCACGATTGACGAGCGAAGACAGCTGCTGCTGAATCTCGCTGACATCATAAGTTCGTGGCAATACGCGCGGCTTTCGCCGAAGTGATTGACAAGCCTTTCGTCTACAAGTCAGCAGGGCATCCATACACGCCCTTCGAGTTTGCCTTCAGGGAGCTCGTGCAGCGGTATGAGTACTTCTTGCGACACCGAGGCGCTGCGATCGGACAATCATTGATCGGGCTAATCGTGCAAGACAACAACGACACAATGGCGCGGCGTCTTACGGGGATGATGCGCCGATTCCACGCCGAGGGAACAAGATGGACCCACATCGACCACATTATCGAAACGCCGTTGTTCGTGGACAGCCACCTGACCTCAATGGTTCAGATGGCGGACCTGTGCGGCTACGCCACGAGGAGGTTCTTTGAGAACAGCGAACGCGATCTTTTTGACAGGATATATCCAAGATTTGACAGAACGAATCACGGAGTCGTGGGAATTCGGCACTACACAGCGGCAGGTTGCGCTTGTAAGGTATGCCGGGATCATGCGTGAGCAACGACGAAAGCAGAAAGCACGTGTCTATCAAGCAAGCCGCAAAGCTGCTGCGTTCGCGCCTACAAGACGCGCCTTGGGTTACGGCAGTCGGCGTCGGAGAACAGGATGGGAGTCCGTGCATTGTGCTCTACGTGAAGACCCTGACAGGCATCAAAACCGACTTCTTGGACCAAGGCTGGAAGGGTTTCCCGGTTGTCGTGCGCAAAATGGGTTCCCCGCGCCTCGTTGCGTCTTTTTGGCCAAGCGAGGCGAAGCCAACAGGATGAAGCCGGAAATGGCTACGCAACTCAACCTGAAAATCCAACGAAAATGGCACGAATTGCTGGCGAGAGCGGAGGCGCCCGAATGGATTCGGGAAATGATTCGCCACTACCGCAAGACCAGAAAGTTCCGCCCGCAAGACCTGAGACGGCTCTTGGGTAACCCCAATGTGGGTGTCGAATTCGGCCCCAATTCCAGCTTGGCCGACGCGATCGCGCAGCTGGCAAAAGGCGAGTAATCGGATTGTCCGTTCTAATTCTGTCTTTCCAATCAAGCTGTCGCGTATAATCGCGTGGCATGCCCCTGATTCAACGACTTGGCCACGCTCACACAATTCGCGAATTCCGAGCCGCCGCGCTTTTACGGTTCAAGGAAGCGTCCCGTTTAGCGCTGGCGGGAGATCGTTTGACGGCAATTTATCTCGCCGGATACGCTGCGGAGATGCTACTGAAAGCGGCCTACTTCCGGCTCACTGGCTGGGGACTGATGCACCCGCTACAGGTGTCTGACATAAAGGCTGCCAAGACATATGCGACAGCCACGCTTGGCATACCGTGGATCGGCACCAATCTTCACGATCTCTCGCGCTGGGCGGCACTCCTTGTTGAAGAGCGCAAATACCGTGGTATGGCGTACTCTGCGAGCATGGCTCGTACTCTCGGAGCAACTGTAAATCGGATATACTTGAATTGGCGGGAGCACCTGCGCTATCGTGCCAACCGACCCTACCAAGGCGAAGTCGCCACGGTGCTTGCCAGCGTCCAGTGGCTCCTCGGCCAGTTCCGTTTCCTCTAAGGAGCAATAGATGCCGCGCATCATCCTCACCAAGCCGCCCAAGCCTAAGGCCCACGACAAGCTCGTCAAGCGGCTGGTCCAAGAGTTGAAATCACCGGGCAACGACGTGCAGCCCTTGATTCTTGAGCAGTTCATCGAGGGGACGGGCTCGCGCCATGTCCACGTCATTTGGGACGATTGGCAAGGGCTTATCGACGAACAGCGGTCGGCGGTCATCGAAGAAGCATACGCGCAAGCGGAAGGCGCCAAGGCGGCGTCGGAGATCACGCTGGCATCGGGGGTCACGCCCGACGAAGCCCTGGTGCTTGGCCTGCTTCCCTTCAAGGTGGTTCCGACGCGCAAACGGCATGAAGCGAAACCTCCCATGGCCGACTACAAGAAAGCCATGAAAGCCGAGTCGCGCCGGACAGTGCTCGGCGACAGGTCGGAGGAATTGCGCTATCCGCGAGTAGAAGATGCGGAAGCGGCCATAAGCCGCCTGGGAAAGGCATTGCCTGGGTCGGAATGGACTGTAGTTCAAGAAGTTCCTTACGAATCGTGATTGCACGGGTTCGCCCATGGCACGCAAGAAGAACTCCGATCCCGCCGCCGCGCCGATTTTCGACGTCAAGCTCACCACCGCCCCTTGCGTGCCGGCCATCCGCCAGAGGGTGACAGTTTGGCGCGACAGCGGTTACGAAGGCGCGAGCGAAACAACGCGCCGGCTCTTGCACTTCTGGTTCCACACCGATCATCGCCTGCCCAATCGCCGCCGGTTCGCCTATCACTATTCGCAGCAGCAAGCCGTCGAGACGCTGATCTATCTTTTCGAGATCGCCAAGATCCGTCGGCAGAAACAGCTCATCGAATCCTTCGCCAGCCGTCAGGACTTGAAGCTGTTACAATACGACGACTTCGCCCGCTACTGCGTCAAGATGGCCACAGGCAGCGGCAAGACCAAAGTCATCTCATTGGCCATCGCCTGGCAATACTTCAACGCCGTGGCGGAAGCCAACGACGATTATGCCAAGACGTTTCTCGTGCTTGCGCCCAACGTCATCGTCTTCGAACGGCTGCGGACCGATTTCGCAGGCGCGCGCATCTTTAACGCCGATCCCATCATCCCCGAGGAGCTGCGCGTCTTTTGGGATTTCCAATGTTACATGCGCGGCGAGGGCGAGCGCGGCCATTCCCTGGGCGCGCTCTATCTCACCAACATACAGCAGCTTTACGAGCGGCCCCAGAGCGGCAACGACGAGCCGGACGAGATGGTTGCCGTCTTAGGGCCCAAGCCGCCGGCCCAAGGTTTGGAAGTGGAGGACTTTTTTCCGCGCTTGATCGCGCGCGGCGGACCTGTCGCCGTGGTCAACGACGAAGCCCACCACACGCATGACGAAGAAAGCGAATGGAACAACACGATCCGTCGTTTACATTCGGATGTATCGGGCGGCTTGGCGGCACAGTTCGATTTCACCGCCACGCCGCGACACACCAAGGGGCAACTATTCTCCTGGACTGTATTCGACTATCCGCTGAAGCAAGCCATCGTGGACAACATCGTGAAGCGGCCGCTCAAGGGACTCGCCAAAGGTATCCAGGAACAGAAATCGGATATCGCCAGCGTGCGCTATCAAGCGTACCTGACGGCGGGTGTCGAGCGCTGGCGTGAATATCGCGAACAGCTCAAGGAGCTGGGACGCAAGCCGGTGTTGTTCGTCATGATGAACGACACGCATGAGGCGGACGACGTGGGCGATTGGCTGCGCAACAAATATCCCGAAGAGTTCGGCGGCGACAGATTGCTCATCATCCACACGGACCGAACGGGCGAGGTGAGCAAGAAAGATCTGGACAACGCGCGCAAGGTGGCCCGTGAGGTGGACGACAACAAAAGTCCGGTCAATTGCATCGTCAGCGTGGTCATGCTCCGCGAAGGCTGGGACGTGCAAAACGTGACCGTGATCGTCGGCCTGCGGCCTTATACCGCAAAAGCCAACATCCTGCCGGAGCAAACCGTCGGCCGCGGCCTGCGCCTCATGTTCCGCGATCTGCCCGGCGGCTACGTCGAACGCGTCGACATCATCGGCAACAAACGCTTCATTGAATTCGTCGAGCAGCTCGAGCGCGAAGAGGATTTCCAGCTCGACACTTTCGAGCTGGGCAAAGACAAGGTCGTCATCGTCACCATCGGCCCGGACTCGGAGAAGATGGATAAGGACATCGCTCTGCCGCAGCTCAGCCCAATTCTCGTCCGCAAGAAGACGTTGGCCGAAGAAATCGCCGGGCTGGACGTCATGCAGTTTCAAGCGCCTGTGTTGCCGATGAAGGCGAACGACAAAGAGGCGCAAGATTTCCGCTACGAAGGCTACGACCTCGTCAGCCTGCAGAAGATCGTCGAGCGCGACTACACGATTCCCGAACCGCAGACGGCGGAAGAAGTGATCGGCTTTTATGCGCGCCGGATCGCCAAGGAGGTGAAGCTGCCGGCACAGTTCGCCGCCCTTGTGCCCAAGGTGCGCGATTTTCTGGCGAACAAGGCGTTCGGCCGGCCGGTAGAGTTGCAATCACGGGAGATGATCAAGGCCATCGGCAGCAATGTCGCCCAATACGTCACCGTGCGGACGTTCGTACAAGAGCTGCGCAAGCTGGTGGTCGAGGAATTGGAGCCGCAGCTTTTGCAAGCGGGCCGGCCGCTATCGACTTGTCCCAAATTCCCATGGTCGCGTGCGACAGTGAACGCGCCCAACTGCATTTTCAACCTTGTGCCCTGCGAAAACGAATTCGAGCGCGAGTTCGCCCGTTTTCTGCGCAAGGCCGAAGACGTGCCGCGCTTCGCCAAGCTGCCGGAGCAATTCAACTTCGTCATCGAGTACACAGATGCTTTCGGCAATTTGCGCTATTACGAGCCGGACTTTGTCGTCGTGGCGGAAGGCGGAACACACTTCTTAGTCGAAACCAAGGGCATGGAAGACGTGAATGTGGCTCATAAGAATCGGGCAGCCCGGCTTTGGTGCGAGAACGCCACGCAATTGACCGGCACGCCGTGGAAATACCTGATAGTCAGACAGACCGATTTCAAGAGCTTGCAGCCGACGCTCTTTTCCGATTTGCGCGTTCTAGGGGAGTAGGCTCCAATTTAAGGAAGTGCTGCTGGTAGGCGCTGCGCTCGGACAGGTTGGCCCGTTTCCATTTATGGATGAAATCTCGGGGCGTCATAGGGCCGCTGACTCGCTGGCTTGGAATACTGCGATTGTAAGCGGAGTGTGGAAGCAATAGTAGTGCCCGAGACCTGAATCGACGTTTCGCCCGCATCAGTCCCACGCGAGTGTCCGCATCGAAGTGATTCAAAATCCGCACCCTTTTTGTCGTCTAGTTGATGACAGAAGGGGGGGGTGGCCTGTGTGTCGCTGTCGCTCCGGAGCTTTTTGGAATCGCAAAATACTCGTACACAATCACTTGTGTCGATGTTCCGGAGCGACACATGGTAGGAAGATTTGTCGCTCCGGAAAATGTGTCGCTCCGGACTACTTCTCGCCGATCGGGTTGATCCCCTTCGGCTCCGGCCGGCCCTCCATCACTTTCCACGACGCGCCGTTCTCACGCATGGCGCGAAAGTCACGCGGCTGGTAGGCGAACTCCAGGTGCTCCGTGCGCAGCCGGCGGCCGTTGTCCGCGCGCGAGTGCATGGCGGCGTCCATCACGCCCGAGGCCAAGAGCGTGCGCTCGACGGGGTAGGGGGGCTGGCCGGTGCGGAAGTGGTGCTGGATGGCGTGCGACAGCGCCATGAACAGGCAGCGGTTGCCCCACGGGCCCACGAAGATGTTGGTGGCGCGCGGCTCCTTCTCGCCGGCCATCCGGCAGGCGAAACTCCAGCGCACGCTGCTTGTGCCGGCTTTCAGCACCGTGCCTTTGAAGCCGTCGCGATACGTCAAGATGAGCGCGTGCGGCCGGGCGTTGCCTTCGCGCGGCAAGGGCTTGCGGATGTCCGGTGCGTTGTTGCCGAACTCCGCGCGCATGGCGGCTTCCGCCAAGGGCAGCGACCAGCGCCGCTCGTCGGCGGCCTTCCAGAGCGCGTCGCCGGTGAGGAATTCGACGTGGCTGATGCCGGTTTCGCCGCCGCGGCGAAACTCGACGAACGATTGCAGCACCTCGAAGGCGTGGAAGTCGTACGATTCCGGTCCGCCGCCGTGGATCGACACCGCTTCCTCGATGCGGGCGCCGTTCGCGATTTCCAATTCTTGCCGGCGTTGCGCGAGCGGCACCGAGCTGCCCGCCAGGAACGGGATGCGATGCTTCTGGGCCGCATCGTACATCTCTTTGGCCCAGTCCCAGCGATAGGACAGGTGCTTATCGTTGAAGAGCGGCACGAAGCGGTTCGATTGCCGCATCACCGCGGTGATCTCATCGAAGAAGCGTTTGCGCGGATACTCGACCTGGCCGAGCTTGGTGGTCGGATAGTTGCCGTGCTCGCCGATGGACAGGACGGCATCGACGGCCAGCTCCTTGCCGCCCAGGGTGAGGGCGTCGCGGATGGTTTTGTAGATGGGGATCTTGAATTGGCGGGCGACGTCGTCGGTCATGTCGCCGTCGTTGCGGCGCTGATCCGCGTAGAAGGAAACGACGTCCATGCCGGGATCGACGATCTTGCCGCAGAAGAGATAGGGGCGCAGGAATTTTTCGAGGATGACGTGGGCGTGGCTGCGATGGTGGAAGACGGTGTAGATGGCGGCAACGCGCGGCCGGCGCGGCCGCTCCTGTGCGGCACAGGCGAGACCAGGCGCTGCGGCGGTCAAGGCGGCGGCTTGCAGGAAACGGCGGCGGGACAATGCTCTTGCGTGCATAAGGATACCCCGATTGGATTGCAACACGAGTTTTGAGCGCTGCCGCTAGTCTAGCGGAGTCCCGCGCGCGATACAGAAAAAAATGGCACTTCTACCGCCCCAGTAAACCGCCGGAGCCGAACATGTAGTGGAACTCTGCCGGGGCGCGGATGACGAGAGCCATGCTTGGTTCGTGGAAGGTGATGGCGCCGCCGCCGTTGGCCGCCCACAGGCCGGGCTGGACGGTGCCTTGAATGTTTTGCACGAGCTGGGCCACGTTTTGCAGCATGATGGCCCGGTTGACGAACGGGCCCCAGACGTTGCTGATCGGGCCGACCAGGTCTTCGATGGGGTAGGTGCGCACGACCATCATTTCGCGGGCGCGCTGGTGCGTGAC
>JAKEFD010000218.1 GCA_022616245.1 Gemmataceae bacterium
CCGAAGGAAACAAGAGTGGTCAGCTGCAGAATCATAGTAGGACTAAAGACTTACATTGACCGAAGTTCTTGAATGTGTCGGGAACGGAATCCTAACCTACGAAAACGTAAACACGAAGGACGACGCATGACGGGGATCGAGGCATTCTTGGAAGTGCTCGCCGCGGCGGGGGTCACGCACATTTTCGGCAATCCCGGCACGACCGAGTTGCCGCTCAACGCCGCCCTGACGCACGATGCACGCTTCCGCTACATCTTCGGCGTTCAGGAAATCCCGGTCATCGCCATGGCGGACGGCTACGCGCAGGCGTCAGGCCAGGTCGGCGTCGCCAACGTGCACGTCACGTGCGGCCTCGGCAACTCGATGGGGATGCTGTACAACGCGCACATCGAAGGCACGCCGCTCTTTTTGACGGCGGGACAGCAGGATCGCCGGCTGCGCTTTTCAGAACCGGTGCTGCACGGCGACGTGGTCCGATTGGCCGAACCGTTGACCAAGTGGGCGTACGAAGTGCAGCGCGTACAGGATGTGCCGCAAGCGGTGCGCCGAGCGGTGCAGACGGCGCTAGCACCGCCGCGGGGGCCTGTGTTTCTCGCGCTGCCGATGGACCTGCAGATGGAGGAAGCAGCGGGCCTGGATTGCTCGCCGCCGTCGATTCCCGACGGGCGCATCCGCCCGTCGCTGGAAGGATTGCGCAGTGCCGCCCAACTACTCTTGCAAGCGCGCCATCCGGTGATTCTCGCGGGCAGCCGGGTCGCCGAGTCGGATGCGTGCGCGGAGCTGGCGGCACTGGCCGAATGCCTGGGCGCGCCGGTTTTCGCGGAAGGCACGCCCGCGCACGGCCGGCTGCCCATGGCCACGGATCATCCGCAATACCGTGGCATTCTCCGATACTTCGCGCCCGAAGTGAGCAACACGCTGCAGGATCACGACGTGGTGCTTGCGGTCGGACTCGAGCTCTTCAAACTCTACATTTATCGTGAGCCCGCCGCGCCTTTGCCGAGACATGTGCGCCTGATTCACCTGGACAATGTCCCCTGGGAAATCGGCAAGAATCACTCACCGGAGATTGGATTGATCGGCGATCCCAAATGCGGGCTGGCGGAACTTTTGGAGTTGTTGCGAAAGGGGCAGACCGGCACACACGCAACCCGCGCAGCCGAACGGCGTAAAACGCTGGCGGACCAGAGGCGTCAAGAACGGCAGAAACTGAGCGCGGAGATTGACGAGCAACGTCCTGCCCTGCCCATGACGCCTTTGGTGTTCATGGAGGCGCTGGCGGGTGTGCTGCCTGAGGACGTCGCGGTCGTCGAGGAAGCCGTCACGACGCATTTGAATGTATTCGAGCGTTTGGGCGTCCTGAAGGATCCCAAAGGTTTTTTTGCTCATCGCGGTTGGGCGCTCGGCTGGGGCATGGGCTGCGCCTTGGGCGTCAAGCTCGCCTGGCCCGACCGCCCGATGTTGGCCGTGATCGGCGACGGCGCGGCGCTCTACGGCATTCAAGCGCTTTGGTCCGCCGCCCATCACCAAATACCGGTCACCTTTGTCATCGCCAATAATTCCGAGTATCGCATCCTTAAGGTGTGCGGCGACGTCTTGGATATGCCGGAGCTGCGCGAGCCGCGCTGTCCCGGCATGAACCTCACCGGCCCGGACGTGGATTTTGTCGGCCTGGCGCGGGCGCTGGGCGTGGAAGCGCACCGCGTCATGGAACCGCAAGAATTGAGCGACCGGGCCCGCGCCGGACTTGCATCAGCGTCGCCGGTTTTGCTCGATGCAAAGATCGCCCGCTGATTCTAATTTCTACCTAATAGGTCGCGTACCATAATAGCCGTGATTCAACTTCCCATCCCGCCGACCGCAAGGAGAAGCCATGAGACTCTGCACGCTGCTGGCCTGTGCCTTGTTCACGGCCACGTTGTTCGCGCCGCACGCGGGCGCTCAAGTCAAAGAGCCGGGCAAGAAACCCGAAACGAAAGCGCAGGCTGAAGTCAAACGTCTGACCGTCGCGTTTCGCGAGCAGAATTGGGACAAAGTCTTTGAATGGCTCGTGGACCAGACGGGATTGCCCTTCCTTTCGGCGCACAAGGCGCCGACGGGAACTTTCACCTTGGTCACTGCGCCGGGGTTCACGCTTACGATTCCCGAACTCATTGATTTGGTGAACGAACGACTGTTAGCGTCCAGGTTTCATGTGATGCGTCGAGACAGTGCATTTCTGCTTTTGCCGGCGGATGAGCGCATCGATCCGGCGCTAGTGCCCACCGTTCCAATCGAAGACCTCGCCAAACGCGGCCGCACGGAACTGGTACGCGTCGTTTTGCCGTTGAAAACGCTCAAGGCAAAAGACCTAGTTCCCGAAGTGCGCAAACTGCTGAGTCCGTTCGGCGAGGCCAGCTCGTTGGCCGACCGCCTGGTGTTGCAGGACGCGGCTGGAAACGTTCGCCTGATTCTAAAGACGATCCAAGATCTAGAGGCACAGGGTCCGGGCCGCGCGAAACAAGCGGCCCCCGTGCCGGCCACGCCCGTCTTGCGCGCCTATGCCGTGCCCGCAGGCAAAGCGGAGGCGATCGCCAAGCTGTTGCAGGAAATCTATCGCGCCGAGCCCAAGGTGCGCATCATGGCCACGCGCGATTCCGGCATACTGGTTTGGGGCAGCGCCGAGGACCACGTGGAAATCGCCCGCCATTTGCAGGGCATGCCGCCCGCGGTCACCGAAGTGATTCCGCTGGCGTCATTGCCGGCGACCCGCGCGGTCCAGACTCTCAAGGGCATGTTCGCCGGCGCGGGCGACCTGTACCTCGAAGCGGACACGACACGCAACGCCGTCATCGTCCGCGGCACGGCCGAGCAGATTCAAGAGGTCAAGGCAGCCCTCGGCCCGCTTTGTGACGGCGCAGCGCCGGCAACCGTGCGCGTCGTAACCCTCGAGCGCGGCAGCGCGTTGGTTCTGGCCCACGCATTGGAAAAACTGATCCGCGACATGCGGCCCAACCCCATTCGCGTCATCGCACCGGGACAAAAGGCGCCGCCGCCACCCAAGGTTCCGGTGGAAGGCAAAACCAAGGACAAACTGCCTGTCCTTACCCTGTCCGCTGTCGGCAATCGGCTGGTTGCATCGTGCGACGATCCGCAGATCATGGCGCTCGTTCAAGAATTGACGCGCCAACTCACCCAGACTGACGGCGAAGGCGACTTCGAGATCATCCGGCTGCGCGTCGCCGACGCCATCGAGGTCGCCAGACTGCTTGAGGAAACCATGAACGATAGGGACCCCAAGGCGCTCAAGCGTGTGCCCGTCGTCGCCGACCCGGCGACCAATTCGCTGCTGGTGCGCGGCAGTGCGCTCGACCTCATGACGGTGCGGCAACGACGCGCGCACCAACAGCATCGTGTTGCGCTGTTCGGAGGCCGTCTTTCGCGACGTTCAGGTGCTGATTCGCGAGCTGGATTCACAGGCACGAGACAAGAAAGACGACAAGTGATTTGCGTCGGGCAGGAGTCGAACCTGCACAGTTTGCAAAAACACAACCGGACGCTTCCTTTGCCTCGTGGGGTGGAGTCAAACGAAACGTCCGGCTCTGAAAGGAGTCAGGGAAGATCTTGGGGGTGCATCGAAGGTGTGTGACGCTTTCTTCCCTGCTCCATTTCATTATACGCGCCGAGGTCAAGGCTCAGTTTGCCTCCGGGAGCCGATTTTTGAGGTATAATTGGGTCGTCCCATCTCTCTTCGCGTTGGCTCGGTGGATCTTACGAGGAGGATGCGCATGGAGCCGCACTTCGGTCACAAGCTGCAGACGCAGTATCTGGATTTCGTTTTTTCCAATGGCGCTGTCGCCACCGCTGCGCCGGCGTCCGCGCCCCCTGCCCCGTCCGACCAGTTTCCCCAAAGCCCGCCGCCCAGGATCGAGAATGAAGCGGACTTGCAGGCCGCTTACGAATGGTTCGCTGAGGAAAAGCGCCGGCTCGACGAATACACGCGGCTGCAGTTTGACGAGATCTTCAAGCAAAAGCAGATCCTGCTGGCAAAGAACACGCGCAACGAGGAGATCCTGGCCGTCAAAGCGCAGGAGCTAAACCGCGAGATGCAATTCCTGGCCGCCCAGGCCCAGACCATCCAGCAACGCGCCCACGAGCTGGCGGAGTGGGAAAACGCCTTGGCCCAGCAGATGGAAAAACTCTCGAAGGCGCAAGAAGAGTTGGTCGCCGTCGAGGAAACCAGCGAGCATTTGCGGCGCGACACGATGGCTCAACAGGCGCATCTGGAAGAGCTGCGCACTCAGTCAGCGGAATTGCAAGCCTCCGAAAAAGCCGCCCGCGCCCAGTTCGAGGAAGTCGAGATTACGTTGCGCAAGCGCCAGCAGGCCTGGGAATCCAAACAAGCGGATTTGGTCCGGCGTCTGTCGGAGATGGAAGACCGCTATGTGGCGCTCGAGAAGGCGGAAGAAGCCTTGCGACGCCGGTCCGCCGAAATGGACGAGCTGGAAGAGCGCATGCGCCGCGAGGTAGAGACCCAAGAGCGACCGGGCATCGAAGAACAACGGCGTTTCATCGCCAAGCTGTGCGCCCGGCTGCGCGAGCCGTAAATGTAGTGGGCACACTCCGTGTGCCGTTCTCCCACGATGGCACACGGAGTGTGCCTACTACACTTCATTCCGATTGTTCCGGTCGTATCGAGCTAACCGCCCCAGCGCAACCCGGAATCTTTCTCCAAAGCCCGTATTTTTCGGATAGGCATTGCGGCCGACGCGCGCATGCGAGAAAATATCTCTTAGTCTTTTGAAACAGCGCAAGGGACAGTCCCGCCGCGACTCGACAATTCTAGCGCTGGACGTCCTTGGTCTTCAACCGGAGCGGACCTTCCATGGCAAAGCAACCCGACGAGCACGCGCGCAAGCCCGAAGAGGAACACGAAGACGTCCTGGATGCGGACGATATTCTGGAAGGCGACGACGCGCCGAAGACCATGGCGACCAAGTCGCAGCAATCGGAGATACGGACTTCGCAGGGACCGGAGATAACATCCACCGGCAAGCCGGAGTCCAAGCCCGCCGCGCAACCGGAGAAGAAGGTCTCCGGACAGGCAGAGAAAAAGTCGTCCGGGGAAATCGAGAGGATCCACGCCGCACGCGAGGAAAAGAAAGCCTCGGGCAAACCGGAGCGCAAATCCTCGGGAGAAATTGAGAGGATCCCGTCCGCTCAGAAATCGGCCGAAGCGAAGCACGAAATGGATGCCGGGCCGCCGACGATGATTGCGAAAAAGTCGCCGCAGCCGACCATGCTGGCGCAGCCGGGCGACAAGACCACCGGCCTGGATCTGCCGACGCCTCCGCCCGCCGCGGGCAGTGAGGACGTCTTGAGCGGGGAGAGCAAGGGGACGGGCTCGTCCGCGGTGGACGCCGAAGTCGTGGATAGTAGCGCGGTCGAAGCGGAACAAGTCGCCGAGTCCACGAGCGCCGACGACCTATTCTCCACGGAATTCAAGAATCTGCCCAAAGAGCCGGGCGAAAGCTCGAGCAGCATTTTCGGCAGTGATGAATTCAAGGTCCCTGGTTCCGGCTCCATCAAAACGTCGCCCAGTCTTGCCCGCAAGGAAGAAACGCTGGAAGAAATCCTGCAAGAAGCCATCTCTCCCCAACGCGGCGCCGATCTGGATGAAGACGCTCTGGAAACCGGCCCTCCCGCAGCCTCCAAAAGAAAGAAAGACTCCGCCGTCAACCTCGACGCCGACTCCGTCGATCTGGGCGCACTGGGTGGTGAAGGCGAAAGCGCCACCATGACGCCGGCGCTCAAACGCACCGGCGACGGTCCGCTGTCCGGCGTCGATCGGGTCGCCGAGGAGTTGGAATCCGGAACGAAACTGGACAAGAGGACTCAGATCGCAGACCTCGACTCCGTCTCCGACGACGCATTGCTCGCGGGCGACCAACCCGCCTCCAGCAAGGACCTCTTCGACGAGGAAGAGTCCGACCAGAAACTGGCGGCGAAACCGGCCAAAGCCAAACCGGCAAAAGCATTCGTCAAGGACGAAGACGAAGAGGAGCAACCACCAAAGAAGACTCTGGCGCCGCCCGCCAAAAAGGAAATGAACAAGTTCCTGGTCGGCGCCTTGTGCGGCATCCTGGCGACGGCAGTTATCGGTCTCGGCGCTTCGTTCATGGGCCTCTTGCCTGGTTCCTCCAAAAACCAGCAGCAGCCGTCCAAGGGCGGCGGCGGGGTGGTGCAGCAACCGCAAGTCCCGCAAGTGCCCGTCGCGCAAAAAGCCCGTGACTTCATGCTCGACGGTCAATTTGATCAGGCCTTGGAGGTGCTAGCGGACGCGGAGAAAACGCCGGCCAATCTCAGCACGCGCGGCGAGGCCCGCTGGCTCAAGTACGTGCAGGAGCAAATCGCCAAGAAAGCGCCGCTCGACCCCAAAGCGCCCGAGATTCAGCAAGCGCTCGCAGACCTTGGCGAAGCCAAGAATGATCTGCTCGTACAGCAGATTAAGAGCACGGTCGATGCGAATTCGCTGCGCGCTTCCGTGGCGACACTGCAAACACAGGCCAAGAACCTGGCCGCCGAGTTAACCAAGGCCAAGAATGCCAAGCCCCCCGTCGATGAGCGTTTCAACGACATCGCCAAGGCTTTCGTGGACGGCAAGATCATCCCCGACGGCAACAAGCTCAATGCCGCCATGGTGCAGAACTTCTTGAAAGACTTGAGCGCCAACCGGGCCGCCGTCGCCAGCGTCAACAAGGTCCTGGAAAAGGCAAACATCAAGGAGGCCGGTGAAAAGGGCGTCGAGCAATTGGTCGGCGCCATGGAAGAACTCGACGGCAAGCTGGCCGCCGTCAACAAGGCTCTGGAAAAGGAGAAGATCAAGGACGTGCAAGAACTGGTTACAGCGCGCAACAGTCTCGCCAAGGAACGCGACACGCTCGATCAGGCTCTGCGTTCGGCGTACAAGGAATTGGAAGCCGCCCAGGCGAGCTCCGGCGAGCCGGTAGCGCTCCAGCGCCCCAATGCCATCCTCGCCGAGCAAATCTTCGGTAAAGGACTGCATCTATTCTGGACAAAGAAATACGCGGCGGCCGAAGACCAATTCAAGCAAGCCCTCGACTATTACGGCCACGATGCGCGTTATTTCTATTACTTAGGCCTGGCCCAGTTGGCGCAGAAGTCGGCCGCAAAACGTGAAGCCGCGCACCAGGCTTTCGATAAGGCGGTCAAGCTGGAACTGGACCGGCGGCCTGATGTGGCTGTGGTGAATTACAGCCTGGAACGCTTGCCGGGCGACATGCGCGCCATGATCCACGAATGGCGGCAAAAAGCGGTCACGCCGAGACAGTGACCTTCACAAATCCATTGCAAACTGGGTGGCATGCCTTGGCGGATCGCGCGCAAGGACAAAGAACCCGGAACCAGCACCGCCAAGGCATGCGAAAGGGCCACGTAACCTGGCGCTTCAGCATGCTTTCGCCGTGCTGGTTCAGGGTTCGTTTTCTTTGCAAAGGATCGGCGAAAGCATGCCACCAGAGCGCGCGCCCTGTGCAAAACAAAATGTACACAGGTTTCACCAAACCAAATGGCTGTTATTTCTTCATCAGTTTTTGGAAAGCGATGAACCCTAAAGTTCCTGCTGTTCCAGCGGCCAAGAGAAACAGGAAAAAGTGCATTCCGCTGAAATAGATTGCGGCGAATCGTATCAAGTCAATGAGCCACCAAAGTGCCAAGACCGCCGAGAAGCCTGCCGCGACATAGAGACTGATTGGAAAAAGTTGCGTGTTCTTTTTGAAAAACGCGAAAAGCAGGAACCCCAGCACGCCTGCCGTCAGCAAGAAGAAAATGAAGGCAGCGGCATAGAACGCGCCAAAGCTGAAAGTCGCTACGAAAGTGAACAACGTCAACAAACCCAAGCAGCCGACGCCTGCGAAAAAGAGAGTCCGTTGCAGTCCCGCCAATCCAGCCGCCCTCATACTTCCCTCGAGATCGAAACCGGTCCCCGCTGCCCCAGCCGTCGCCGGTTGGGCTTCGATTGGCGCCGCCGCGGCAGCCGCCGGCACGGCTTGCACCGGCACCACGATCGCGGCTTGGCACTTCGGGCACTGCACCGTCATTCCGGCATGCTCCTCCTGCACGGCGCACATCTGAGAACACTTCGGGCACGTAATCGTAATCGGCATAGGTGTTTTCCTTGATCTTGCCCGCGCCCTAAGAGAGAGGCGACGTGGGCGGCCAGTTTTCCCAAGTTTCTTTTAAGTCCGGATCGTCTTCCAAGCCAGCAAATTCTTGCAGCCAACCGCTTATTTCCTTGTCGGAAAGCCGGCGCGGTTTTTCCTGTTCGCGAACCTCTGCTGGCTTGGCTTTCTTACGAATATCGTCCAGATAATCGAGAAATGCCGCGCACGCCATAGGCGCGGCGCCCTTGCGCCGGGCCGCGGTCTGCAAACGCCGATCGTCGGACACGACACAAAGACTTTTGGGCGCGGAGTGGTGCGCGATCAGTTCTTCGATCAAATCGTCCGCTTCTTGCTCATTGGAGCCAAACCGGACGCGCAGCCCTTTGTACTCGTGTTCTTGGGTTGATCCCGGCGGCGACTGGGCGGAGTCAAAGACGATCGTGACGAGGTTGCTGGCCTCGCCAAAACTGCCCGCCAGTAATCCCAAAAGCCGCAGCCGGGCCTGCTCCAGCCCGCGCGGGCCCAGTTTGCCGTCGAGCACGCCCATGGCAAACAGGAGGTTGTAGCCGTCGATGAGGAAATAGGCCGCCATGGGTAGCTTTCTGATTTATCGCTTCGCGCTTGCGATTTATCGCTTCGCGCTTGCAGCGAACGCGAAGCGATAAATCGCGGCACGAATCGATGAATCCACGGCGCGCGCAAAAAAAGAGGCGCAGCGCGAGCTACGCCTCCTCTCTATGGGGAGCGGCCGATGGAGCGGCCGTTTTAGGGGGCTCGGCATCCTCTTCCGACCCGTCCGAGTCCAAGCGATAGCGTTCCCCCAGCCAGCGGCCGAGGTCGATGAGCTTGCAGCGCGGACTGCAGAACGGCCAATCCGGCCATTCCTTCGGCCCTTGACCGTCCATCGGCTTGTCGCAGATTGGGCAACGCACCTTATTCATCGGTAACTCAGGTGTCAGACTTGGACTTTTTTGCCTTGTCTGCCGCACCGGTTGAGCTTGCGCCGGCGGCAGCGTCCGCGGGCTTGCCCTTGGAAGCGTCGCTTTTGGCCGAAGAACTCGGGCCTTGATCGGCCTTGGCGGCGCTTTTGTACGATTCGCTGCGATAATCAGTCTGATAGAAGCCGGCCCCCTTAAACAGGATCGCCGCGCCGGTGCCGATCAAGCGGCGCAGCTTGGGCTTCTTGCACTTGGGGCACTTCTTCAGTGGCTTGTCCATCATGGACTGAAACTCTTCGAAACGATGGTCGCACGCGTCGCACTCGTAATCGTAAGTGGGCATTGGTTGAAGTTCTCCAGATTCATCGCTTCGCGCTCGCCGTGCGCGAAACGATGAATCAGCACTTGTTAGTTTGCCGGTTTTGCCGACACAATGACTTTTGCCGGCCGTAACACCCGGTCGTGATACATATAGCCTTGCTCCAAGACTTGCAGCACTTTCCCCGGGTCGTGTTGAGCGCTGGGCTGCTGCATGACGGCTTGATGCAGGTTGGGATCGAAACTCTGGCCCGCCGCCTCGATGCGCGTGACGCCGTGGCGCTTGAGCATGTCCAGAAATTGCGTCTGCACCAGGGCGACACCCTGGGACAAAGCCTCTGACTCCCCTCGCTCCTGGGGGGGAGTGGGGTTGGGGGTTAGGGAGCCCGCTTGCTGAGCGGCGGTCAAGGCGCGTTCCAGGTTATCCAAGACCGGCAGCAGATCGAGCAGCACCGGGGCGGACGAGTATTTGCGATCCAGCTCGCGCTCGCGCGCGTTGCGCTTCTGGTAATTCTCAAACTCCGCGCGGATGCGCTGGGCCAGGTCGCGATACTCCGCCGCCTGTTGACGGAGCGTCTCCACTTCTTGGTCAACGGCGAGCGTTGTTGGCTCTGTGTTATTCGGGGTTTCCACCACTTAAACTCCTGTCACTCCTCTTTACTGGTGAAGAGTCCTTTCAGCTTTTCGACAAAGCTTTTCCGCTCCGGCGACACGTGCTTCTGATCGATTTCCGCCAGCTCGCGAAAGATTTCCTCTTGCCGCTTGGTCAGATTCTTCGGCGTTTCCACGACGACGACCACCAGGAGCTCACCGGTGCGGCCCGTTCGCAGTTTAGGCAGTCCTTTGCCCTCGATGCGGACCACGTCACCCGATTGAATGCCGCGCTTGAGCTTGTGCTTCATCGGCCCGTCCAGCGTGGGCACGTCGATTTCCGCGCCCAGGGCGGCCTGGCTGTATGTAATTGGGACCTGACAAATCAGATGGTCCCCGTCCCGGCGAAACAAGGGATGGTCATGGACCTCCACCTCACAGATCAGGTCGCCGCGCGGCGCGCCGGCCGCCCCGGCTTCGCCCTCGCCCCGCAACGCGAACCGCAAACCCGTGAATGCGCCGGCAGGCACATTGATTTCCAGCGTGCGCTTGACGGCGACCCGGCCGCGGCCCACGCACGCCGCACATGGATCGGTGATGATGTAGCCCGAGCCGCCGCAGCCCCGGCACGTCTGCTGCACGCGGAAAAACCCCTGGCTCGTCAGCACTACGCCCTGGCCGCGGCAGTGCCGGCACTGCGCGGGCGACGTGCCTTTCTTGCAGCCTGAGCCGGCGCAGTCCGAGCAAATCTCTTTGCGCGAAAAGGTGATCGACTTCTTAACGCCCTTGGCCGCTTCGACCAGGTCGATTTCCAGATGATAGCCCAGGTCGTCGCCGGGCTGCGGGCCGCGCTGGCGGCGGCCGCCGCCGAAGAACTCCGAGAACAGGTCGCCGAACACGTCAAAGATCGAATCGCGATTGCGAAAGTCCGGCATGCCCAGTCCGTTGAGCCCGGCGTGGCCGTAGCGGTCATAGAGCTGGCGTTTCGGCCCGTCGCTCAGGACGGCGTACGCTTCCGAAGCTTCCTTGAAGTTCTCGGCGGCCTCTTCGTCCCCCGAATTGCGATCGGGGTGGTACTTCATGGCCAGCACGCGGTAGGCTTTCTTGAGCTCATCCTCGGTGGCTTCTTTGCGCACGCCGAGGACTTCATAAAAGCACCGCTTGGTGGTGGACATCAGCCTTCCTCAAAAGCAAAACGACACGGCGACCCGATGACAAGAACTCCTCCTGTCACCTTGTCATCGTGTCATCTTGTCACAATCTCAGTCTTTGAGTCAACCACAGAGACACAAAGGAAACACAAAGACAAACAATTCTAGCTCACGATTGCTTTCCTTTGTGAACCCTCTGTGTCTGTGTGCCTCTGTGGTTCAATCACTACCTGATCGCGCCCACGACCTTTGACTTCGGATCTTCCTCGTCGACGCGGGTGATCAGAACTTCGGTGGTGAGCATGAGACCGGCGATGCTGGCGGCGTTTTGCAGCGCCGAGCGGGTCACCTTGGTGGGATCCACGATGCCGGCCTTGAACATGTCCACGTATTCGCCGGTATTGGCGTCGAAGCCCACGTTCGCGGATTTCTGATTGCGGATCTCGTCGGCAATCACCGCGCCGTCGCGGCCGGAGTTTTCCGCGATGGTGCGGATCGGCTTTTCCAAGGCGCGGGCCACGATCTCGGCGCCGGCTCGCTCGTCGCCCTTCAGCTTCTCGGCAAGTTTTTCGACCGAATCGATGGCGCGAACGGTGGCGACGCCGCCGCCAGGCAGGATGCCTTCAGCAACTGCGGCGCGTGTGGCGTGCAGAGCGTCTTCCACCCTGCCCTTCTTCTGTTTCATATCGGCTTCGGTGGCCGCGCCGACCTTGATGATGGCCACGCCGCCCGTCAGCTTCGCCAGCCGCTCGCTGAACTTTTCCTTGTCGTATTCGCTTTCCGTTTGCTCCATCTGAGCGCGAATCTGCTCGATCCGCTTCTTGATGGCGTCCTTCTTGCCCTGACCGCTGATGATGGTCGTGTTTTCCTTCTCCACGCGCACGGTCTTGGCCTGGCCCAGTTGATCGAGCGTGACGTTCTCGAGCTTGAGGCCAAGGTCTTCGCTGATGAACTGGCCTCCGGTGAGCACCGCGATGTCGCCCATCATGGCTTTGCGGCGATCGCCGAAACCTGGGGCCTTGACGGCGCACACTTGCAATACGCCGCGCAGGCGATTGACCACCAGTGCCGCCAGCGCTTCGCTTTCCACGTCCTCGGCGATGATGAGCAACGGCCGGCCGGATTGCGCTGTCTTTTCCAAAAGAGGCAGCATGTCGCGGACGTTGGACAGCTTCTTTTCGAATAGCAGGATGTAGCAATCTTCGAGCTCGCACTTCATCTCCGTCGGATTGGTGATGAAGTAAGGCGAGATGTAGCCTTTGTCGAACTGCATGCCTTCGACGAATTCGAGGGCCGTTTCGGAGGTTTTGCCTTCCTCGACCGTGATGACGCCGTCCTTGCCGACTTTCTCGAACGCGTCGGCCATCAGCTTGCCGATGGTGGGGTCATTGTTGGCGCTGATGCTGGCCACCTGCTCCATCTCTTCTTTCTTGGTGAGCTTCTTGGTCACGCTCTCCAGATACTCGACAGCCGCGTCGACGGCTTTGTCAATGCCACGCTTGACCGCCATGGGATTAGCGCCGGCGGTGATATTGCGCAGGCCTTCCTGGTAGACGGCCAGTGCGAGGATGGTCGCGGTGGTGGTGCCGTCGCCGGCAATGTCGCTGGTTTTCTGGGCAACGGCGTTGACCAGCTTGGCCCCCATGTTTTCGAAGGGGTCAGGCAAGTCGATTTCCTTGGAAACAGTCACGCCGTCCTTGGTGACGGTGGGGCCGCCGAAGCTTTTTTCAATGATGACGTTGCGCCCGGTCGGCCCGAGCGTGCTGCCGACCGCCCGGGAGAGCTTATCAGCGCCGGCCAAGAGCTTCTTGCGGGCGTCGTCGGTATAGAGCAGTTGTTTTGCCATTTATCATGTCTCCTTCGAGTACTTTGTTCGGTTGGGTTTATCATCTCGCTGGCTTACGTGTGCGCGAAACGTAAACTCAAACTGTTACTTCACTACCTTGGCCAGGATGTCGCTTTCGCGCAGGATTTTCACTTCGCGCTGCTCGATCTTGACGTCGTTGCCGGCGTAGCGGCCGTAGATCACTTCGTCGCCCTTTTGCACACTGAGGGCGGCGCGTTTGCCGTCGTCGAGCATTTTGCCCGGCCCGATGGCGAGCACGCGGCCGCGCTGCGGTTTTTGCTTGGCCGTGTCGGGCAACAAGATGCCGCCGGCGGTTTTCTCTTCCGCCTCGAGCGGCTCCACGACCACGCGATCATCCAACGGCCTAACCTTGATGTCTTTGCTCATTGCTTTGGTTCCTTACTGGTTAGTGAGTGGTGAGTAGTGAGTAGTGAGTGTGAGTGGTGACAACCTACGACTCACCACTAACCACTCACCTGTTTTCTACATGTCCATGCCACCCATGCCGCCCATACCTCCCATGCCTCCCATGCCACCCATGCCACCCATACCGTGGTCATCGTGATGGTGGGGATCGCCGCCTTTTTCATCTTTCTTCGGGATGTCGGCGACGAGCGATTCGGTGGTGAGCAACAGGCAGGCGACGCTGGCCCCGTTTTGCAAAGCGCTGCGGGTGACCTTCACGGGATCGACGATGCCGGCCTTGCGCAGCTCGGTGTACTCCAACTTGAGCGCGTCGAAGCCGTAGTTCTTTTCCTTGTTGCGGCGAATGTTGTTCACGACGACCGTGCCGTCCACGCCGGCGTTTTCAGCGATGGCCCTGCAGGGAATGTCGAGTACATTGCGCAGGCAACGCGCGCCCAGCGCTTCGTCGCCGTCGAGATCGAGCTTGTCGAGCGATTTGGCCGCTTGCAAGAGGGCCACACCGCCGCCGGCGACGATGCCTTCAGCAATGGCCGCGCGGGTGGCGTGCAAAGCGTCTTCATAAAGAGCCTTACGCTCCTTCATCTCGGTTTCGGTGGCAGCGCCGACTTTGACCTGGGCCACGCCGCCGGCAAGCTTGGCGAGCCGCTCTTGCAGCTTCTCGCGGTCGTATTCGCTGTCGGTTTTTTCCAACTCCTTGCGGATCATCTCGCAGCGGCCATCGATGGCCTTGGCGTCGCCCGCGCCTTCGGTGATGGTCGTGTTCTCGGCGTCGATCTTCACTTTCTTGGCTCGGCCCAGATCGCGCAATTGCAGGCTTTCGAGCTTGATGCCCAGGTCCTTGAAGACGGCCTTGCCGCCGGTGAGCGTGGCGATATCCTCGAGCATGGCCTTGCGGCGGTCGCCATAGCCCGGCGCCTTGACCGCGGCCACTTGCAGAATGCCCTTGAGCTTGTTGACCACAAGCGTGGCCAGCGCGTCGCCTTCGATATCTTCAGCGATGATAAGGAGCGGCTCTTTCTTCTTGGAAATGGTCTCGAGGAGCGGGATCAGGTCCTTGGCGGAGCTGATTTTCTCTTCGTAAATGAGGATGTAGGGATTCTCGAGCTCGACCGTCACTGATTCCTGATTGTTGACGAAGTGCGGCGACAAGAAGCCGCGGTCGAATTGCATGCCCTGGACCACGACAACTTCAGTGTCCGCAGTTTTGCCTTCCTCGATAGTGATGACGCCGTTGGAAGCGCCGACTTTCTTCATCGCCTCGGCTAGTTTCTTGCCGATTTCCGCATTGTTGTTGGAAGCGATGGTGGCGACTTCGGTGATTTCCTTATCGTCCTTGTCGTCGATCTTCTCGGCCTGCTTATGCAGCTCCTCGACGATTCGTTCGACGGCTTTTTGCACGCCGCGCGTGAGCGCCATGGGGTCGGCGCCGGAGGCGATGTTCTTGATGCCTTCGCGGTAGATAGCCTCGGCCAAAATGGTCGCCGTGGTCGTGCCGTCGCCGGCGACGTCGCTGGTCTTGCTGGCTGCTTCCTTCACCAGCTGGGCGCCCATGTTTTCGTACGGGTCTTGCAGCTCGATTTCTTCAGCCACCGTGACGCCGTCCTTGGTGACGTTGGGGCTGCCCCAGCCCTTGTCGATGACCGCGTTGCGGCCGCGCGGTCCCAGTGTGCTGCGAACGGCGCGGGACAGTTTGCTCACGCCGCTGAGCAGCTTTTGGCGAGCCTCGTCGCTATATGTCAATTGTTTCGCTCCCATCCAACTATCTCCTTTCGTAAGCAGCTATTACCGTTTGGGATGTTGTATTCCTTTGACCCGCAGTGTCCGTAGCCACAAGCGGCCTCGCTTGTGGCGTGACCTCGGAGCCGACAAGCGAGCCGCTTGTTGCTACGGTTAAGTTCGTTGTCCCTGCGGCTCGCGAGCACGACAGATTTCAGGGAATCTCCTTTGGTGGATGACGACGCATAAGCAAGCGGTATGCCGCAAGGACGCATCATCGTAACTTAAGTTTCTAGAATGAGTTATGAACTTTCGGAATTGACAGACGCATGCGATTTCCTGCCAAACTGACAGCATGCACCTTTCCCACGTCGCCAAAAATGACAATTCGTTGCATTCGTTGCGCGGAGGGGGTGTGAGGCAATGAGCGCAACGAATCCAAGTAACCAGTTGCCATTCCATTAGTTGCGGCATGAGAATTCGTTGCGCGCCCCTAAACTGACCAGAGAACGAATGCGATCTTATAGCTTTGCGGAGAGTGAATGGTTGTTTAAGATGAAGCAAAGGAATGGTGAATTTGCAGAACTCGATATCGCGGTTGCTTCGTCTAACTGGGGTTCATGACAGGGTCCAACACATGATGTGTCTGCGCTCGAGTCGACTCCTTGGCGTCCTTGCCATGTTGGCGTGCGTGACTTCGGCATGGGCAGTTATCGCCGCGCCCCGGCCGCTGCGCGTCTTTGTCGATAGCAGCACCTGGATTGCTCAAGCGAAGATCGACCAGTTCTTTCCGGAAAAGCCTGCCCTCGTTTTCCAAATCGAGGACAATGTCAAGGGCAAGCCGGGCGCGAAGCGTTTGCCGGTTGTCTTCAAGCTCGACCCCAAAGCCGAAAAAGAGAATTACATTCCGCCCTTGCTGAAGCGCCTGGGCAAAGACCAAAAGGCACTGCTCTTCGTCAACGAGCGCGGCAAGACCGCCATCGTCTTCGGCTTCATGAACGGCTCCTGGTTTCACATCGTGGGACAGAAGTCGGACGACAAGACCGCCTGGAGCCTGATTTCCGGTGAACCGAATCTGCGCGGCACTTTCAAGGGCACGACCGCCGAGTTACGCAAGCTGGTCGAAGACTACCTCGCGGGCAAGGCGACGCTGCCGGAACCCAACGAGAAGGAGATGCCAGGCTTCGGACCGGAGCTCGACGCAAAGCAATCCGCCTCATTGGAACATAAACTGGGAAGAAGGGGAACATTGTTCGCCGTCATCCCCACTCTCGGCATTGGGGCGCCTTTGGCAATCCTGGCAGCATTGTTTCCCGCAGTGTTTGGCGGCGTCTTGATCCTGTTCCGGCAGTGGGCGGCGTTCTTGACGGTGCTCAGCGTCAACACGACGTTATTCTTGCTCTATCTCTTGTTCGGCGTGCATTTGCGCGGCAGTTGGTGGGGCACCGACGCGGCACTGTGGTTCGTGTTGACCGTTAACGTCTTGCTCGGCACGCTCTGGGCCTGGCGTCGGCAAGTATTCAATCTCTCGCTGGGACCGGGCGCGCTTGAAACGCCGCGCCGCACCGAGACGCTGTTTCTCTGGATTCTCGCGGGAATCCTGGGTGGTTTTTCGCTATTCCTCTGCTTCGTCTCAGATCGCTTTGAGACTTCCGACTTTCTGATGTTCGTTTTCGCCGCCGGGATTGTCTTCGCCGCCATCGTCAATCAAATCCGCGGCTGGTTTTTCAGCCAATCGCTCAACCCTGGCCGTTCCACGGAGGGTCTTATCCTGGGCGGCGTCCTTTTGGCGCATTTGATCGTAGCCACAACGCGCTTCGGCTCAGGCCGGAGCGTGGAGGGCAGCGTCGAAACCGGCGACACCGCGAGCGGCGCGCGCGTCGCGGAATTTGTCGGCAAGCGCTGGGACTTCATCGCGCCCGACAGTGGCCTCATCGCTTCCGCCGTGCTCGTCCATCAAGACCGGCTCTACGCCGCGGCGGCACACCCCGGTTTTGGCGTCGGCACGCTCTATTGCTTGGACCGGCACTCGGGCGACAAGATCTGGGAATTTCACGACGAAGGCGGCTTGAAGCAAATGATCTCGTCGCCCACATTGGCGGACGGCCGGCTCTACTTAGGTGAAGGCTTTCACGACGACAAGAACTGCAAGCTCTATTGCCTCGACGCCCAATCGGGCAAAAAGCTTTGGGACTTTCCAACCAAAGGTCAAACCGAATCCAGTCCCGCGGTTTTCGCGGGCAGAGTCTATTTCGGCGCGGGCAACGAAGGCTTCTATTGCGTCGATGCGCTTACCGGCAACGAGGTATGGCGCTTCCCGGGTCCTGAATATGATGGCCGCCTTTTGCGCTTCGGCGCCGGCGCGACCGTCGTGGACAACCGCGTCTACATCGGCACCGGCATCGACCGCAACCGCCTGGACACCGACCCCGGCGAGACCGCTCTATTCTGCCTCGACGCGCAGACCGGCAAGCAGATTTGGAAAACGGACACGCGCTTACCTGCTTGGGGCTCGCCCGTCTTCTTCAAAGGTCAGATTTACCTCGGAGTCGGCAATGGCGATGTTTTTGAGGACGCCAAACACACTGCTCCGCGCGGCGCCGTCTATTGCTTCAACGCCGACAACGGCGAAGAGATCTGGCAGTATCCGCTGGACAACGGCGTCATCGATCGCGTCGCCGTCGATGAAGAGAATGTTTATGCCGGCTCGCGCAACGGCTACATCTATTGTCTCTACCGCGACAAGGGCCGGCGCCGCTGGCGGCAGAACCTCGATTCGCCGGTCGTCGCCAGTCCCGTCCTGGCCCGATGGGGCGAGCGCACCGAGAGCGTCTTCGCCGTCAGCACGCGCGGCAAAATCTGTTGTCTCGACCCCGGCATGGGCGACATTCAATGGACGTACAACCTCACGGCGCAGACCCCGCACCTCTCTGCCGCTCCGCGTCTTGTCGTTAACCGCACGAGCGAAGGCACGCGCCGCCAACTCTACTTCGGCGCGGGCCTGGGCGACATCGTCGGCGGACGCCCGGTGGTTTTCTGTTTGGAAGACGCCCTTAAGCGAAATTGATTCTGGACTCCAAAAGGTCGTGCATGCAACATCGCTGGATCTACTTTTTCGGCCAAGGCCAGGCGGACGGCGGCGACGACTGCAAGCACCTGGTCGGCGGCAAAGGGGCCAGCCTGGCCGAGATGACCAAGGCCGGCCTCAACGTGCCGCCCGGCTTCACCATTTCCGCCGAATGTTGCGACCTTTTCTACAAGCACTCGCAATCCTGGCCCGACGACTTGCGCTCACAAGTCGAAAGCGCCATGACCCGGCTCGAAACCATCGCCGGCCGTCGCTTCGGTCAAGGCGCCAATCCACTCTTGGTCGCCGTGCGCTCGGGAGCGGCCCAGTCCATGCCGGGAATGATGGACACGTTGCTCAACGCGGGCCAGGATCCCAATCCGTGGCGACAGCTCGAAGACGCGATAACGGATGTGTTTCGCTCCTGGAGCAGCGATCGGGCCGTCGCCTTTCGCAAGCACCACAAGATCGACGGGCTACTCGGCACCGCGGTCAACGTGCAGATGATGTGCCCGTCCGAAGTTGCCGGCATCTTGTTCACGGCCAATCCGGTGAATCCGGCCCTCGCGCAAATGATCATCGAATCGTCCTTCGGCTTAGGCGAGGCGATAGTCTTGGGCAAAGTCACACCGGACCGCTTCGTGGTCGATCGGCACGACCTGCGAATTCTCGAGCGTCACATCGCGCGCAAAGCCGATCCCACGCCCACAGGGGAGTCTGCGGGAGCGGCGTCTCTCACCGACGCACAAATCGAAGAACTTGCTCGGCTCGGCCAGCGTGTCGAGGAATACTTCAAGCATCCGTGCGACATCGAATGGGGATTTGCCGAAGGCCAGTTCTATCTGCTCCAGTCCCGCGCGATTAAGTTCTCGCCAAAGCCCGTAGAACAAGCGGCCTCGCTTGTTTCAAGCGCGTCGTCGCCAAGTGAACTCGGCCCTGCGCCTGCCGAAGTGGAAAAGGTCCGCCAAGAGGAAATCGCCGCGCTCAAGGCCAAGACCGCGCCGGGCGGAACCGTTTGGGCGCGCTTCAATCTTGCTGAGATTCTGCCCGAGCCGACGCCCATGACCTGGTCCATTGTCCGCCGTTTCATGTCCGGCCAAGGCGGCTTCGGCCTCATGTACCGCGACCTGGGCTTCGATCCCGATCCAGCGCTCGATGAAGAAGGCATTTTCGATCTGGTGTGCGGCCGGCCCTATTGCAACCTGAGTCGCGAGCCCAGAATGCAGTACCGCAATCTGCCGTTCGAGCACAAGTTCGAGCTCTTGAAAGCGAACCCGGCCAAGGCGCTCTATCCGCAGGCTGTGCTTAATCCCGCGCGTGCCAGTTGGAAATTCTGGCTGTTTTTGCCCGGCGTGTTCTTCAAGCTCTGGCGTTCCAGTACGCGTTTGAAGAGCATCAGCAAAACGTTTGCGGACGATTTTCAAAGTCGCATCCTGCCCGCTTTCGTCCAAGACGTGGAGGCTGCGGAAAAAGTCGATGTCGGTCCACTGAGTCCGGCGGTGTTGGTCGAGCGCATTCAGCATTGGATCAAGCGTGTACTGGTCGACTTCGCCCGTGACAGTCTGAAGCCGACCGCGCTTGCCGGCATCGCCATGGGCAACCTGGAGCGCACGTTAGCCCAGCGTTATCAGGCAACTCCAGCCAAAGACGGCGTCGGAGCAACACCGAGCGGCTTACAACTAGCGCAGGCGGCAATACGCGAGCTGGTGATGGGCGTCAGGCCGACGCCGGACGCGGACTTGCCCGGCGCGATTCGCTCACTGGCGGCAGGACGCATGAACAAGGACGAGTTTATTCGGCACTTTGGCCATCGCGGTTCACAGGAGATGGAACTGGCGCAACCGAGATGGCAAGAGGAACCCAAGGCAGTCGAACAGCTCGTAACGGACGTGGGTACCACACAAACTGAACCTCGCCATGACAAAGCGGAGTTAGCGAAAGTTTGGGAAAGTATTGCCGCCACGACGCGCTTGCTGCCTTCGCAGCGCGCCGTCCTCGAAGCGGAGCTGGAGACGCTGCATCAGTATCTGGCGCTGCGCGAAACCGCCAAGCATCATCTCATGCGCGGTTATGCGCTGATTCGGCGACTGCTGGTTGAGCTGGACGAGCGCTTCCAGTTGGACAGCGGAGTTTTTTTTCTGACATTGGATGAACTGCCGCGCCTTGCACAACAGAATGTCGCCGACGACGCCTGGCGCAAGCTCGTCGCGGAACGTCGTCGCCGTCGCGAGATTGCCCTGAGTCTGGCGACGCCGCAAGTGTTGTTTAGCGACGACTTGGAAGCGCTTGGCCGCGACGTGGAGATCGCCGGTACGGACGTGCTCGATGGCGTGCCGCTGTCGGCGGGTACGGCGGAGGGGCCGGTTTGGGTCGTGCAGCATGTGGTCGGTTCACAGCCGCCGAGCGAGCCGTACATTCTTGTATGCCCATCGACCGACCCGGCCTGGGTGCCCCTGTTGGTGAACGCGCGCGGCCTCGTCATGGAAACAGGCGGGGTACTTTCGCACGGCGCTATCGTGGCCCGCGAGTTTGGCTTGCCAGCGGTCGCCGGCATCGCCGACGCGCACCGCCGGTTGAAGACGGGACAGCGCATTCGCGTCGACGGCGCCTCCGGAAAAATCACCGTGCTTTCGTAAAATCTCGTCTATAATGGAAAACCCGGTTCACGTTTCGCGTTCAAGGAATCTTCAAAAAGCAGGATGTGAGCCGGACAGAAAAGGAAACGTCCATGGATCCCATCGTTCGCATACCCATTCTTGGTCTGGCGCTGGCGGCGCTGCTCTCAGGCGGTTGCACGAGCGCCGACCGCGACGAGCGCCAGCCCAACTTCGTCCTGAGCGCAGACGAGATTCGCCTTGCGAAAACCCTCGCGGGACAAGCACTCGGCATCGAGCCCAATGCACAGAGCCGTCCCGGCCACGTCGTCTTCGTCAAAGTCGATCTCCTGCCGGCCGCTGATTCGGAGCGACTTGTGATGGTCCATCACTATCGCTACGAGGGCGACCAGACCATTTTCACGATGGTCGATCTTAGGGCGAAGGAAGTCTTGAGCCAGGAAGTCGAAATGCACTATCCCACCGCGCTCGCGCCGGAGGAAGTAGAGCGGGCATTGACTTTGGCCCGCGCGGACGAGCGCGTGCTGCCCGTGCTTCAAATCGGCACTGTGACCATGGAGGTTCGGCCGATTCAATTCTCCAAGGCAGGCGACTCGCTGTTCGGCCATCGCGTGGCGCACGTCCTCTTGAATCGTGACGGCAATTACCTGGCAGCACCGGTTGTTTACGTCGACCTGACTTCAGAAACCGTAATCCTCCAGAATTGATCCCGCTTCCTCACGGGCGCGGCTCTGACCCAACACAAGAAACGCTAAGGAACAAATTCATGTTGTCGCGATGGAAAATGTCGTTGTTGGCCGGCGGCATAGTGGTTCTGGGTCTGTGGGCAGGCGCGCGGGCGCAGCAACCGGACAAAGAGCCCAGTCCGTTCCAGGCGCCGCCCCAAGCCAAGCCGGTGAACGAAGTCATCCAGGAGTTCCCGTCGAACGACCAGATGCGCACCGCCTGGAAAGTGCACTGGGCCACCTCCACCGGCTTCGGCCTCACTTTGCAAGGGGCCTGGTTCAAGCGCGCGCCAAAAGAAAAGTGGATGCAGGTCGTCGGCGACTGCCGGCTGTCGGAGATGTTCGTGCCCTATCACAGCGGCAGCCCGCGCTTCTGGGACATCTCTTATAACTTCTCGCTATGCAAAGTGAACAAGAACGAAGCCGGTCCGCACGGCAAAGTGCTCGGTAATCCACCGAACGTGGTTTGTGAAGTGCGCGACCGCGGTCTGGCCTACGTTGACACCGGCAAGGGCGGCCGCCGCGGCCAGAAGCTCGTACTCTTCGCCACGCTCGACGCCGCCAACTATCGCTACGTCATCGAATACGGCTTCCAGGACGATGGCGTCATCACGTTCCGCGTCGGCAGCACCGGCCGCAACTACGGCAGCCGCGAATGGGAAGGGCACATGCACAATGGCCTCTGGCGCGTCGACGTCAACGTAGACGGACCGGCAAACAACTCCGTCCTCGTGATGGAGCACATGGAGCCGGTCGGCGAGCAGCGCGCAAACGCCAAGACGATCCACCGCCCCTTCAACGGCGGCCGCGAAGGCTTCGAGGATTGGGACCCGCTCAAGTTCACCATGCTGTCGATCCAAAACGACAAGAAGCGCAACATCCGTAACCAGCCCGCGGCCTGGGATGTGATGCCGCTGCGTCACGGCAACGCCCGCCACTACGGCCCGGACAACGAAGAATGCACGCGGCACGATTTCTGGGTCACGCAGAACCGCACAGGCGAAATCTACTACGTCAAGCTGCCCAAATACGTCGCCAAGGCCGAACCGATCATGAACACCGACGTGGTCGTCTGGGTCAGCACCGCCGGCCACCACGAGCCGCGCTCCGAAGACGGCGAGATGAAGGGCACGTCCTTCGAGGGGGTCACGCAGCTCATGTGGTGCGGCTTCGACCTCAGGCCGCGGAATGTTTTTGATCGGAGCCCGCTGTATCCTTAAGAGAGTGCACCAGAGTGCCGCCAGTCTAACTGACGGGAAGATCGAGAATTCGGCAGATACTATCAGAGTCGAAGGCTTGATAACCCTGTTTGGAATCGAAGACCACGGCGATCTCGCCACGGAAGAATATCGTTTCCGGATGCGTGATGGTGATGAGCACACCGCTGACCATTTCGAGTCCGAATGGTCGAAAAGGTTTGCGTCCGTTGAAACTGTTAATTACGGCTATGAAATGCTTGTGCTTCATTTGGCCGATTCGAGTGACGCCGGCCGGAGTGCCGACACTTGTTGGTAGGAGATCGTAAGGATGTTTCCGTCGGCGTCGATGTACCCCATTGTTCCGTTGGAAAGGCCGATCGCGTCAGGATCGTCGACAAGTATCGTACGCGAATCTGTTAGTTCGATCACGAACGGGGCGAACGGCGACTTGTATTTGAAGCCACGAACTGCTTCTTCGAAACTCGGTATGGTCATGGTACTTTCCTTTGCTTCCTTCCAATATTGTCGCGTGGAATGTGACATTTACAATGGCAGTTGCGGCAGTCAATCCTCCTCCTGCCGCACGGTCCACATCGCTTCCCAGATGACCGGCTTCGGCTCGGCGACTTGCGCGGCCGGCACGCTGAACATGATATCGCCACGGACAAGTTGAAAACGGCGTTCCACGACTGTGGCGGAGCTTGACAGCAATCCGGACCGGTCCACCTTTTTTGGTCACGGTGCGGCAGATCTTCGATGAGGGCGCTCAAGGCCGAGTCCAGCACTTCAGAGACTCTCCGCGTGGCCGCAAAGTTGTTCGCATATGTGCAGCACTCGCAGCACTGGATGGATTGCATTCCAACCCAGGAAGCCGAGGGGCAATCCATTTTATCAAGCACACGAGCAAGTCCTTTCAGAATCTCAACTTGCGGCGAAGCACCGAATTCGGCGCGATCTGAAATCCATTTACGAGTCTGAATCGGAACCAGGTAGACATTCGAGACCCACATGTCTTATTGAGCGTTTCAAATCTCTGGCTATCGCGCAATGTGAAATCTGACGCTCAGATTTTAGACATAAACTTCTACTGAGAAAAGCTTTACAGATTACACGTTGCCGTTTCACCTTTTCTGGATTGAAACGCACCTCGTTTCTGATGCCCACATTCACCGCTTGCATACTGGACTCTGACTTGTCGCAATCCGCAATCCTACTCGTCCTGGTTGCGATCCCGTCGCGCGGCGGTCCGGATTTGCGTAATGGTGTTGGCTTCATCGACGACGATGGTGAGCATGGCGCCCGCTTTCAAGTCGGCGACGGTGGCGTCTTTGCCGTCGATGGTGACCTTGGCGTCCTTGGCCACCTGATAGGTCTTGTCTTGCTTTTCCGCCCTGCCGCCGCCAATGGTGACTGTGATCGTGTTCTTGGTTGCGTCCGCGGATTTCAAGGGCGCCGCGATGGTCGGGCTGGCAACGCTGATGCTCAAGACGGTTTTCTGATCGGCGGAAAGCGTGAGCGAAGCCTGGCTCCCCTTCTTCAGGTCGGCGAGCTTGGCTTCCTTGCGATCGCGCATGACCTTGACATCCTTCGCCAAAGTATAAGTCTTCTCCGTCTTGCCTTCCGGCCGACGGGACGTACTGAGGGTGACGGTGTTGGCGGCGGCATCGACGGCTTCTAGCTTACCGGTCACAGTTGGTGCTGTCTTGGCGTCGTCCTTCTTGGGGCGCTGGGCCAACACCTGGTTCGAAGTTTGCTCCACCACTTGTTCGAGAGCCGTACCAGGGGGGTCGGCTGCGGCCTGGGCGCGGGAGTTCAGCACGACCCCGCCGGTCAATGCGAGCACGCCTGTGACGAGCAAAAACGCTGCGGTCATTTTGATCTTGGTCATGAACATGGCTTTCACCACTCCCTCTGTAAGGGCGGCGACATTGGCGGAGACGACGCCGGCCGCCGACTGTTTCGCAGCCAAGAGGGCTGCGGCTTTGACTGTGGACATGGCCAAGGGCGCCGGAACGGACGCCGAGGCCGCACTTTCCGAAAGCAGCATCGCCAAGGCGCCGCCCGAAAGCGCCAGGCCGCAGCCCGACAGCCGCTGCGCCAGCTTCCGCCGTGCCGTCGCCAACCGGCTCGACAGCGTGCCCTCCGGCAGATTTAGCTGGCGCGCCACTTCGTTGCGGCTTCTTCCTTCCAGTTCGCAAAGTACGATCGGCAGCCGATACTTGTCGGGCAGACGGCAAAGCTCGCAATCCAGAATCGGCTGCAAATCCGACCAGACTCCGTTGGGCGCGGCCTCAGGGTGCGGCATGTCCGTCACCTGTCTTTCTTTGGCGAAACGGCGGTGTAACCTGCTCCTGGCTTCAAGGGCCGTGCGATAGGCCACGCCGTACAGCCAGTTGCCCAGCGCCTGGCGGGGTACGATGGAATTGGCTTTGCGCACCAGCACGAGAAATGTGGCCTGAAATGCATCCTCGGCATCGTGAGACAGGCCGATGACGCGGCGGCACACGCCCATCACCATGGGACCATGACGCCGCACCAGACTTTCGAAGGCGGCCTCGTCTCGCTCGGTGATAAAGGATTCCAGCAATTCTCCATCGGTCGGCCCGCCGGCTCCAGTAAGCGCGCCGAGGCGAAAACGCTGGACGACCCTGTTCAGTGGACTGGTTGTCATTTCAGCCGCTCCGTTCGCCGGCAACTGACTCTATTATGTATTGGTGGTAATGGGCCGGCGCGTCGTTTTTTTGCCATTTTTTCTTTGCCCCGCTTAACGTACAATACCTCACTTACAGACCCTGTCCCTGGCTGACAGCCCCGCGCCGCACGAATGGGCTACCAATATCGGCGCAGAAAGGAATGCCGGATGCAAAACTTCGCCATGCCATCGCCCTGGAAGCCGCCCGTTTGATGTACGACCGGACGGAAACCGAATACTACACGGCCAAGCGCAAGGCCGCCAAGCGATTGTGCCGGGGCGGAGTCAAGCCCCGCGACCTGCCCTCGAACGCCGAAATTCGCGACCAAGTCCAACTCTTCACGCGCCTGCACGAAGGCGAGCGCCGCACTGAAAACTTGAAGGAAATGCGCCTGGAGGCCCTGGTCATGATGAGGCACCTGCGCGCCTTCAAGCCGCGGCTTATCGGCAGCGTCATGACCGGGCACATCCGCGCCGGCTCCGACATTGACATTCATCTGTTCTCGGACAGCGCGGGCCTTATCACCGACGTGCTCGAACAGGAAGGCTACGCGTTCGACTTGGAGCGCAAGCAAGTTGTCAAGCACAACGTCGCTCGCGTCTTTACGCATATCCACGTTGCCGATCGCTTCAATTACGAGTTGACGGTCTATGCCGAGAACCAGGCGCACTATGTCTTCAAAAGCTCGATCACCGGCAAGGCGATCGAGCGCGCGTCGATCCGCGAATTGGAGGAGTTTCTTGCAAAAGAGTATCCCGATTTCGATCTGGAGGACGATCTCCAAGCCGACCGCCCGGCGGTCGACGCAAGCGTCGCTCCCTTTCCGATCTTTCATAGCTTGCTTGCGCCCCTGGAAAACGTCAAGCAGTCCGCGCGTCATCATCCCGAAGGCGACGCGCTCTATCATTCGCTGCAAGTCTTCGAGCTGGCGCGCGCGCAACGGCCATGGGACGAAGAGTTTCTGCTTGCGGCTCTGTTGCACGACGTCGGCAAAGGCATCGATCCTTCCAATCACGTGGCCGCGGCACTATCGGCCCTGGACGGCTTGATCACGCCGCGCACGCAGTTTTTCATCGAGCATCACATGGACGCGTTGAAATACAAGGACGGGACGCTCGGCGCTCGCCTTAAGAAGAAGCTCGCTCAGTCGGAAGATTTCGACGACCTCATGCTGCTTCGGGAATTGGACAGCGCCGGCCGCGTGTCGGGAGCGGTGGTTGGCACCTTGGAAGAAGCGCTCAACTATCTCCAAGAATTAGATCGTGAAAACCGCTAGGCAGGTCGTAGAATCTTCCGTTATCCACTATCACGAGCCATTCCCTCTCGATGCAATCGGTTTCCTTGGCTCCTGCCGCCGTATGCAAGCGAAGTCTTCGCACGACAACCGGCCGCAGACTAAAGTCTGCGGCTACAGTATCCTAACCGTTGTCCGGGCAGCTCATTGCACCTTTTTCTCAACCGAATCATGGGCGGAGGAAGTGAGGATATCGGACCACCGCGACAATCCATATCCCAAACCGGCAAACATCAGCACCATACCCCAGTCTACCATGCCCAAGGGATGCAGCTTGAAAAAGTCCCGCGCCAAAGGCCAATACATCGCCAGTAAATAGACCGGAATCGCCAGCAAGCCAAGAATGCGATAGCGGCGATCGCTGATGTTTGATTGGGGCTCCCCATCCGTGAGCGCTCGAAATAGCGCGGTGATGCCGAGCAAGATCAGCGTCGACAGCAACATCGTGCAGCGGTACTTGTCGTCGCTGCTCATGGCGCCGGCCGCGAGCAGCATCGCGAACCCGACAATTCCAAAAACGATTCCCGTGCGCAGCGCGAAGGAGCCGACTTCGCGCAGAAAGCGCGGCTTGGTGGCGGCACGCGAACGCTCGCGGCTGATGGCAATGACGAATGCGGGAATGCCGATGACCAGCCAATTGAGCAGCGTGACTTGCTGCGGCACGAAATACGGAAACGGCACGCCGAACCAGCCGACGAGATACGCAAGGATCAAGATCAGCGAATAAACGTTTTTCACCAGGAAGAGCTTGGCGGAGCGGCGCAGGTTGCGGACGATGGTCCGGCCTTCTTCCAGCGTCTCGGGCAAGAGCGCGAAGTTGTTGTTCTCGAGCACAAGACCAGAGACGGTCTTGCTCGCCTGGCTGCCTTCACCCATGGCGATGCCCAGGTCCGCGCGCTTGATCGGCAAGACGTCGTTGACGCCGTCGCCGATCATGGCCACGTGGCAGCCGGCCTTTTGCAGAGTCTCGACGATCTCCACTTTTTGCTCGGGGGCGACCCGGCCAAAGACGCTGCGCGTGCGGATCAATTCTGCGCGATTGGGCGCAGACGCTAACTCCTGACCGGTGACCACGGGATCACGCGCCAGGGGCAAATTGAGGTGGCTGACGGTTCCCTGCACGGTTTCGGGATTGTCGCCGGAGACGACTTTGAAGTCGATGCCCTGGGCCGCCAGCGCTTCGAGCACTTGCCCGGCTTCAGGCCGCAGCTCGTCGCTCAAGCAAACCAGCGCCAAGGGACGCAGCGGATCCTCGGGCAACACCGACTTATCCGCGAGCGGCTGTTTCTTTTCCATCTCCGCCATGAGCAAGACACGCAGCCCTTGCCTTTGCAATTCCGGCAACCGGCGATCCAGTTCCTCGATTATCTTTTTCTTCTTGTGTTGGTTTTGCCATTTTGCGACACGGCCGCGCAGCCCTTCGGCAGCGCCCAGGACCAAGACGCGCTCTGTGCCGTTGAGCCGAACGCGCACGGCGCTGTAGCGGTTTTGCGATTTGAAGGGAATCTGGTCCAAGACCTCGACCGGGGCGCCCTCACCCCCTACCCCTCTCCCTAAGGGCGAGGGGAGTTTGATTGGCGTTTCTCCCAGCGCGGTCTTAATCGCTTGCAAGTTCTTGTTTCTGCGGTCCAGCGACGCTGAGGCGAAAACACGAAGCAGGTCTCTTGCTTGCGCGGCGGGTTCGTCGAGCGCTTCGACACTTTCCAGCTTCAAGTGATTGGTGGTAAGAGTGCCGGTCTTGTCGGTGCAGATGACATCGATCGCGGCCATGGTTTCGACGGCGTTCAAGCGTTGCACGACGGCGCCGCGCCGGCTCATGTAAAGCGCGCCCAGGGAGAAGGAGATGGTCGCCGTCAGCACCATGCCTTGCGGCACCATCGACGTGATGGTGGCTGCCACCAAGTAAGCAAGCCCCAGCTTTTCCTCGTTGTCCTTGGGCGCGCCATCGAGGATGTAGGCCAGCGCGTACATAGCGATAAGGCCGACCGCAGTGTAGGAGAGAATCTGCACCAGGCGATTGATGACTTGCGTGAGCGGGCTGGCCATGGCGTGAAACTTCCGTGCTATAACCGAAGTTTTGTTGGCGAATGCTTCGCGGCCGACCTTGTCCGCACGATAGATGCCTTCGCCGGCCACGCAAAAACTGCCCGAAAGCAGCATGTCGTTCACGTTGCGGCGGACCGGATCGGATTCACCCGTCAGCAGGGCCTCGTCCACCTCGAGAGAATTCGATTCGAGCACGGGGCCGTCGGCAACGATGGTCTCGCCCGCAGCCGTCTCGATGCAGTCGCCGAGCACAACGTCGCCGGCGGGAATTTCTTGAATCTGACCGTCGCGCAACACGCGCGCCTTCGTTTCGACGAGAATGGCAAGCTTGTCGAGGTGATACTTGGCGCGAATCTCCTGCGCCAGGCTGATCGACGTGTTGATGAGCGCCATCGCGCTGACCGCGACACCGGCCTGCGCGTCGCCCAAGTAAAATAGGGCGATGGCCGCGGGAGTCACCATGGCGTTGAACCAGGTGAACAAATTGCGGGCGACGATCCGGCCGTAGTCGCGCAGCTTGGAGCCCGGCAGGCGATTGACTTGGCCCTGGCGAACGCGCTCGGCAACCTCGGCAGCCGACAAGCCGCGCATGAGAGTTGTTATTTGAGTTCCTTGATGCGGATATTGCGGAATTCAACGCGGTCGGTGTGGCTTTGCAGACCGATCTTGCCCGCGGCGCGGGCCAGACCGGTGTGCTCCTTGGCAACGGCTTCCTTCTTCAAGTAGTCTTCCAGGTCGGCGTCCACGATATTCTCGCCGTTGAGCACGACCGTGACTTTCTTGCCCAGCGCGCGAATGACGATGGCGTTCCATTCAGGTGCAGGCTTGCCGGGCTTCATGCTGGGACCAACGACGTGATAAATGCTGCCGGTGTACTGATAGTTGCCGAGCTTGGCGTAGCGGGGATGTGCGTCGTCCAGAAGTTGAATCTCCATGCCGACGCGGCTGATGTGTCCGGTTTCGGGAGCGCGGATATAGACTCCGCTGTTGCCGCCGGGCACAAGCTTGTACTCAAGGCGTAATTCAAAATCGGCGTAGTCGCGCTCGGTGCCGAGCCAGCCGCCGCCATTGCCTTGACAGACGATGACGTTCTTTTCCGCCAGCCAGCGCTCCGGTTTGCCGGCATATTGTTTCCAGCCGGTAAGGTCTTTGCCGTTGAAGAGAGGAGAGAAGCCGTCTTCTTTTTCGTCGGCCTGTTGCGCGGATGCAAGACTAAAGATACAGAGAGAAATCAGAAGGGTGAATCTGCGCACAGTAAGATCCTTGTCAATGGACCCGCGGCGTGTCGCCGTGCATCAAAGCGGTTTGCCGGTACGGCGGCAGCCGGGCGCGCCGCAGGGCGGCAGGCTGGGGTCGCCGCATGCGCTCGGAAAATCGGCGAAGCTGGACTGTGGTTTGGCGGGCATGCTCAGGAGCCGTTCGAGTTTCTGGCTCTTGCACTCGGGACATTCCGCTTCTTCATCGCCATAGACCAGCGCTTCAAACGAGTGAGCGCATTTCTTGCATTTGTATTCGAACAGAGGCATGATCAAGACCGTTTCTTTTTGTAGATTTCGCTGGCCTTCAAGAGGATCTCACGTTCGCCCTCGGTCAGGCTGTCGCGGCCGTGCTTGCTGAGTTTTTCCAGGACCGCGTCGAGCTTGGCGTCCAGATGCTCGTCCAGATCGGGTGAAGCCTTGACGCCGACGGAAACTGGTTCCTTCTCGTCCTCCGGGCGGTACAACTTGAGCCGGGGCTGGCTACGATTGCGCCGCCAGCGCGAGGCCCCTTGAAACCAGCCGGTGAGCCGCCATTCGCCAAGGTAATAAAGCGCTCCAAACGCGGCCCCGGCCAAGTGGACTGCCACCGCGGTGCTGCTCTGGAACTGACCGAAAAGCTGGAGTGAATCCTGGGCGACCTGAAAGACCACGAACAGCCAAATCGGAATGGGCAACAGGAAGAACAACAGAATCGGCGTATTCGGAAAATGAAACGCGTAGACGACCATGACCGCGGTAACTGCGCCCGAGGCGCCGAGGCAATGCAAAGGACTGCCTTGCACCATTGCTTGCGCCTGAAACGCGACGCCGCCGGCCACTGCGGCGATCAAATAAAACGTCAGGAACTCGCCGGAGCCATACATGCGTTCCAATTCGCCGCCGAACATCCACAGAAACAGCATATTGAAGAGGATGTGCCACACGGACAAAGGCGAATGCAGGAACGAATAGCTCAAGAGTCGCCAAACCTGGCCGGACTGCACATCCGCGGTGTTGAGTTCAAGGGCATCGGTAACGGGTCCAAAGGAGAAACCTTCGAACCCACCTGGGAAAGTGATGACCTGCGCGATGAAGATGGCGATGTTGATGCCGATGAGCCAACGGCAAACGCGGCCGCTGGGCACCAGGGCGTCCAGATAGGACGGCCCCTCGCGTCGATAATACTCGCGGTCGTAAATGCCCATACGTCCCGCCCCAAGCGTGCCTCGCCCGATAGTTACTTCTTTTCTACCATACCCTCCCCTGCTCCGCAAAGTCCCCGCCTCAAATTTTGTTGTGTGAAAGTAACACGCACACTCAGCGTGCCGTGAGACTTTGCAAGGCTTGGCTGTCGGACGGCACACGGAGTGTGCCTACTACTCTTTACGACGCAGGTTGCGGCTGCCGGAATACGGTAAGGTCGTGGCGGCGAATCGCAACGCCAGCACGGCCGTCCGGGCGCGGGCCCATGGTGTAAATGCCGAATCGGCCTGTAGTAGTCTCGGCGACATACAATGCGGCCTGACCGTTGGTAATGCTGCCCGTGGTCATCATGAAATGAACGTTTTGGCGCGGTTGGATTCCGAACTCACCCACGAGATCGACTTCCGCCCAGCTGACGATCTTGCCGACATTGCGGTCGATGACGGAGCCGAGCAGCCGGCCGGCGCGGTAATCGAGCAGCCAAACACCGTCGGTCTGCGAGTTGGGCAGGATGGCGACCGGGCCCGTACACAGAATGTAATCCTCGTAGCGGTCATTTCCGGCGGCGGCCAGTCGCGGCGAGTCGATACACGTGCGTGCGACCAGAATGCCGACGAACACACCCATCCCAAGCCACAACCAACGACTGATCTCTTTCATGGATATCCCTCAATCGACCACGCGGAGTACCTGACCACAGATAGTTTGGGGCGAGTCATATAACATCCGATTCAGGATTCACCAACAGCGATTTCTTTTCATGGGCGAGATCGCCTTTCTTGCCCGTCCCATTCAATCAAGGAGCAGCGCTGCGCTCGTGTTTGTCTTGTTTTTCTTCGCAGATTATCCTATTTTCCCTACAATCTCTGAATCTGGAATGTCGTTCGAACATACAATCTGAGCCCGTCGCAGCATCAGAAAGGCTTTGTGGCATGGAACTTCCGAGTCGTCCCAAGAACGATCGCTATACTCCTCCGGGACGCTATAACGAGCTGGAAAAACGCCTGCGCAACAATCCCGAAACCGCCAAAATCTCAAGCCTCGTGTGCTATGCCTTTGACTATCGCACGCGTCTTGGGCCCTTCCTGTTCGCCGATGTGAGCTTGCTTACCGCGGGGCCGCGCGCCGTCGCCGCTTGCCTGACCAACGCCGGCTTCGCCAAAACGCGCATTATTCTTCGGCAATGGAACCCGAACTTCAAGGCGAGCCAGGCCCGTGTGGACGACGAGGTTCCGGAGTTATTGCTGGTTTCCAGCATGCAAATCCACAGCGCCAGCGCCTACGAGATGATTGCCGACGCCCACAAACTCGGCGAGGCGCGACCGCTCATTCTGGCAGGCGGCGCCAAAGCAATCTACGAGCCTTGGGATTTCTTCAACGTCGATGCCGAGCATAAGTGTTCCGCGGACGTCGTCTGCACCGGCGAGGAATTCGTGATTCTGGAATTGCTCGACCGGCTCATGGAATTTCGTGTCAACGGCGAGCATTTGCGCAAGACGTTTCATCGCTTGCGCCTCTCCGGGCTGCTCGATGACATTCCGGGCCTCGTGTTTCGCGAGGGCGACGAAAAGGCCCCGCTCGGCCGGCTCATCAACACCGGCGTCCAGCGCATGGTGCAAAACCTCGATGAATTGCCGCACCCCATCGTCAGCCTGGGTTTGCTTGAGCCGCCGCATAAACGGTCGACCCTGTCGCGCCAGGCACTGGCCGTCGACAGGCTCCGCCGCCATGCCGGCATGATCTCACTTGTCACCACGCATGGCTGCAAATTCCATTGCCCCTACTGCCCCATCCCAGCCTACAACCAGTTCACATTTCGTTTCAAAAGCCCGGAGCGCTTTCGCGACGAGATCAAAGTGCTCGCCGAGCGCACGGGCATCCACGCGTTCTTCGGCACGGACGACAATTTCTTCAATAACCGCGATACGGTCGAAGACGTCTTCCAGATGCTGAGCCGGGCGACTGTGCACAATAAGCCGTTTCGCGATGCCATCTTTTTCGGCACCGAGGCGACGGAGTTCGACGTTTACAAAAACCAGGACTTGTTGCCGATGTGCCGCGACGGCGGTCTAAGGGCCATCTGGTTTGGCATCGAGGATATGACCGCAGAGCTGGTGAAGAAAGGGCAGACCCCGGAAAAAACAAAAACGCTTTTCGAAATCCTCAGCAAGATGGGCATCTGTCCTATGCCGATGATGATGCACCACGACGGCCAGCCCTTGACCAGCCGCGGCAATCTCTACGGCCTATTGAATCAGGTCAAGTTTTTGCGTAAGACCGGGTCGGTCAGCGTGCAGGTGACGATTCTCACGCCCTCGGTCGGCAGCAAGGGTTACGAAGAGCCATTCCAAAAGGGCATGGTCATCGACAACGCCAACGGCCAGCCGGTGGAGGATTATCAGTACGACGGCAATCACCTCGTCGCCACCGAGGATCCTGCGCCTTGGCGCAAACAACTCAATATCTATCTCGCCTACGCCAGCTTTTACAATCCGCTCAACTTCCTCAAAGCGATCATGAAATGGAAAGACCCGCTGTGGACGTACAAGGTGCTCTATCAAGTGTGGGGCATGACGGGCTTGGTGAGATCCTTCATCAAGGGATTTGGCTGGCTCAAAAACCTGTGGTCCGGCCCGGTAGCCAAGATGAAGGGCGTGCCCAAGCGCAAGCTGGAAATGGTGCCGCCGCCAGTGACGCCGACGCTCGTGGAGAAAATGAAGTATCAGCCGGTTTAAGTACTGAAGCAGGTTTACGTTTCGCGTTCGCAGAAACAACAGACAATAACGGATGCTGTGAGCGCGAAACGAAAACCCGTCATTTCTGAAGCGCGCCGCACTCCGCCAAAGCCATGACGGCGAACGCGGTGCCCACGTGCGTGAGGTAATGCCGGTTGTCGCGATAAAGTGAGCGGGTGAACCAGCGGCCGCTTTCGCGCTGGTTCCTTTTGAGCCAGGCGAGTCCTTTCTGGATGACCTGGTCGCTGATCGGTACGCCCGCGCGGCGCAACACGTAAATCGAGAAGCCAGTGCCATAGCCGTCGCTGGTGCCGTATTGCTGTTCGGACTTGTCAGCGCGCTTATAGGCGCCGAAGTTCGCGCTCGACCAGCCGCCGTCGGGCAATTGCAGTTTCTTCCATTGGCGAATCGTATCCTGTTGCTCTTTTTCACTCCAGAAGTCTTTCAAGTACGTCGAGACCCAAAGCATCATGGCCTTGTGGTGCAGATCGGTCGGCCGATTCGCTTTGAAATAGTAGAGCATGCCGGCGAGGCCTTTTTTGGCTTGCGGGATTTCGGCGTACTGCTGTGGCGCAACGCCGACTGCCAAGGCCGCCAGCGTGACGCCGTAGTGATCGTCGCTTTCCATCGGCGGCCAGGCGCACTTTAGCCAACTGATGCCGCCGTCCTTGCGCTGCACGGTCCACATGCGGTCAAGCGCGATCTTGGTGACCGGATGCAGCTTGCCGGTAGTGTTCGCGTCGTTGAACGCGAGCGCCGCAGCCGAGGCAATAACTTCCGCGTCCCAGCGCGGCCCTTTCTTCGGCCAACGTTCGGTCACCAGTTCTTCCAAGGCTTGACGCACTTCGCCGTGTACCGGGTCCTTGCTGGAAACGAGCGGTCGCGCATAAAGAAATGCGTAGTTGGTGTGGCAACTGAAGCACGCCTTTTGTTTCAGCCAATCGGCCGAAGCGTTATCCAAAAAATGCGTGGCTTTGACCAAGGAAAAGCGCTGGATCAGCGGTTCGTCTTTCCTGTTGTCGCCCGGCGGCGTGAAGTTGGCAAGCGTCACCGGCTCGTCGGCGCGCAGCGTTTGTCCTGCAACCAGCGCCAAGGCAACGGAGAAAACGAAACGCACCGTCTTGCCTCCGAAAACGTGGAACTAAGCAAGGATGGCACGCACCGGACCATGATCCTCCACGCCCGTCAGCCGCATGTCGAGCCCCTGCACGCGATAGGTTAGCCGGCGGTGGTCGATGCCAAGGCAGTGCAGGATGGTCGCGTTCATGTCGTTGATGTGGACCGGATTCTCCACGATGTTGTAGCTGAAATCGTCGGTTTCGCCATAGACCAGGCCGGGCTTGATGCCCGCGCCGGCCATCCAGATCGAGAAGCAGCGCGGGTGATGGTCGCGGCCATAGTTTTCGCGCGTCAAGGCGCCTTGGCAGTAGATCGTGCGGCCAAACTCGCCGCCCCAGATGACCAGCGTGTCTTCCAACAGACCAAGCCGCTTGAGATCGGTGATGAGGCCGTAGCAGCCGTGATCGACGTCGCGGCATTGAATGGGCAGGTCGCCGGCCACGTTGCCATGCTGGTCCCAGCCGCGATGGAAGATCTGGATGAAGCGAACGCCGCGCTCGGCGAGACGGCGGGCCAAGAGACAGCTCGCGGAAAAAGTGCCGGGGCGGTTCACTTCGGGGCCGTACAGGTCAAGCACGTTGCGTGGCTCGCGCGAAAAATCCATGAGGTCGGGCACGGAGGTTTGCATGCGGAAGGCCATCTCATACTGCGCGATGCGGGCTTGCGTTTCCGGGTCTCCCATTTGCTCGAAGGTGCGCTGGTTCAGCCGGCCCAGTGAGTCCAGCATCCGGCGGCGCGCGTCGGCGTCGACACCGGGAGGGTTGTTGAGGTAGAGCACCGGGTCGCCGCTCGAGCGCAGAGCCACGCCCTGGTGCCGCGCGGGCAAAAACCCAGAGCCCCAGAGGCGCTGATAAAGGGCCTGATCGTTGTTGCGCGTCCAGGTCGGCGTCATCACCACAAAGGCGGGCAGGTTCTCGTTCATCGTGCCCAGGCCGTAGCTTAGCCAAGAGCCAAGACTTGCGCGGCCGGGAATCTGACTGCCGGTGCAGATGTAGGTCACCGCAGGGTCGTGATTGATCGCTTCGGTGTACACGGTCTTGACGACGCACAGGTCATCGACGAGCCGCGCGGTCCAGGGCAAAAGCTCGCTGACCCAGGTGCCCGACTGGCCGTGCCGCGCGAAGCGAAACTTGGACGGCGCCAGGGGAAAGCGCGCCTGGCCGCTGGTCATCGTGGTCAAGCGTTGGCCGCGGCGGATGGATTCGGGCAGGTCGCGGTCGAACCATTCATTCATGTGCGGCTTATAGTCCCAGAGGTCCATCTGGGAGGGACCGCCGTTCATGAAAAGATAGATCGCCCGCTTGGCTTTGGGCGTGAAGTGCGGCATGCCGGGCAAACCACCAACCGCTCGGCCTTCTTGCGCTTGTGCCGTGCTGGGCCAGAGCGACGCCAGCGCGGGCAGGCCGAGACCGAGCGCACCGCGGGCGAAGAAGTGACGGCGGGTGAGAAGCGTTTTTTGTTCGTGAAGGTGCATTTGTAATCTCGGTAAGATTCACAGTTCTAAAGCAACCCTGCGGCTTGCGTTTCGCGCTCGCTACGGGCGCTGTGAGCGCGAAACGCAAGCAGAAGACTCATCTGGACACTACCTCATCCAAATTCAGCACCAGATTCGCGACCAGCGTCCACGCAGCCAGCTCGCTCGGATTGAGCGCATCGTCCGGACGGGTCTCACCGACGTTGATCAATTGCTGCGCGGCTTTGGCATCGGCCTGGAATCGTCTCAATTGGTCCTGTAACAACGCTTGCAATTCGGTTTGTTCTTCGGCTTCCGGCAAACGCGCCGTCGCAAGGCGAAACAGGAACCGCAATCGATCGTCGTTTGATTTGCCACCGTTTTTCAAGGCGCGCTCGGCTAAGGCCCTTGCGGCTTCCACAAACTGCTGCTCATTCATCAGCAACAACGCTTGCAGCGGCGTGTTAGTCCGTTCCCGGCGAACGATGCATGACTCGCGCGACGGGGCGTCGAGCGCGTTCATCTGCGGCGGTGACGCGGTGCGCTTCCAGAAGATGTACATGCTGCGGCGATGCACCTTTTCCTTGCCGCTATCCGCTTTGAACACACCGGTATTGCTGCCGGTGAACGCAACCGCTTCCCACAAACCCGGCGGCTGCGGCGGCTTCACGCTGGGCCCGCCGACTTTCTCCACGAGCAAGCCGCTGACGAACAGCGCTTGATCGCGCAGCATTTCGGCGTCCAGGCGAAAGCGCGGCCCGCGCGACAACAAGCGATTGTCCGGGTCCTTTGCCAAGCGGTCTTTCGTAATCTTCGCCGACTGGCGATAGGTCGCCGAAGTGACAATCCGCTTCATCAGGTTCTTGACGTTCCAACCATCTTCCATGAAGCTGACCGCAAGCCAATCGAGCAATTCAGGATGGCTGGGCGGCTCGCCCTGGGAGCCGAAATCCTCCGAGGTCTTCACGAGGCCGGTGCCGAAGCACTGCTGCCAGAAGCGATTGACAGCCACGCGCGCGGTCAGGGGATGGTCCGGCTGCACCAGCCATTGCGCGAAGCCCAGGCGATTGCGCGGCGCTTTATCCGGCAACGGCGGCAAGAACGACGGGATGCCCCGTTCCACTTTGTCGCCCCGTTGGTCGTATTCACCGCGCTTGAGGAGAAACGCCGGCCGCTCGTCCTTGCGCTCCTTGAAGATCAGCGTTGTCGGAATCTGCTTGTCGAGAGATTCCTTTTCTTTTTGCAAGGGATCCAGCTTGCGCTTCAAAGGCGCAACCAGGTCGCGCGTGCCGGAGTAGGCGGTCTCGAGGAAGTATTTCAACAACTGTTTCTTTTGGTCGTCGTTGTGCTTCTTGGGATCTTGCTTGACGAGCTCTTGAAACGGCTTGGGGAGTGCGGCGCCGTTCACTGATTTCTGGTATTGCAGCCAAGCAGTTAGTGTGTCGAAGGGCCCATTGCCTTGCGGCGTCTTCGTCACGATGCCGTTTTTATCCCAGAACGCCGTGCCGCCGTGCTGCGTGCAGGCCCAGCCGTTAATCGCCATGCCCGGCTTGATGCCGACCTGGGCGGCGGGGACTTCGAGCTTGACCCATTGCCCAGTGGCAGGCAGGTCGCCGATACGGCGGCGCTCGGTAGAGTTAGCGCGGCCCCACGGGATAAGGTCTTCGCCCCAGTAGGCGCGGTGCAACCAGTTCGACGTATGCCACTGCAGCATGATTTGCTTGGGAGGATTGGCCGGATCGAGATAGACAAAAGCGAAGAGTTTGTCTCCCGCGCCGACCGTCAAAGGCGGATTCGCTTCTTGCAATACGACTTGTTGCAGGGCCTGCGCGGTCAACTTGATCGCTTTGTCGCCGCTGTGCACCGGTTCGGGCTTGCCCACAAAGTTCCAGGCGAGATTCACGCCGTTATCGACAACGGCCTTGGCGCCCGCAGGCAAACTGTCTTCGATCCATATCAACTCGGCGAACTTCGGCGGCGGCGGCGCTTTGTCATCCGCGCTTGGATCGTATTTCACCTTGGCCACGGCTTGAGCGATCTGAGCTTGCAACTCGCCGATTTCCTTTTCGACCTTGGCATACGCGCTTGCTTGCTCAGGCGTCGGCACTTTGATCACCGGCGGATGCTGGGGCACATTGCCGTCCATGGCCGGGCCGTCGAGGTTGTTGAAAAAGGCAAACATGCCGTAGTAATCTTTGGACGAAATGGGATCGTAGCGATGGTCGTGGCAACGGGCGCAGCCGACGGAAAGGCCGAAGAAGACCATGCCGTTGGTGTCAACGCGATCGACGACGTTGCGGACGTACACCTCCTCGTCGATCGAGCCGCCTTCGTTGGTCGTGACGTGGCAGCGCAGGAAACCGGTCGCGATTTGTTGCTCAAGCGTGGCGCCGGGCAATATGTCGCCGGCGATTTGCTCGGTGACAAAACGGTCGAAAGGCAGATTCTTGTTAAAAGCATTGATGACCCAATCGCGGTAGGGCCACATTTCCCGATAGTTGTCCAGGTGCATGCCGTGGGTGTCGCCGTAGCGGGCGGCGTCGAGCCAGTGGCGGGCCATGTGTTCGCCGAAGCGCGGCGAGGCGAGCAAGCGCTCGACGGCTTTCTCATACGCCTCTGGCGCTGCGTCGGCCAAGAAAGCGTCGATCTCGGACACGGTCGGCGGCAAGCCGGTAAGGTCGAACGTGACGCGTCGAATCAACGTGGTCTTGTCAGCCTCAGACGAAGGCTTCAATGCTTCCCTGTCGAGCCTCGCCAAGATGAAATAGTCGATGGCGTTTTTCGGCCAAGCAGGTTGGCTAATGGCCGGCAGCGCGGGTTTCTTCGGCGCTACGTAGGCCCAATGCGCTGACCAGGCCGCGCCTTGCTCGACCCATTTTTTGAGCAGATCTTTCTGCTCTTCGGTCAGCTTTTTCCCGGACTTGGGCGGTGGCATCATCTCCGTCGGGTCATGGGCGAAGACGCGCTGCACCAGCTCGCTTGCCTTGGCGTTGCCGGGAATGAGCGCTAGACTGCCGTCGCGGAGCCTGGCGAAAGCCCCTTCCCTCTTGTCCAAGCGCAGTTTCGCCTTGCGCGTGTTTTCGTCCGGGCCGTGACAGGCGAAGCACGCGTCGGACAGGATCGGCCGAATCTGTTTGTTAAAATCGACAGTCTCCACGCTTTGCTTTTGCACGCGGCCGTCAGCGCGAACTTGCAGGAGCGCACCCAAAATCCCCAAACCGAGCACGAACCAGCAACCGCGCTGTGTAAGAAAGATGCGAATCATGTAGACAACCTGTCGAGGCGGGAGGTAAAGGTAGGTAAGAGTAGTTTAGCGGATGATGGAGGGGGACGCTAACGGTTTTTGACATGTGGCTCGCGACGCTCGGCTATTATCTCGGCTTTTTCGCCTTGTGGAGCGTTTGGTGGGTGTGGCTCGAGGCGCTGCAAACGCGACCGGGCGCGGCGGTCGTGACTTTGTTCTTCTGCGCGCCGGGATTGGCCTTTGCGATAGAGGGGTTCCTCGGTGTCAAAAGGAAAGAACGTGCGCTGGTGACGCTGTATATGCGCAAACATCCCAGCGGCCCGGCCTACGTCGCCGGACTCAGCGCGCTGGTCGGAGCTGGGACGCTCGTCCTGACTGCCGCGTGGCACTGGCTCATCCCGCAAGGAGTCTGGCTTTTTGTCGCCATTGCACTGACGCCGTTGCTCGGCGCCGGCATCGCCTATGGCGTCGTCACGGAGCTGCCAAAGAAAAACAAGCCCGCAACGGCGCCGGACGCGAAATCGGCTGAACCCGCGAGCGAACAAGTTATGGACACGTCAAATGAGGAATTGCCATGAATCGACTGTCCTTGCTATTACTTTTCTTGCTCGTCGTGCTGCTCGGCTCCGCGGGCGCGTTTTTGTACTTCAATCGGCCCCAGCCCAGCGGCATCGTCTTGAGCTTGGACGGCACGCCCGGCATGAAAGTCGAAGGGACCTATTGCGTGGACGGCGTCGAGCATCAGTTCAGCGGCGTGCTGCCGGCCAAACTGGAAGTGAGCGGGATCGATTTTTCTTACAGCATTTGGATGCTTCAAGAAAAAGGGGAATTGGAAGGACGGCTGCTTTCCGAAAGCGCGGATGGCAGCGTAAGCACAGACGCTCCCTTCGGTGGCATAGCTGGGGAGATAAAAGGCCGCGCACACTGGTTGTTCGGCGGCCAATCCATGATGATGACGTCGCTCTCGAAGAAGTGAACTCACCCCGCGCCAACTCGTGCATGGGCACACCCCCCTATTTTGGTAGCAATTGCTAACAATTTGCGCTTGCGTGCAATTAGCGTTTACTAACAAAAATTCCAAGCGCGACCTTCAAGTTGGGCCGGTCCGATAATACGCGAACCGTGCAGGTTGATCACGATAGCGGACTGCTCCCATTGCACAACGTCATAAGTTCCTGCGTCCCAACGTTTGACGGAGCCGCGCTCATCGGTGAGGGGGCCTTCATAGTCCAAGTAAGCCAGGCGATGATCGCCTAATGAAGTCGCCGCAACCGTCTCGCTAGCCAGACCTTGTGGCGGCGGTTTCTCCAGCCGCCAGGTCCTGAGGACGCCATCGCGTTCGAGCATGAAATCCCAATGAAGATAGGGATGATCGTGTTCGAGTATCACGAAGCGCGGCATCAAAAAAACTTCCATTTTTTGCTGGCAGCTGGCCAGCAGCTGATTATAATCATACCTGCAGCTGCAAACATCCTCTTTGGCCATGGCTTGGCCTGTCTTCCTGAGGAAAGGAGTCCCGCATGTTCGCTTCCCCCTCCGCAATCCGTTTGGCAGTCTACGGTTCCGAAATCGCGCGCCCCGGGCGTGGCGTCGGTCTCTGGAACGCCGGCTACAAGGGCACCATCATCGCCGCCGGCGCCGAGCCGGTCTTTCTCGAGCCGGCCAAGGGCGACGCGCCCTGGTCTGAGCTCTTGGTCGGCTGCAAAGGCGTCGTCGTGTGCGGCTTCGACAAAAACCCATCCAACAAACAGGGTGACGCCGAGTCCCTGTGCCTTTGGTGCCGGAGCAACCGCTTTCCGCTGTTGGTCATCGACCAGGGCATGTTGGCAATGAACGCGGCATACGGCGGCATCAATTACGAAGACCTGCCGCGCGAATTGCCCGACGCGCTGCAGCATCGCCATCCGCCGGAGCCGGGCCTGCGCCACGCCATTCTGGTACAGCCGGGCACGCAGTTGTCGCAGATCTATGGCGAAGGCGAGATCGTTGTCAACAGCGAGCACCGCCAGGCGATACAGCGTTTAGCGTCTGGCTTCCGCATCGGCGCCACGGCGCTCGACGGCGTGATCGAAGCCGTCGAATCGACAAACGAAACCTGGTTCGCGATGGGGGTGCAATGGCAGCCTGCGTCGCCCAGTGCGTCGGGCTTGGACATACAAGTATTTCGCGCGGTCATCGACGCGGGCAACCCGCAAGCGAAGAAGCCGGCGCCGGTCAAGCAACGGAAGCTGGCGATGGCGGGTTGACCACGGAATTATTTGCAAAATGTACTGGACAGTTGCTGGTGGGTGGCATGCGAAGCGCCACGCAACCTGGCGCTTCGGCATGCTTTCGCCGTGCTGGTCCGGAGTTCGCTCGCGTTGCAAAGGATCGGCGAAAGCATGCCACCCAACGGCGTTAACGAACCGTTGTTGCAGTTTGTGTTAAACCTCTTCTGGGTTTGAGTTTTGGTTTATTTCGTGCCGCAGCTGTTTGGAGTCCAG
>JAKEFD010000219.1 GCA_022616245.1 Gemmataceae bacterium
TTAGACATGGGTTGAAGGGGATGTCAAATGTAAAACCGAAGAAGTTGCCGCCTATTCCTTCAGCGCCATCTGCACCGCCGTTTCCAGCTGCTGGACCGTCGCCGGAATACGTCGTAAGGCTACCTGCAGCCGTTCGTAAGTCGAGCCGCCGGTCGTGGGCCAATGGATAAGCCATTCGGCAAGCGGGCCGGAAATGTACTGAGCGGCGAGTGCTTGCTGGCGGGCGCGGGTTTGCTCGCGCTGGCGGTCGACGTATTGCTTGCCCAAGAGCTCTACGAGCTGGTGCGTGACTGATGCGGCGAGCGGCACGAGCAGCACTTGCAGCGGATTGAGACCGAGCGTGGCCAGCGAGCCGACGATGGCGCCGACTTCGAGCGTGAACTTGGTGCCGCGCAACGTGTTCAGCGCAACGGGATTCCGCTCCAGGTCCTCGTACAGCGCTCGGGCCGTGCGCTCGACTTCGTCGGCAAGTCCCAAATGGAAGCCGCGGAAGCCTTGTTCGAACTTGTCCCTGGTCAATTCCACAAGTCCCGAGTTGAAACCCTTGACGACGTGCGGCCACAAAGGATGCGTGTTGCCGTGGCGCGTTGCTTCCTTGCGCAGCAAGTCGAGCCATGCGGACAAAGCGGCTTCGAGGACGTTGCGCTCGGGCATTGCCGGCGTCGGGGCGCGCTGGACCGTGCGCGTGAACAGGCCTTTCAGGAGGTTGTAAGGGGCGCGCAGAATGGTCAACACGTTGCCGAAGATCTTGCCGATGCCGGGCAATTCCAGCATGTCGAGAACTTTGACCAGGGCCTCGTCAAAGCGATGGAACTTTTCGGAAACGAGAAACTCACGGCGATAGCGGTTGTCGAATTCGATTTGGCCTTCCTGCACCAGGTTGCGCCAGGCTTCGAGTGCGGCCAGGTCATCGCGTGCCACGCTCATGAGTTCCGCTTGCGCACTGCCGAGAAACGCAAGCGCGTTGGTCACCGAGCGCTGGCGGGCGGCGGCCGCCGGCGTGCCGAGCTTTTTGACCTGTTCCACAAGCGGCGTGCGGTAAGGCGCAGCACTTTGCACCGGGTCGGCGAGCTGTTCCTGTGAAAGCTGTGGAATCGGCAGCACGCTCACGCTCGGCGCGTGCATCGGCATCAGGACGGCATTGCGAAAATGGCTGACGATGGCCGGCGCATCGGGTTCCTTCATCTTGACCAGGCAAACCACGACGGATTTGCCCGCCTGCACCAGCATCTTCAAGAACTGCGTCGGCACTTCGTCGTTGTAGCGTTCGTCGGAGGCGACATAGACGAGAACGTCGGCCAGGCCGCTGATCTCCAGGAGACGGGGCACATAATGTGCCGCCGCCCACGTGGTCATGTCCGGGCAATCCCAGACGACGAAACTCTCGAGTAATTGGCCGTCGGTCGACGGCGGCACGCGCCGCACCTGATACACGTCCTGATCGAGATTCGCGGGCATTTCCAAGGGGAGACGTTGCAACGGCCCGAGGAAGCCTATGTAGCCCGGCCAGGTGATTTGTCCGTTGGCTTTGGTGTAGGCGATAGGATGGCGCGTGAAACCGGCCTGCGGATTGGACTCGGCAAGCACGGCGCCGCACAGCATGTTGGCGACGGTGCTCTTGCCCGCGCCCGCGCCGCCGACCACGGCGACGTGCAACGGCGTCGCCGGTTGCTTCTCGAGAAACGGTCCGATCAAGTTGCGCAACAGGGCCGAGGCGAAGCGCAATGCGCCTGCCTTGTGCGCCTGATCCGCCTGCGACCGCGCATGCTGCTCCAGCCAGGCGAAATCGTCCGCCAGTAGACCGATCAGGTTGCGCAGGCCGACAAGGTCCATGACGTCAAAATCCGAAAATCGAAATCCGAAATCCGAAACAATCTCGAAATCCGAATACCAATGTCCAAAGCAATTTCGAAACCCTAACAACTGGATACAACTTACCGCTCTGCCGCATCTAATGGAAGTTCGTTCCGCGTTAGAATGGGATTTCGTCATTGTTTAGGATTTCGCGATTTGGATATCGAATTTGTTTCGGATTTCGAGATTCGGATTTCGGATTTGTTTTCATGTGCGGTTCAATTGAAACGGTGTGATATCCATGCTGAGCGGTTGATCAAGCAACATTTCCTTCATGACGAGTGCAGTGCCGGGCGAGAGTTGGATGCCTGAACGGAAGTGACCGGCGGCGACAAAGAGGTTTTCCCAACCCGGAACACGGTCGAGGAAGGGGAGTCCGTCGGGGCTTCCGGGTCGCAAGCCGGACCAACACTTCTCCACCGCGGCGTCGGCCAGCGCCGGCACAAGCCGGCAGGCCAGGTCGATAAGGTCGCGAATTGCCGACGCCGTCGTGCTCTTGTCAAACCCGGCGTGCTCTTCGGTCGAGCCGACGAGGACACGGCCATCGTCGCGCGGCACAAGATAGCGGGGGCCAAAGAGGAGGACTCGGTGAATTAGCGGCTTTTCCGTGCGCAAAAGGACGATCTGGCCGCGGACCGGAACAACGCCTGTGTGACAGTCAAGAGAACGCAGCAAGGCATCTGTCCAAGCGCCGCCGGCCAAGAGAAAGCGGTCGCCGACCATCCTGCCTTGAAAGGTGTTCAAGCCACGAATCCGGCCGCCCTCAACGACGAAATCGTGCATTGGGCATTGCGATAAGAGGCGTACCCTGCACGCGGCACAAGCGGCGACGAGTGCCCGCAAGTGCCATGGGTTGCGAAGCTGGGCCAGATCAGGCAGATGCATCGCCGCGCCCATGTGCGCGGACAGTGCCGGCTCCAATCGGCGTAATTCCGCTTCGGACAGCCTTTCGGCCCGAATCCCGTCGCTGCGCCATTCCGCGTCCGTGCTGGCGACCTCTGCTTCCAGGAGTTCCAGTCCGCCCGAGCGCCGATAGCCGTTGTCGATGCCGACCCATTCGCGCAGCTCTTCGGAGAGGTTAGGAAAGAGGGCAACGCTGAGTCCGCGCAGCCGATCGAAGGGGGTCTTGGCCGCGGCGGCATTGCCCGGTGGGATAATGCCCGCGCCGGCCCACGATGCCTCTTGGCCAAAGTCGCCTTTGTCCAAGAGCGTAACGTCCGCGCCTTCCTTGGCGAGATAATACGCGGTGGAAAGGCCGATGACGCCGCCGCCCACAATGACGATATCGCCGCCGTTTCGTTTCATCCTGTTTTTATATGGGCGGCTGCCCTGCTTCAACTTCTAGTTCGTAAAGGCGCGCAGCGATTCAGGAATTGCCCAAGGAAATTCGGGCCAAGAAGCGGGAAGGCTGGTCGCGTTTTCTCAATTTGCCGAAGCATTGACGCAAGCGCAGGCATCACGCAATACGAGTGACATGCCGCCAAAAGAAGGAAAGCGGCCAGATAGCACGTCGTGCGGTTTGTGGCAACTGATGACCTAACTTACCAATCCGGTCCCAAGACTTCGCCACCCGCGGGGGTGACGGCGCCCCAATAGGTGTTGCGCGACATTCCGGCGGACAAGATCCGACAGCTGCCGTCAAAGAGTGCGACTATCATGCCGCCAGTATGAGGGGTTTGGGCGACCGACGCAATGCAATGCGATGGCTGAACCTGAAATGTTAGCTGGGGGTGCTTGATTCCCTTTGGATCGGGGACACGGTCATAGGAATCATCCGCAAAGGTCGCGCGACGCAAAGAAAAACTCCCCGAACCTGTTTCCGCCCAAAGATACTTGTCCTTTTGGCAATCGGCAGAATAGTGCTCGGCAAAGGCAAGAGTGTTCGAAGTTCCATCCCGAAAAGTTGCGTTGAGACTAGAGTCCTTTCGAAATGCCATACCGTTCGCTGCATAGCTGGAAACGCCGTCATTCTTCGTCGGATCGAAAGTGGGATCTACGGGACAAATGAGGTTCGGGATCGTGTAGCCGGGCTTTGCTTTCGTGTTGTGTTCCATGAAGGGAAGGATTGCTTCAAAGAGCGAGTAATTCTTGTTGGCACTTGATGGATGGCCGTCCACGCTTGGCAGTCTGCCATGTCGCACCCCAGCGAAATGATGTGTCGCAACGATGATTTGTTTCATCTGATTGAGACACTGAGTCCGTGCCGCTGCCGCGCGCACGCGCTGGACTGCAGGGAGCAACAGTGCGAAGAGGATTGCCACAATTGCCAAGACGACCATCAGTTCAACAAGCGTAAACCCGTTCCGAATTCGCATCGCCAACTCCTTCGCCCAGCGAAACAATTCTCCAAAACGCTCACAAATCGCTGATTTGGCCAACCCGTTGCCCTAGGGAGAAGTAACAGTTACGTTTGTGATTACTTTGGTGTTGATCGTGGTCTTCGACTTAAGTTTCAGGTTTTCTAATTTCATTTCCGCGATGACGGTATATGTGCCCGGCACGGCAGAGATTTGCACTGGCCCCCAGGTTCCTTTGAGGGGATTCAACTTGTCAGGCACAGGATCGATTTCGTTAGGACCGGGAGTTGAACCCCCGCCAGTCACATATGCAACTATTTTGATCTTGCCGACAATTTCCCAATCGCTGTTCAAGAGTTCGTAAGTGCCCTTGCCAGTGATCAGCAATTTGCCTCCGAGTGGATAGCCTTTGTCCCAAATCAACTTCCCGGCGTCGGTAGGCTTCTTGGTGCCGCCGACCTTGACCTGCGCCGGGGCTGACGCAATGGTCACAGCAACGGATGGGTCCGCGAAACTCCGCAGTTTGACGGTGGCGAACACGGTGAAATTCACCGCTGGCAAGTCGGACATGCTTCCCGACCAAGGACTAGTTTGGGTCGTGGCGATCACAGTTTGCCCGTCGCCCCCCGTCATCGGCAACGGCGATCATCTGAATTAGCTCCGAACCCCTGAACCAACCACAGTCAATCGTCAACGTGCCTGAGCCGTCAATGGTGCCGTCGCCGGCCGTGGCCGACAAGGTAATAGTTCCCTGCCCGTAGGCTGGGTGCGGTTGTAACAGGGCGAGCGCAAGCGACGCAATCGCAAACTAAGGAATTCGTTTCATGGCAAGCTCCTTGAAGAGTTGAATCCCAATCGAGGGCGCGCCTTTCTGCTCGTGAGTTGGCGGGAATTGTATCCTCTCCCCTTTGGACTTTCAAGAGAAGTCTTACAAATATCACGAAAAATACTTAGCCGGGACTAGCTTCGATATGAGCCTGCCATGTCCCCGGAAGCGAAACAGGTCTGCACAATGTGTAGTCGACTGGCTGCCCCTCACCCAATCCGGGCGAGGGGAGAGATTGCCCGACTGCCAACCCGCTCACCCCATGGGCGAGGGAAGAGGCAGCAAAACTAGCGATTGAACTTGGGATCTTCCTCGCGATAGAGAATCGTCCATGGATCGCTGGTTTCCTGTTGCCAGGCGCGAAGGCGCCGGCGCAAATCGGCGAGCACGTCGGCCATCGCGGGCATCTGAGCGATGTTGGTCAATTCGTCCGGATCCCTCGTAAGGTCGAAAAGCTCTTCTTTGGGCCGGTGGAGGAACGCTTTGACGCTCTTGCCGCCCATCGAATCGTCGTTGCGCTTGCGGATGCCTTGCCAGGACGGCGAGCCCCACAGGTCGGACGGGAACGGCGCCTCGCGTTCGGACGCCAAGTTCAGGATCAGTTTGAACGTCTTCGTCGATCCGTCGCTGCCGCGTCGGGCAACAACAATGGAACGCATGGGATAATACATGGTGATTTCGTGGAACTGGTGCGAGCCGAAGACTACATCAAAGCCTTTCGGGTTGTCGTCGTCAAGAATCGGCACGAGCGAGCGGCCCGGTAGTTTGTACTTAGGCCCTTTCGCCTTCGACCAATCGAGAATCGTCGGGACAATGTCGACCCAGCTCACCAGCGCGTTGTTCGTTCGACCGGCGGGAAGTCCGGGGCCGGCGATGATGAAAGGCAAATGCACGCCGGCTTCATACAGAGTCGTTTTGGCGCCGGGAAAAGGCATGCCGTTGTCGCTCAAGAAAATAATCAGCGTGTTTTCCAGTTGGCCTGTCTCACGCAATGCTTCCAGCACCGCGCCCACGCCGCGGTCCAACCGGCTCACCGACTGATAATACTCGGCCAGGTCTTGACGGACTTCCGGGCGGTCGGGCAGATGCACGGGCACAACCACGTCTTTTGGCTCGTACTTGATTTCAGCGGGATCTTTGGCGAACGGCTCGTTGCCGAAGCCGGTCTTGGCCCGATGCGGATCGGTGAAGCCGCACACGAGCAGGAACGGGCGCTTCTCGCTGCGGGCGAGGAAGTCGCGGGCTTGCTTCGCCATGCCTTCGGGGCTGCGCGGGTTGACTTTGCCGATGACGGCGTCAAAGTTGTAGACGGAAGCGGGCCCGGTGTGAAACTTGCCGATAATGCCGGTGAAATACCCGGCGGCCCGGAGCAGATTGGGCAGGCCCTCGACCCATGCATGTGATTCCTGTTTGTGGGCGGCGTGCTGTAAGCCGTACTGCCCGTTTTGATGGGTGTACAAGCCGGAGAAAATGCTCGCCCGGCTGGGGCTGCACGAAGCGACCGTGGCATAGGCGTTTGCGAATCGGATGCCGCGTTTGGCCAAGGCGTCGAGGTTGGGCGTGCGGATGACCTTGTTGCCGTAGCAGCCCAGGTCGCGGCCCAAATCGTCGGCGATAAGGATGAGCACGTTTTTCGGTTTTTCTTGAGCTTGCGCCAAAGCAGGCGCGAAGAAGAGAGCGACGGCGGACAGGGACATGAGGCAGCGCATATGAGCTTCCTTTCCAACCCGCTTGCGTTTCGTGCTCGAGATCCTGCAAGCGTGAAACAGTAGCGGCGACGGCTAAGCTTTCTTTTGCTTGTCTTTGTCGTCGCCGAAAATAGCCTGAATCATCTCGTCCGGCGCCACCGGCGGCAGTGCTTTGTGCGCCTCGAAGACTCTCTTGCTGATGCGCATCGTCTTTTGATGCGCCACTACCTTTTCCTTGCACTCGGCGCAGTCGGACAAATGGTCCTGGAAACTGCGGCGCTGCGCGCGCCCCAGTTTGCCCTGGAGAAAGTCCAACAGCAACTTGTTCACTTCACGACAAGTCACCGGCGGCTCCCCGACCTGTGGTTGGGACGGTGCGAGTCTGTCAAGGGAGATTGGGCGACATTCTAATCGCCCGCTTTGTGAAGAATCCACCTTTTCTTCGAGTTTTTTTCCCGGAAAATGGGGCCAGGCCGCTGACACCGTCGCGATCGGCTCGCCAAACAAGACGCGGAACCTTCGACGGGAGATTGCCATGACAACTCGCAAAGTCGCCCTCGTCACCGGCGCGGGCAAACGCCGCGTCGGCTGGCACGTCGCCGACGCGCTGGCCGAGCGCGGCTACGCGCTTGTCATTCACTATCGTTCTTCCGCACAGGAAGCCGCCGAAACGGTCGCGACCTTGAAAAGGCGCGGCGTGGAAACGCTCGCGGCGCAAGCGGATCTAAGCGATGAGCGTGCGGTCCAGTCACTCATTCAAGAAGCGCTTGGTGCATTCGGCCGGCTCGACGTGCTTGTCAATTGCGCCGCCATCTGGAAAAGCAAGCCGCTCGAAGAGGTGACCGCGGCGGACGTGCGCGGCCACTTCGAAGCCAATGCGCTGGGCACTTTTCTTTGCACTCAGCAGGCGGGCCTGGCCATGATCAAACAGCCCGAGGGCGGCTGCATCGTCACCTTGGCCGATTGGGCCATCGAAAGGCCATACCTCAACTACGCGGCCTATTTCCCCTCGAAAGGCGCGATCCCAACTTTGACGCGAACGTTGGCCGTCGAGCTCGGCACGCGCAATCCGAACGTGCGCGTCAACTGCATCCTGCCGGGCCCAGTGATGCTGCCCCCGGACCTGCCCGAAGCGGAACGGCGCGAGGCCGTCAACGCCACGCTGGTCAAACGCGAGGGTAGCCCGAAGAACATCGCCCAGGCGGTGCTGTTCTTCATCGACAACGATTTCGTCACCGGGGCCTGTCTGCCGGTGGACGGCGGCCGGTCGATCTACGCGCCGACACCCCCTCGCGGCTCGTCGTAGCCGAATTCGCAAGAATTCGGGCTGACCGGAACTCTTGCGAGTTCCGCTACGTTAGTTAATCGTGAACGTTTGGTTATCCTTGGTTTTCCGGATCGTTTGTGTATATAGAATTCTGCAAAGACTCTCGTTCCCATTCTTCTTGCGGAGGCCGAAATGCGTTTCCTTATCGTTACTTTGGTTTTGTGCCTGGGCTGGCAACCGGCTTGGGCGGGGGAAGACATCAAGGACGGCGCAAAGCTGGAGGGCACGCTCAGCAAGGAGGATCCTGCGGACAAGATCTTGAAGAAGAGTCCCCACAAGGTTCACAAACACAAGATGGAGGCCGGCGGCGTTTACATCATCGAAATGTCGAGCAAGCAATTCGACACCTTTCTGCGCCTGGAAGACGCCAAGGGCAAGAATCTGGCCATGAACGACGACGCCGATCCCTCGACGCTCAATTCGCGCCTTGTGTTCAAGGCGCCTGCGGCAGGCAGCTATCTCATCATTGCCACCAGCTTTGACGGCAAAGTCGGCGATTACACCTTATCCGTCCGCAAGGGGACCGACGAAGACGTGGCCAAAGCGGACCCGTTTCACGACATGATCGGCAAGACTGCACCGGAAGTGCTCATGGCTCATTCCGTGATCGGCGACACCAAGCGGCTTTCAGACCTCAAAGGCAAAGTGGTGCTGGTTGACTTCTGGGCCGTTTGGTGCGGGCCCTGCATTCAGACATTTCCGCATTTGCGCGAATGGACCAAGGAATTTGGCAAAGACGGGTTCGAAATCGTCGGCGTCACCACCTATTTCGAAGTGTTCGGCTTTGACAAGGAAGGCGGCAAGCTGAAACGGGTCGGCAAAGAGGAGAGCCTGAAACCGGCCCAGGAGCACGACATGATCAAGGATTTCGCCGGCTTCCATCAACTTGGGCACCGGCTCGTGACGGTGACCAAGGAGGATTGGAAGAAGCTGAGCGAAGACTACAAGATCCGCGGCATCCCCCATGCGGTATTGATCGATCGCCGCGGCAACGTGCGCATGGTGCGCGTCGGCTCGGGCGACGCGAATGCCGCAGCCTTGCATGAGGAAATCCGCAAGCTGGTGGCCGAGAAGTGAGCTTGCATACCGTAGCCGAAGTCTCACGACTTCGGCTACATATCCAATGATGCCGCGTTGCCCAAGAGCGGGGCCAGAGCGCCAAGCGCACGGCGGCACTGCTGGCGAATTGTATGCTCCGCCGCGCCCTGACGGCGGGCGATTTCCTTGAAAGGCAGTTTCTCCTTGAAGCGCAAGAGCAACACTTCCCGGTGACTTTCGGGCAGTGCGTCTAAGGCCTTGCGCAAGCGCTGCCGTTCTTCTTCCAGAATTGCATTGTGGCTAGGGGTCGGCGTGTCCGCGGTAAGGTGGGTCCGCCAGCGCGACTGGTCCAGGGAGACTTCGCGCGTCGGGTTGCGCTTGGCGGCGCGCTGGCCGCGTACGAAATCCTGCAGATTGTGTTCGAGAATGCGCTGCAGCCAGGTGCGCAGCTGGGCCGCGGTAGTTCCATGGAAATCGTGGAAATTGCGCAACGCGTCCACGAAAGTCTCTTGGACCAGGTCAGAGAGTCCGAGCTTGGCCCGCTGTGAAGGGCGCAGCGCGCTTTGGGCGCGCAGCAAAAGACAACGCCGCATGCTTTCGAGGAGGGCGGTCAGCGCAGGTTCGGAGCCGGCGCGCGCTTGCCGCAACAGACCGGCGAATTGCTCGGCATATTCGCCAATGGCGTCGCTCATGGATGTGCGTCCGCTAGGTGCTTTAACAAAACGCATTGGAACTGCTTCTTGGCACTTTGTCAAAGGAATTCGCGCGCAGTTTTCCAAGTATCTTTGCAGTTTTGTTTGTGAAGCATTGGCTAATTTACCAATTTTATGTCACAAAACGATACTTTTCACGCCTAGGAGAACAAGGGGAGGAATGCGCGGCGGTCTGCTTTTGGGGCACAAGTCTAGATCAAATTGTTTCATCTTTACGAAGCCTTCACGGACGATGCAAGGTAAAGAAGCAATCCTCCAGTAATACTCGATCCGGGTTGCCACTCGCGCCCTTTGGGCAGCGTCAAGGGCAGCGTCAAGGGCTGCGCCGTTTCTGCGCTTGCATTGCTGTCAAGCGCCTCACGAGATGGTCCGCGGCGGAGGACTGCGATAGGCCATGGCGGGTTCGGCGGTCCAGGCAAGCGCCTGGCTGGACAGTTGGAGTCATGGACGGAACCAGCCGCCCGAGGAGATGATGCGCGAGTTGATCGAAGCGGGCGTAGAGTTGTCGCCACGCACCGGGCCTTTAGCGCCCGGGCCCGGGTTGCTCATCTTTGACACGCTGTCGGCGCCACTTTTGGAATTCGTGCGCGAAGCCAGCTGCGGCGGCGTCCAGCGCATCCTGGCGATCGCGGAAGAAGTTGCGCCGCTTGCCGAAGCCGATTGCTGGACATTGCTGGACGCAGGAGCCGCCGACGTCTTGCCCTGGAGATCGGGCCAGCAGCCGGCCGTGGTCGTACGCGAACGCTTGCGACGCTGGCACGAAACCGAGCGGCTCTTGCAAGCGCCCGAGGTCGCCGGCCGGCTGGTGGGCCATAGTCCCGTGTGGCGCGAGGCATTGCGCCGCATCGTCGAAGTCGCGGCGTTTACCAGCGATTCCGTCTTGATCACCGGCGAAAGCGGCACCGGCAAGGAGCTGTTGGCCCGCCTCATGCACACGCTCGATCGTCGCACCGACAAAGGCGCCTTCGTGGTGCTCGATTGTTCAGCCGTGACGCCGACGCTGTCCGGCAGCGAGTTTTTCGGACACGAGCGCGGCGCCTTCACCGGCGCGGTGGCGGAACGCGATGGCGCCTTTGCGCTGGCGGACAAGGGCACGCTGTTCTTGGACGAAGTCGGCGAGTTGCCGCTAACGCTGCAGGCCGAGCTTTTGCGCGTCATCGAGGAACGAACCTACAAGCGGGTCGGCAGCAATACCTGGCGGCAAACGCATTTCCGGCTGGTCTGTGCCACCAATCGCGATCTCGAGCGCGAACAGGCCGAAGGGCGCTTTCGCAGCGATCTGTACTACCGCATCGCCCAATGGACTTGCCAAGTGCCGCCCTTGCGCGAGCGTGTCGAGGATATTTTGCTGCTCGCCCAGCATTTCCTGCAGCAAGCGCCTTCTCATAGTGGCGCGGTGGCATTGGAAGCCGCGGTGCGTGACTATCTTGTGCGCCGGCCGTATCCAGGCAATGTCCGCGAGTTGAAACATCTGGTGGCGCGCATGGCCGGCCGCCACGTTGGGCCCGGCCCTATCACGGTCGGCGACATCCCCAACAACGAGCGCCCGTCGCGCGACGACCATGGCCGCGCCTGGCATGTCGGCGACTTTGAAACAGCGATTCGCCGGGCCCTGGGCAAGGGCATCGGCCTCAAGGACATTAGCCGAAACGCCGAGGAGATCGCCATCCGTCTGGCTGTCGAAGACACTGGCGGCAACCTGCAAAAGGCAGCCGCAAAACTCGGCGTCACCGACCGGGCCCTGCAAATGCGCCGAGCCGCGCGGCGTCAAAAACTCGATACTTGACAACCGGGCCGGGGTTCATCATGATGGAGAGCAATCCTACCTTATCTTGGGCTTCTAGCCCTTCCCTTGCACGAAGGAGTGTTGGCATGGCCGAGAACCCCAAACTCAATTGCCCCGAATGTCCCGATGGAATGGACCGCCGAAACTTCATGCGCAACGTGGGCGGCACGGCGACGGCTCTCGCAGCCGGCACGGTCCTGGGGTCCGGCCAACGCGTCTGGGCCGAACCGCAAGAAGCGCCCGCTAACCGCGTCGCGCGTCCCGCCGAGGAACTGGTGCGTGAACTGTACGCCTCGCTCAACGAAGAGCAGAGACGTCAAATTGTTCTGCCCTGGAACCATGGCACCGGCAACAACAACGCCACTCCAACGCGCTTGGGCATGTACAATGCCGCATTGAACAACCAGCGTATCGGGCAGGTTTACAACCAGCAGCAACAGGAATTGATCGAGCGCATTCTGCGCAGCATTTGCTCCGACGAAGAAGGCCATCGCCGCATCACTCGCAACGGCACCTTTGACGGCAGCCAAAACTTCGGCGCTTGCGGTTCGCATATATTCGGCGACCCGACCAACAACCGCCAGTTTGCCTGGGTCTTCACCGGCCACCATCTCACGGTTCGCTGCGACGGCAACTCGCAACCAACGACGGCCTTCGGCGGACCCATGTACTATGGACATAGCCCCGATGGCTATAGCCAGCGAAATGTGTTCAATTACCAGACGCGCAGTGTGGTCAGCGTATTTGACGCGTTGACCGAAGCGCAACGCCGGACAGCTGTGGTTACGGGATCGCCGGGCGAGCAAGCACCCTCAGTGCGGTTCCGCGCCCCCGGCCAACCGCATCCGGGCATTCCGGGCAGCGAGTTGACGATGGATCAACGCCGCTTGGTCCAATCGGTCATGCGCGACATCCTGTCGCCGTATCGCCGCGAGGATGCCGATGAGGTCATGCGGATTGTGCAGTTCAACGGCGGCATGGAGCGCATTCACCTGGCGTTTTACCGCGACCAGGGCGCGACCGACAACAACCGCTGGCACTTCTGGCGGCTGGAAGGCCCCGGCTTCGTATGGAACTACCGCGTTTTGCCGCACGTGCACACGTATGTGAACATTGCGGCGGTCGGGTAAGTGTGCAGTGTAGAGCGCGGAGAGTGGAGCGCGGATGGTGGAGTAGAGTGCTCCCCTCTCCGCGCTTCACTCTCCATCGGATGACGGTGTGACATGACCGTTGAACAAGTTCGGCGTCTCTACAACGCGCAGCCGTTTGAACCCTTTCTCATACATCTAGCGGATGGCCGTGATGTGCTACTCCTTCACCAGGAATTCATGGCCTTCCTTGGCGCAGGGCGAACTATTATTGTGACGCAACCGGATGAGAGTTTTCAGATCATTGACCTGCTCTTGGTCACGGCTTTGGAAGTAAGGCCCGAATTGGTCAACGGAAA
>JAKEFD010000220.1 GCA_022616245.1 Gemmataceae bacterium
CCGAAGGAAACAAGAGTGGTCAGCTGCAGAATCATAGTAGGACTAAAGACTTACATTGACCGAAGTTCTTGAATGTGTCGGGAACGGAATCCTAACCTACGTCGATTGTGGCCGGCACGTCGAAGTTCGTGCCCGCTTACGGCTTCGTGAACAGGCGGATGACCATCGTGGAAGGCAGCCAGCTAATGGGCGTGTGCGGCACCATGGGCACGTTGGCCGGATCGGCGGGCGTCGCCGCTGTCAGGAACGCCGCAAAGCTATGTGTCAGCCCCAGCCGATTGGGCGGCGGCTGCGAGGCGAAGACGACGAGGTAAGGATGCTCCGCCGTGCGATGCGAATTGCGTTTGGGCATGACAGGTTCTCGTGATTTTGCTGATCGTCGAATGTCTACAAGGGCAAGAATCGAAACTGTCCCTCCCATTCTCCTTCATGGCTGCACTCGGCAATCAGCATGATCTCGTCGATGGCTTTGCCAATGGACAGCGACTGCGGAACTGCAAAAACTCCCGGCATCGGCAGCCCGTGCTGCACACGTTCCATGGCGTATTTGGACATTGTGCTCACGTCATGCGTAAAGACAATTCGACCCTCTTTTGCCGACCATTCCAAGACGACCGGATCGATAGCGCCCGAGAGTCCGAAGTCCTGCACTCGGACGATATCGAGCGTCGGCAGTCGCCGAAGGACGCCGCGCAGGATGTCGTTGTCGAAATCCTCGTCAACGAGAAAGCGCAGGGCCATGGTCAGGTCTTTTTGCGGGCCAGCAGGCGCTCGCGCACGCCCTGGGAGGGAAACTGCTTTTCGAGTTTGTCACGTGCGGCCGCTTCCTCTCCCGCGCGTTGATCCAGATAGCTGTTCACCTCGTCCGGGCGCCAAAGGTAATACGTGATGACGGCGTAAATGTCTTCAAGCCGGAGTGAAGGGAACTTGAGAAGGATCTCCTCTGCGGCTGCGCCTTGGTTATATGTCGTGAGCACGGTTTCCAGACGCACACGCGTGCCCCCAACCCGGCAAATGCCGTCGGGGTCAAACTGCCACGGCGGCGCTTTGGCGGACAGAGTCTTCAAAACGGACATGAGTGACCTCGCTGAATGCCACGAAACGTGGGCTCACTGCATTGTACCGCATTCGCGCTGGGCGGACCTTAATCGTCTGAAACCGAATCGGATAGTTGGAAAGCCCCAAAGCGTCGATAATCCATGGGTAGGTTTTGTCGGGTTGATGATCCACGGGCGAAAACGGTGGACGATCTTGCGGCTGGCTCGTTCGCCCCGTGCCGCGCTGGTGACCAGAGGTTCATCACTTGAGAACCTCGGACCTGTTGGCTATAATAATCTATAGATTCCACACAGGCGGAGTTGTAATGAACTATCAATTTGAGTGCGGCTGGCATGATCTTTCGACCTATCTAAATGGGGCGTGCGGTGTCAGGCTGTGGCAAGAAAGCCCCCCAGTGGGCTACCTGTTCTTGCCACCTGAACGAGTCTTGGATCATTTTGTTCGAGTCTATCCCAAACATGAGAATTACCGGGCCAAGTTGCTACAGAAACTAGCCGAAACAAAGCACATGGAGAACGGCATGGTTCGTGTCTCCAAGGCTAGTCCGCTGGCAGTCGCATTGTAACTTTGATTTGACTTCCGCGTTCACGCCTGGCCCTTCCACTGTGCTTCGAACCATTGAAACGCGATATTTCCTAGGGCGGCTCCCACGAGCGCACCCTCTTGGATTTCTACGACGCTGGGCTCCGTCCCCTTTAAGTTCCAAATCAACCAAACACCAGCAAGCGCGTCAAGCTTCACGCCAGAGGTCTGCCGGTCCCTTGAGAACTGATGGACATCTGCGAACAATTCGGGTCCAAGTTGATCGAAGTCTCCAATGAGGCTCATCAGCTTCCTGTAGAAATCCTCTTTGAGGTCTTGCGAATGCTCGAGCGTTGCGTGGACGGCAAGGGGGAGCGCCGCCGCAACTGTCGTCAAGAGAAATCTGTCCGATACTTTTTCAGCCAACTTTGCAAAATGGCGCACATTTTCATTCGTCGCAATCGCAGACGTACTCGTGGAAGCTGCCACTTTCGCAGCCTCGAAGACACTTGCAGCAAGGCGCTCAGCTGTTCCCAATGACTGTTTTCCTGGCTGCTTCTTTCCCATAAGCCATTCAAAGAATGCCACAACAAACCTCGCCAAATTTGTAAGACTATTGATACCTACGATGCCTCTGCCCGACAAAGCCTTCGTGATATCTACATAGCATGATCTCGCGGATTTCTCGAACCCCTACCGCGATCTCTTGCTCCGTGAATTCCGTGTCTGCCGAGGTGACGATGTACGGCGCCCAAGGTGGTCGTAAACGCATATTTGCCGGTCTCCAGTGCCGCTTCTTGCGCCTTGCTCAAGGGATCGCCAGCGGTCAGGGCCAGCACGAAGATCACCAGCAGAGACATGAAACAAACAACCGTCACAATCCATACCAGGACTGTGAAATGCGCGCCGATCACTCCGACAGGTTTCTGGGCTAGTGGCATGCCGTATTGCGCCCAAGTTCAGTTGGGTACCTGGACACTTTTGCCGGTGGAAAGATCGACATAGCTCGTCGAGAACGGATGCAGGAATACACCGTGTGCGATGGCCCACATGGAGCGCAGCCAGGCGCCAAAGGTTATCCGAACGTCGGGGGATGACTCGCCGGTCGCGTCGGGCAATTCCTGCCTCGTCGTTTCGTCAGAAGGCTTCTCTGCAGTTGCCATGCCTCAACTCCTTGGAGTCGTCACAACCATTGTGCCCGATCGAAGCTGCTCCGTCCATTCGCGCCATGAAAAAGCCGCGAGGACGACGATGTTGGCATCAGAAAACAGGCCGCGCGCGGTTTGCGGCTGCGCAGCATGCGAAAATCCACTTGCCAAGCGCACGGCAGCCGGGCACGCTGTTGATAGCATTTATCTTCGAGGGAGTTATTCGATGGTTCGCCATTGGACTGCGTGCGTTCTTTTGACCGCTGCTTGGCTGGGCATTTGGCGGCCACTCGCCGCGTCGGAACCCGCCAAACCCAACATCGTCCTCATCCTCATGGACGACCTGGGCCACGCCGACCTGGGCTGCACCGGCGCCAAGGACATCAAGACGCCGAACATCGACCGCATTGCGCGCGAAGGCGTCCGCTTGACGAACTTCTACGCCAACGCGCCGGTGTGCACGCCGACCCGCGCAGCGCTTTTGACCGGCCGTTACCAGCAGCGCGTCGGCTTGGAGTGGGCCCTGGGCTTCACCGCCGAGCAGAAGCGCCGCCAGGGCAACGACTGGGTCGCCGAACCTGACATGCTGGCGCTCGGCCTGTCGCCAGCCGATTCTGTGTTGGCGCGCTTGCTCAAGGGCGCGGGCTATCGCACCGGCATCATCGGCAAATGGCATTTAGGCTACCGGGCCGAGTTCAACCCCATTCGCCACGGCTTCGACGAGTACTTCGGCGTCCTTCTGGGCCACGCCGACTATTACACCTACAAGTATTACGACGGCACGCCTTGCCTATTCGAGAACGAGAAGCCTGCCAAAGCGACGGGATATCTTACCGATCACTTGAATCAGCGTGCCGTCGACTTCGTACGCCGCCACGCCACGGAGCCTTTCTTTCTGTACGTGCCGCATTTGGCCGTGCATTTTCCCTTTCAGGTTCCCGACAAACCGGGGCAGCTTTTGACTAAGGAGAACCTGAGCAAAGGCTCGCGCCAGGCGTACGCGGCAATGCTCGAACGCGCCGACCAAGGCGTTGGGATGTTGCTCGATGAGTTGGACAAGCAGGGGATCGCCGACAACACCCTCGTCATCTTCACCAGTGACAACGGCGGCTACCAATACTCCGACAACACGCCGTTCTTTCATCACAAGTCCACGCTCTGGGAAGGGGGCGTCCGTGTGCCGTGCCTTATGCGCTGGCCGGCCAGGCTGGGCAAGAACAAGACGCACGCGCAGCCCGGCATCACCATGGATCTAACGGCGACTATCCTGGCCGCTGCTGGTGCGGCGAATCTAAAAGACGCTCGTTTGGAAGGGATCAATCTACTGCCCATTCTCACCGGTGAAAAACCGGCTCAGGAGCGCACGTTTTTTTGGCGCATCGACCGCTCGGACCGCAAACAGAAAGCTGTGCGACACGGCAATTGGAAGTTTCTTCACGACGGCATGATCGAATTGCTTTTCGATCTGGAAAACGATGTCAGCGAGCGGCACAATTTGGCCTATCGCCGACCCGAGATCGTCACGCAGTTGCGGCGGCTGCTGGCCGACTGGGAAGCGGATTTGGCGAAAGAGCCGCCGGCATTCGTCGTGAAGTAATTTGGAACCGCAGATGGACGCAGATAAACGCGGATAAGCGAAAGGAGCGAACCATGAACATTGGCCGACTGGTGATCATCGTACTTGCTTCGATTGCCGTAGTAACAACCGCCGTCGCCGGTGATCCGGCGACAGCCACCAAGTCCTTCGTCCATCGGCAAACGAAGGAAGCCAAACTTGAGCTTATCGTGCATTTCCCGCCCGGTTGGAAGGAAAAAGACCAGCGGCCGGCGATCGTGTTCTTTTTCGGCGGCGGCTGGAATGCGGGCAGCGTCAAGCAATTCGAGCCGCAATCACAATATCTTGCCGGCCGCGGCATGGTCGCAATCCGCGCCGATTATCGGGTCAAGTCCCGGCACGGCGTCAGTCCGGACCAATGCGTGGAAGACGCCAAGAGCGCCATCCGCTTCGTGCGCAAGAACGCCAAGACGCTGGGAATTGATCCCGAGCGCATCGTCGCTTCCGGCGGCTCGGCCGGCGGACATCTCGCCGCCTGCACCGCGCTTGGCGACGGGCTGGAGGGCGCCGACGCCGACCTCAGCGTTTCTTCCAAACCCAACGCGCTCGTTCTGTTCAATCCGGTCTTACGCTTCACGGGTTACCCAGAGCTCATGGAGCGCATCAACAACGATGAAAAAATCGGCAAGGCCATTTCACCCACGCTGCATTTGCAGAAGGATTCGCCGCCGACGCTGATCCTGTTCGGCACGGCGGACAAACTGCTGACGCACGGCGAAGAGTTCGTGAAGAAGGCCAAGGAGTTGGGCCAGCGCGCAGAGCTTTTCACCGCCGCGGGACAAGCGCACGGCTTTTTCAACAAATCGCCCTGGCAGGAGCGCACCTTGAAGCGGGCGGATGAGTTCTTGATTGCGATTGGCTACTTGAAGGGCGAGCCGACGATCCAACCAAAGTAGTAGGCACACTCCGTGTGCCGTTTTGGGACGCTCGGCACACAGAGTGTTCGTTTTGAACAGACGGCACACGGAGTATGCTTACTACGGTCAACCGACTTGTTTCAGCAGCGCGCCGGCTTTCTTCGCCCACGGCTTGTTGCGGCGGCGGATCGGGCCCGGCGTGTAGGCGTGATCGTCGAGTGCTTTTTCCAACAGCCGCCTGGCCTCATCCTGCTGGTCCGACGCGATCAAGTGCTCGGCCAAGACGCACTTGTGTTGCAGCGTGGGCGACAGATTGACCAGCGCGCGGCTATGGTCCAACGCGGCCTGCGGGTTGTTCGCCTGGCCGTGAACTTCCACCAACAAGCGCCAGGCCTTGTAGTCCGACCAGCGCGGATCGCGCGTCTTGATTTGTTCCAAAAGCGGCAGCGCCAGATCGAGGTGATCGAGCTTCGAATAACACAGCGCCAGGAAATACAGGATTAGGCAATGCTCCGGCTCGATCTTGTGCGCGGCCTCGAGATGGGGCAACGCGTCCAAGTGGTTTTCTCTCTCAATCAGTCTCTCCGCGAGCGCGACCTTGTTGGTCAGCGTCGGCGAATGCTCCGCCCGGTAGCGCAATTCGTCGAGCGAACTCTTCTTTTCGAAGAGCGCGAAGTTGCCGAAGCGAACTTGCGGCAAGAAGACGACGAAGAAATACGCGAGCGCTCCGACCAGAGGGATAAAAAAGATGAGCAAGTACCAAAACTGCTCGACCCCACGGCGGTAGGCGTCCACGAACATCCAAATGGTGAAGCCCGTGAGCGCGATCGACAGGAACGGATATTCGGAGACGTAGTGGAGGATGGTGTGCATGGCGGCGAACGCTCAGGTTACGCTCAAAGTACCGAACGGGCATAGCGCGGGCAATCGCGAATCCGCTTGAAACACCGGCCTTGCCGCGTAGAATCATGTCCATCGCTAGGGGTGTCTGCGGTCCCAACGCAGACCCCACGCTCGGCGTGGGGGGAATCAGCTCCCCACGCGGAGCGTGGAGTCTACGTTGGGCCAAAGGGCTGAGAGCAAACCCTGGGACCTGATCCGGATCATGCCGGCGTGGGAAAGCGATCTTGGCACGGTCACTTCTTCCTCACGCCCACAAGCTGCCGGGCAAACAGGAATGTTTGCCCCACGCCGTGCTTGTGGGATCCCGCAAGCTCCCTGGCAGCGATCGGAAGGCGCAACGTGGAGTTGTTTGCTTTCTTCAGGGATACGCTGGCTTGGATCGCCACCATCACGGTGTTGCTCCCGCTCAACATCCCGATGCTGGCGCTGGCGTACCGCATTCAGAACGGGCCCAAACCTCTGGACATGGAGCCCGCTGAATTATGGTCGCGGGCCGGCGGCGCGGGCGTGTGCCTGGCCGCCTTGTGCGCCGCCTTCGTCTATCTGGATTACCTCTTGGCCGACGCCGCGGAATTGCCGCCGGGCCCGATCCACTTGCTCATCCTGTTCGGCTACGTCCCCGCGGCGGTCTGGATCGTGTTTGTGTTCTTCGCCTACTCGGATTTGTTCGACGCACTCAGCGTTTTAGTGATCGACCTGGGTTTGCCGATTTTCGTGTTGTTTTTTTTGAACGCGATCTTTGGGTTATGGAAGTGGGCTTTGAACTTCGCCTATGACTGGCTCAAAGAGCCGCTGGCTACGTAGGACAGGTTTTCAACCTGTCCTGCAGCAAACCACGGACAGGTTGAAAACCTGTCCTACGAAATAGGAGACATCCATGACGCAACTTGAATCTGCCCGCCAGGGCATCATCACCGACGCGATGCGCTTTGTCGCCCAGCGCGAAGACATGGACGCCGAGCTGGTCCGCGCCGAAGTCGCACGTGGCCGTATGGTCATACCTGCGAACATCAATCACTTGCAGAAAAAACTCGAGCCCATGTGCATCGGCGTGGCATCTTTGTGCAAGATCAACGCCAATATCGGCAACTCCGCGGTCACCGGCACGGTCGACGACGAACTCGAAAAGCTGCACACCGCCGTCCACCTGGGTTCCGACACCGTGATGGACCTCTCGACGGGCGGAAACATCGACGGCATCCGCCAGGCCCTCATCGACGCCTCGCCGGTGCCGATCGGAACCGTGCCCATCTATCAGATCATTCAAAACGTGAAAGACCCGGCCGACATCACGCCGCAAATGATGCTTGACATGGTGGAGCATCAGGCCAAACAAGGTGTGGACTACATGACGATCCACGCGGGGGTTTTGCGCGAGTATTTGCCGCTGACGACAAACCGCATCACGGGCATCGTCAGCCGCGGCGGCTCGCTCATGGGCGCCTGGATGCTGGCCCACCACAAGCAGAATCCCTGGTACACGCATTTCAACGAACTGTGCGAGATCATGCGTGCCTACGACGTCACTTACAGCCTGGGCGATGGTCTTCGTCCCGGCTGCATTGCCGACGCGAATGACCGAGCCCAGTTCGCGGAGCTGGAGACACTCGGCGAATTGACGCTGAAAGCCTGGGAGCACGGCTGCCAGGTCATGATCGAAGGGCCCGGCCATATTCCCATGCACCTCGTCAAGATGAATGTGGAAAAGGAGCGTGCCCTGTGCCACGATGCGCCTTTCTATGTGTTAGGTCCCTTGGTGACGGACATTGCGCCCGGCTACGACCACATCACGTCGGCCATCGGCGCCGCGCTGGCTGCCGAGGCAGGCGCGGCCATGCTTTGCTACGTGACGCCGAAGGAGCATCTGGGCTTGCCAAACAAGGACGACGTGCGCCAGGGCGTGATCGCCTACAAGATCGCCGCCCACGCCGGCGACATTGCCCGCGGCCGCAAAAACGTCCGCCAGCGCGACGATGCCTTGTCCAAGGCTCGTTTCGAATTCGATTGGAACAAGCAATTCGAGCTGTCGCTCGACCCGGAAACGGCGCGGTCCATGCACGACGAAACGCTGCCGCAGGAAGTGTTCAAGTCCGCCAAATTCTGCTCGATGTGCGGGCCGAAGTTCTGCTCGATGCGGATCACGCAGGATATTCGTAAGATGGCCGAAACCGTTGTAAGTCCATAGTAGTAGGCACACTCCGTGTGCCGTCATCTCACGGCACACGGAGTGTGCCTACTACCAAAGGGGGGAACTGTCATGCGAACGGTCATGTTGGCCTTGCCGCTTGCGTGTTGCACGCTGCTCGGCTCAGTGGGGAATGCGGGTGATTTCAAAATCGAGGACGGCTACACGTCGCTCTTCAATGGCAAGGACCTGTCCGGCTGGAAATACTACAAGGAGGATCTCGAGGGCAAATCGGCAACCGCCGACAAGCGCTTTACCGTGGAAAACGGTGCGATCGTGGCCAACGTCGGCGGCGGCATCAAAGACCTGTTCAGTGTCAATCAATTCGGCAGTGATTTCCACCTCAAGCTCGAAGTCCGCGCCGGCCTCAAGGCCGACAGCGGCGTTTACATCCGCTCGTCCGGCGATCAGCTTCAGGTACGCGATTATGTGCGCCGCGGCGAACGCAAACAGCTCAAGAAATTCAAGAACGACGACTGGAACGAGCTCGACATCACCGTCAAGTGGGGCAAGGTGACCACGACGGTGAACGGCAAAGCGTTGTCCGCGAAAAACGTCTTGCAACTGACGGTCAAGGACGGCCAGCCGACGGCCACGGTGGACGGCCAATCCGTGGAGCTGGGCAGCGTGCAGGTCGCGATCACCGGCGTGGCCCACTGCCTTTGCAACGGCGAATTCCTGGAGGACATGCCCGTCAAGCAAAAGACGGGCGGCATCGGCCTGCAAGCCGAGAGCGGTAAGTTCGAGTTTCGCCGCATCCGCGTGAAGGAATTGCCATAACCTTTTGAAACGCAGAGGGCGCAAAGAACGCAGAGGATTGCAAAGGCTGAAGCTCTCAGCGTCCTCCGCGCTCTCTGCGGTTAATTGGGAACGAGGTAACAAAATGAATCGCTTGATTTCGCTTCTCGCTCTAGGCGTCGTGCTGGCGTTCCATGGCCCCGCGCTGGCGCAGGGCGATGGCGCCGGCAAACGCCTCCTCGTCATCACCGAGTCGCGCGGCTTTCGCCACGGCTGCGTGACGCGCGAGACAAAAGTCGCTAACGGCATCGATCCTTTGAGCTTGCCCAAGGAGCAATTCGAGTTTCAGAAGAACAAAGAAGGCAAGGTGACAAAGATCATCTACACTGGCCGTTTTCCGTCGCCGGAGGTTTTGGATATCGAAGCGGACAACAAGGTAATCGCCAAGGTCACTCCTTGTGTGGTCGAGAAAACCTTCATGGAGCTGGCCAAGAAACACAACTTCACCGTCGTCTGCTCGCAGAACTCGCGCAAGGAGATCGACGCGGACAACCTCAAGAATTTCGACGCCGTGTTCTTCTACACGACCGGCGAATTGCCTTTGTCCGATGTGCAAAAGGCGGATTTCCTCGCGTTCGTGCGCAACGGCAAGGGCCTGATCGGCAGCCATTGCGCCGCCGACACGTTTTACAAATGGCGCGACTACGGCGAAATGATCGGCGCCTATTTCGCCGGCCATCCACCGGGAATCCAGAAAATTCGGATACAAGTCGAGGACCGCAATAACCCGGCCACCAAGCACTTCCCCCAGACTTTTGATTACGACGATGAGATCTACCAGTTCAAGGACCCGTATTCGCGCGACAAGTTGCGTGTGCTCATGAGCATCGACATGAAGGTCACCACCAAAAACCTCTGGCGCAAGGACGGCGACAATCCGCTCGCCTGGGTACGCGATTACGGCAAGGGCCGCGTTTTCTACACGGCGCTTGGCCATCGCGACGAAGTCTGGCACGATCCGCAGTTCCAGCAGCACGTGATCGGCGGCCTGCGCTTTGTGTTCGGACTGGAAAACGCGGATACCACCCCCAGTTCGAAACGAAACTAACATCAATCGTTTATGTTTCGCGCGTTTACGTATCGCGTTCGAGTCATCCTCCAAGGATTCAGGTCCAAGGTTTGGCCGCTCGAGCGCGAAACGTAAACAGTTGAAACGTAAACGTGAACGCGCATTTCCCCGACTTCTCTTCAAAAATTCATCCTTTTTCCGTTACGTTTGCCCGGTCCGGCGTGCCTTTTTGCCTGTAGAACGGGAGTTCGCGCATGTGTTCAGTGCCTCCGTCAGACGCGCCGAAAAAAACGCTGCTCCAGCGCTTCTGGATTCTCCTGCGCAGCAGCCTGGTCGGCCTGTGCGCCACCGCCAGCGACCTCGGCACGCTATGTCTCTTGATTTACGTCTTCGGCGTGCCCGACCAGATCGCCAATGTGCCGAGCCTCATCCCCGGCTTGGTCGTGATGTTTATCGGCAACAAGTACTTCGCCTTCGAGGACCGCTCACGGGCCATCGTCCGCCAGGGCAGCCTGTTCTTCGCCATCGAACTCGTCGCCTTCGGGCTCAACGCCCTCTTGTTTTTTTTGATCCGGCACTGGTTCGACATTCATCCTATCTTGGCGCGCATTCTGGGCAGCAACGTGGTCTATCTGGGATTCAGTTTCCCCTTGTGGAGCCTGCTCGTGTTTCGCGCCGGCAGGAAAGCCGAAGCCGAGCCCGCGCCGCAAGAAACGTAACTCCCAACAAAATCCTTTCCCGTTTCGTGCTCACCGTTTAGAATCAACTCCATCTGCCGTTCCTCACGGGGTTCCAAGATGGTTCGCTTTCTGGCGAGCACGCTCTTATTCTTTGCCGCGCTGGCTGCCAGCGGACAGGATGGGAATCCTGCCCCACAAGAAGTTGTTTTCAACCGCGATATTCGCCCGATACTTTCCGACACGTGCTTTCACTGCCACGGGCCGGACAAGTCGAAGCGCAAGGGCGACCTGCGTCTGGACACGGCGGAAGGCGCAGTCGCCGATCGCGGAGGCTATGCGGCCATCGTTCCCGGCAAGCCCGAGCAGAGCGCGCTTCTTGAGCGCGTGACTGCCAAGGAAAAAAGCAAACGCATGCCGCCCGCGACCAGCGCGCATGGTCCCTTGAACGAGAAGCAAATCGATGTACTACGGCGCTGGATCGCCCAGGGCGCAAAGTACCAGCAGCACTGGTCGTTCATCGCTCCGGCGCGGCCGAAGTTGCCCGCGGTGAAGAACAAAGCCTGGACCAAAAACCCGATAGATCATTTTGTCTTGGCCCGTTTGGAAGAGGAAGGGCTGAAGCCGTCACCGGCGGCGGATCGCATTACGCTCTTGCGGCGCGTTTCGCTCGACTTGACCGGACTGCCGCCCACGCCCGCCGAGGTCGACGACTTCCTCGCCGATGCTTCGCCAGGGGCGTATGAAAAAGTCGTCGATCGCTTGCTGACGTCGCCGCGCTTTGGCGAGCGCATGGCCCAGCGCTGGCTCGACGCCGCCCGCTACGCCGACACCAACGGCTACCAGACCGACGGCGACCGCATCATGTGGCGCTGGCGTGACTGGGTCATCGACGCCTACAACGCCAACATGCCGTTCGACCAGTTCACAATCGAACAAATTGCCGGCGACATGCTGCCCGATGCCACACTGGACGAGAAAATCGCCACCGGCTTTAACCGCAATCACCGCGCCAATTCCGAAGGTGGCGTCATCCCAGAGGAGTACGCAGTCGAGTACGTGGTGGACCGCGTAGACACCACCGCGACCGTGTGGCTTGGCCTTAGCGCCGGCTGCGCCAAGTGCCACGATCACAAGTATGATCCGGTCAGCCAGAAGGAGTTCTACCAGCTCTTCGCTTATTTCAACAATGTCCCCGAGCGCGGCAAAGCGATCAAGTACGGCAACTCACCGCCGTACATAAAGACTCCGACAAACGCGCATAACGTGCACTGGAAGCTTTTGCAGTCACAACTCAAGGCGACGTCGGAAGTCTATGCGCATTTGCAACCTGAATTGGGAGAAGCTCAATTGGCATGGGAAAAGACCTTGAGCCAGCCCATCGACTGGACGCTGACGCGCGGACTTCTCTCCAAGTTTAACTTGGACAACGATTTTTTCATTCGTACGGAGTCTGAACCCAAGGATGGCGCTTCGACCACTATCTTAAACGGCGAAACTTTTCAGCCCATCCGGCTGCGCATTGTGCCCGGTAAAATCGGCAACGCCGTCTACTTCGACGGCAGGCAGCAGCATGTCGAGGCCGGCGACGTAGGCGCCTTCGGCTTCTATGACAAGTTCTCGATGGGCGCGTGGATCAAGCCCGAACAAAAAGGCGGCACGATCCTCTCGCGCATGGTCGACAGCGACCGTGCCGACGGCTACAGCGTGGCGTATCTGGGCGGCAAGATTCATGTGCACCTGGTCAAGCGCTGGCTCGACGACGCCATCCGCGTGGAGACGGAAGCTGCCCTCGCGCACGAGCGCTGGCATCACGTGTTCTTCACGTACGACGGCTCGCGCGTCGCCGAGGGCATCAAGATCTACGTGAACGGCGAACCGGCCAAACTGAAGGTCAACCTCGACGACCTCAATCAGTCCTTCAACACAAAGGAGCCGTTCCGCATCGGCGCGGGCGGCGGGCCGGAAAACCGCTTCCACGGCGCGATCGATGACGTGCGTATCTACGACCATGCGGTGCCAGCGGACGACGTGGCACTCATCGCCAACCTCGACAACATCGACTCGATTGTGAAGACGCCATTAAGACAGCGCACGCCGACGCAAGCGCACAAGCTGCGTTCTTATTTCCTGGAACAGCATGCTCCGGAGCACGTAAAGTACGCGTTTGGGAAATGGCGCAATGCCGAAAAGGAGCTTGCGGACTTCGAAGAGAGCATCCCCACGACTATGGTCATGGTGGAAATGCCGACGCCGCGCGATACGCACATCCTCCTCCGCGGCGAATACGACAAGCCGGGGGCGCGCGTTCTGCCTGGAATTCCTGATGCATTGCCGCGCCTGCCGGCCGGCGCAGCCAACAATCGTCTCGGCTTCGCCCAGTGGCTGGTCGATCGCTCGAATCCGCTCACGGCGCGCGTGACCGTCAATCGCTTTTGGCAGATGCTGTTCGGCGCGGGCATCGTCCGCACGGTCGAAGACTTCGGCGCTCAGGGCGATTGGCCCAGCCATCCGGAACTGCTCGATTGGCTGGCGGTCGAATTCATGGACCCGACCTGGGACGTGGGCGAAAACTGCTGCCAGCAAGGCACGTGGGCCGGCGTCAAGAATTGGGACGTGAAGCACATCCTAAAAACCATCGTCACGAGCGCCACCTATCGGCAATCGTCCAAGGCGACGAAAGAGCTGCTGCAGAAAGATCCCGACAATCGCCTGTTCGCGCGCGGGCCGCGCTTTCGCCTGTCCGCAGACGTGATTCGCGATCAGGCGCTCTCTGCCAGCGGCCTGCTCGTCGAGCGCATTGGCGGGCCGTCGGTGAAGCCGTATCAGCCGCTGGGCTTGGAGAAAGAACTGCACGGCACTGACGATGCGCCGCACGACCAGGGCGCGAACCTCTATCGCCGCAGCCTGTACACGTACTGGAAGCGCACGGTGGCGCCGCCGGCGCTTTTAGCGTTCGACGCGGCCAATCGCGAGACCTGCGTCGTCCGAGAGACACGCACCAATACTCCGCTGCAAGCATTGAATCTGATGAATGACGTGACTTTCGTCGAAGCCGCGCGCGTGCTGGCCGAGCGGGCTATGAAGGAAGGCGGCGTGACTGCGGTGGACAGGGTTCGCCTCATGTTTCGTCTGGCGGCCTGCCGGCCGCCGACCGATAAGGAGTTGCGCTTGCTGGTCGAAAGCTTCAACTGCCACCTCGATCAATATTCTGTGGACGTCGTCGCCGCCCGCAAGCTCGTGGGCGCTGGAGATTCCCCACGCGACCCAGCGCTCAACGCTGGACAATTGGCGGCTTACACCGCGCTCGCCAACACAATCCTTAATCTCGATGAAGTGATCACCAAGGAATAGCCGCCAGTAGCCCCAGAAGAATACGCGCCGAAGGGAACGCGACTACATGAATGTCTCTCGACTCACAGTTCGTGATTTCGGCCAAGTCCGGAACGCAGACGTGAAGTTCGGCGACCTCACTGTCTTGGTGGGGCCGCAGGCCACAGGCAAAAGCATCTTCCTACAACTGCTGAAGCTTGTCATAGACTCGCCGTCCATACTGGCCGAATTCGAGCGCTTCAACATCGATTGGGGCAAAGACATTCGCAGTTTCCTGGAATTGTACTTTGGTGAAGGGATGTCGGCCATTTGGGACCCCATCAAAGGAGTCAAAACGGTCGTCCAAGCCGACGGCGCGACGGTATCGCGAAAATCATTGACAAGACCGAGCAACTCGAAAGCCGTCGAGCGTGTCTTTCATGTACCCGCGCAACGCGTAATGAGTCTGCGCGATGGACAAACCCGTACGTTCACGGAATACCGTTCCAGCGATCCTTTCGTCTTGCGCGAATTCAGTGAACGGCTGCATCATCTCATTCAAAGCGAGTTCGGCAGCCGGCCGGAGTTGTTTCCGCAGAAGAAGCGACTTCGAGCCGAGCTGCGCGAGCTTGTCGACGAACACATCTTCCGCGGCTTCGGTCTGCAAACCAGCACGACGCGCTACCAACAACGCGTGACGTTGAGTCATCCGCGCACGGGCAAATCTCTTCCTTTTCTGGTGTGGTCGTCGGGGCAGCGCGAGTTCGTTCCCCTTCTGTTGGGGTACTATTGGTTGGTCCCGTCCAGCGACGACGCGAAGCAACGCCGCGATCACCTCGAATGGGTGGTGATCGAGGAACCGGAAATGGGGCTTCACCCAAACGCCATTTCCGCCGTTTTTGTTTTGCTTCTCGATCTGATTCGGCGCGGCTATCGCGTCTGCCTTTCCACGCATTCCCCACACGTGCTGGATCTGGTTTGGGCGCTGGAGGTTATTCGCAAGCACAACGGCACCTATCAGGACATACTGGAGTTGCTCGCACTCCCATTGGATTCCGCTTACCTGCGCAATTTGGGACGAAAGGGACTCGCCCTGAAAGCGCGCGTCTTTTTCTTCCAAAGCAGTGGGAAAGTGAGGGACATTTCCGGACTGGATCCGGGCGCCCCCGAGAGCGCGGAAGCTGGGTGGGGTGGGCTCACCGGTTTCTCCGCACATGTCGGCGATGTTGTCGCGCGCGTCGTCAACCGTTCCAGCAAGGAGGCGGGTTGATGACATTTGAGCAAGCCGTCCGCTCCGCTCCCGACCCAGTGCCAGAAGCTTTCCGACCGGGCAAACAGGCCCTTAAGAATCAACATAGAGCGAAAGTTCATTGCGGCGATTCCCATCGACCGACCGGCAGCGTAGACCTTGATGAATGCCTTCAAGAAACGAACGAACACCGCAACTCGCCGCGTTGGGATTATGGCCTCGGCTATCGTGCCGACAACGCCGAAGTCGCCTTGTGGATCGAAGTCCACCCTGCTTCCACCAGTGATGTTGATACTGTGCTCAAAAAGCTTCACTGGCTCAAGAATTGGCTTCGGGAAGAGGCTTCGGATTTGTGGTCCTTGACGACAAAGCACGACTCACCCTTTTTCTGGCTGGCCACTCGTGCTGGCGTTCACATTCGTCCGGGATCGCCGCAAGACCGCCGGCTTCGAATGGCCGGGCTTGGCGCGCCTCAACAGGTGATCCAACTCCCCTGATTCATCGCCGTCGTCCGAACAAGATTCTCAACATTTCTAATTGGAAAATCCGCTGCCGATGTGTTAGTTGTGAAGAATCTCAGCCGTTTTACTGCGTGTGTGTTTCTCCTTCTTCGTTGTAGGAGCCAATCCATGTTTGCCGTCTCGCGCCGACTGCCGTTTGTCGTATTCACGCTGTTCCTGTTCGGCGTCGTGGCTTGGTCCACGCCGGCTCAGGACCCGCCCGACAAGGACAAGGAAGAAAAGAAGGAAGAGACCAAGGGCAAGTTCAAGTTCCCCAAAGCGGGGGAAATGAAGAAGTACGAAGAGGTCATCACCGCCAAGGCGAAGACCACGAAAGGCGTCTTCACCACGCACCGCATCGAGGACAAAGTCTATTTCGAGATTCCCAAAAACGCGTACGGCAAGCTCATGCTCTGGACTTCGGAAGTGGCCAAGGCCCCGCCGGGCGTCGGCTGGGGCGGCAAGTCCGGCGTCAAGAATATCCTGCGCTGGGAGCGGCGCGGCAACAAAGTCCTTCTCTGGACCGTTCCCTTTGACAAACGCGCGGACGGCAAAGCGGTGCAAGGGGCCGTCGAGTCCGCCAACCTCGCCTCCATCATCCTGAGCTTCAACGTCGAGGCGGAGAACAAGGACAAAGAAGCGGTCATCAATGCCACCAACATGTTCACGCAGGACGTGCCGGAGCTGTCGATCAAGACGGCGGTCGGCGGCGGCAGCATCGACGAGTCGCGCAGCTATTTGGAGGAAGTGAAATCCTTTCCGACCAACATCGAAACCCGCGTGCTCCTCACCTTCCGCGCCGGCGGCGGCGCGCCCACGCCGACCCCGCTCCCCACGAAGAAAAAAGGGGGCGGCGGGGCCGGCGGCAAGAGCACCACCATCGTCGCCCATTACAGCATGGTCCTTCTGCCCGACAATCCCATGATGGGCCGCTACTTCGACTCGCGCGTCGGCTACTTCACGCGCTCTTTCGAAGACTATGCCAGCGACAAGCACTGGATGGTCAAACGGCAATTCATCGCCCGCTTTCGCCTCGAGAAGAAGGACAAGGACGCGGAGGTTTCCGAGCCGGTCAAGCCGATCCTGTTCTACATCAGCCGCGAAGTGCCGGAGAAATGGCGCTCTTACTTGAAGCAAGGGGTCGAGGATTGGCAGCCGGCGTTTGAGAAAGCCGGCTTCAAGAACGCGATCATTTGTAAGTACGCGCCCACCGAAAAGGAAGATCCGGCCTGGGACGCGGAAGACGCCCGTCACTCGGTGATCCGCTGGGTGGCCGAACCGACGCAAAACGCCATGGGCCCGCACGTGCACGATCCGCGCTCGGGCGAGATCATCTCCGCGCACATCATCTTCTGGCACGACATCACCAAGCTGGTGCAGCAATGGTATTTCGTGCAATGCGCCGCGATCGATCCGCGCGCCCAGAAGCTGCCCTTGCCCGACGACCTCATCGGCGACTGCCTGCGCTACGTCTCCGCGCACGAAGTCGGCCACACCCTCGGCCTGCGCCACAACCACCGGGCCAGCTCGGCGTTTTCCATCAAGCAATTGCGCGATCCCGAGTTCGCCGAGAAGTATGGCTCCGTCGCCTCGATCATGTCGTATGGCCGGTTCAACTACGTGGCGCAGCCGGGCGACAACGTCAAGCGCTTGATACCCGTGATCGCGCCCTATGATTTCTTCGCCATCGACTGGGGTTACCGGACGATCGGCGGCGCCAAGACGCCGGCGGAAGAGCGGCCCGAACTCGATAAGTGGGCCGCCAAGCAGATGGACAATCCCTGGCTGCGCTTCGGCGGCGAGGACGGACCGAGCAGCGTCGATCCCACTGTGAACACGGAAAACGTGGGCGACAATCCGCTCGAGGCAACCGCACTGGGCCTCAAAAACCTCGACCGCGTAATCGAAATGCTGCCGTCGGCGACGACGGAACTGGGCGAGGATTTCTCGCTCATGCAAGACACCTACAAGACCATCTTGAAGCACCGCAACAACTGGCTGAACCACGTCGCCAAGCTGGTCGGCGGCGTCGTCGAGTACCGCACGCTCGGCGGCCGCGGCTCGGATACTTTCACGCGCTTGCCCAAGGAAACGCAGCAGCAAGCGGTGAAGTTCCTGCTTGAACATGCCTTCACGACGCCCAAGCCGCTGTTGCAGCCGAGTATCGTCAACCGCTTCAAGTACATCGGCGTGGCGGACGACGTCATGTCGCAGCAGAAGTCGCACATGGAAAATCTCTTAAGTGCGCGTCGCTTCAAGCTGCTCATGGACGCCGAAGTCGTCAACGCGGAGCAAGCTTATCCGGCGCTGCAATTCCTCAGCGACGTGCAGGACGGGCTCTGGTCGGAGCTCAAGATGACGACGCCGGTGGTCGATGTGATCCGCCGCAACTTGCAGCGCAATTATCTCGAGCATTTGAAAGACGAGCTGAATCCGAAGGAGTCCGCCGCGACGCCGAAGCTGCCTTTTCCAATTCCGGACGACGGCGGACCGTTTGGCGGCTCAAGCACGAGCGGCACCGACTTCCGCGCCGTGGGCCGGGCGGCGTTGAAGCAGTTGGCGGACCGCGTGGACGTGGCGATCTTAAGGACACAGGACGCCATGACCCGCGCCCATCTGCAGGATTGCCGGCGCGAAATTGACCTTATCCTCGATCCCAAGAAGTAGGTAAGATAGGCGTAGGCTAATGGAGCGGTTCATGCAAAAATCGCAACGTCGTCGCTTGTGTGTCTGGACAATGGCGCTTCTTGGTTTTATGGCATCGTCCGGTTGCGGAACTAGCGACGACGAAAACGGCGCTGTCGAAGGCGTCACGGCAACGGTCACGACGAAAAACTTCGACGAGGTGGTGCTCCAGAACAAGCAGCCCGTCCTCGTCGATTTCTGGGCGCCCTCATGCGTGCCGTGCAAAATGATGGATCCGTCGCTTAGAAAGCTGGCCGGGGCCATGAAGGACAAAGCCGTCGTCGCCAAGATCAACATCGACACCAACCAGCAACTAGCACAGCGCTATGGCGTGCGCAGCATTCCGTGTTTGCTCGTCTTCAAGAACGGCGCGGAAGTGGAGCGCTTCGTCGGCCTCACTCCATACCGGGAGTTGGCGGCCGCTTTGCGCGACGCGGCAGAGTAGCGCCTGGAGTTTCCATTTCCCATCAAGAATGGTTTGGATTGCAACCCCTCGCGAGCGCGGAATCTTTCGGTGCTGTGCCCTCCTCTAACGAGCATAAGAGGAGGACTATCCATGATCACCTTTCGCAAAAGCCACGAGCGCGGCCATTTCAACCACGGCTGGCTCGACACCTATCACACTTTTTCCTTTGCCGACTACTACGACCCCAAGCACCATCACTTCCAGGATTTGCGCGTCATCAACGAGGACCGCGTCGCGCCCGGTCAGGGCTTCGGCATGCATCCGCATCGCGACATGGAAATCCTGACCTACGTGCTCGAAGGCGCCTTGGAGCACCGCGACAGCCTGGGCAACGGCGAGGTCCTGCGCGCCGGCGAGCTGCAGCGCATGACGGCCGGCTCGGGCATTATGCACAGCGAATTCAATCCGTCCGAGGAAACGCCGGTGCACCTCTATCAAATCTGGCTTTTCCCCAAAGCAAAGGGGCTGAAGCCCAGCTACGAGCAGAAGCGCTTCGAACCAGAAAAGCGCCAAGACCGCTGGCAGCTCGCGGCGTCACCGGACGGCGCCGGGGGCGCGCTCACGATTCAGCAAGACACGCGCGTTTACCTGGCTCGGCCAAGCGCCAATCAAAGCCTGGAGCATCCACTCACGCCGGGCCGGCACGCTTGGCTGCAAGTCATTCGCGGCAAAGTTGGGCTGGGTGAGCACGCACTATCCGCCGGTGACGCGGCGGCGCTAAGCGACGAACGAACCATCCGCATTGCCGGCCAAAGCGACGATGCCGAAGTGATGCTCTTCGATTTGCCGTAATCTCATCAACTCTAGCCCGACGCGCTAGTCTAGTGTTGCACTAATTCGCTCTTTGAGATTGCGGCGGAGCGCAGAACTGGTACAAGCAAGGTCTTGTCATTCATAAGTGCGTGAGAAAGGACCGCGGCATGTTGCCGTCCACATATTGTGCGGCAAAGTAAGCGCGAGTCTGTTTGAGTTGGCGGAGAAGCCGCGATGTCGCCCGTAGTGCGGTACATGTTGCTCTGCGATGACGTGCACAAAGACCCGAAAAAACCGTCATGCACGCACATCGATTGTTTGATGGGCAACATCGTTTCGCTGGAAGATCCGCCATTTCCGCTCTTGCGAGAAAAGGTCTGTATCTACCTAGCGCTGACCGAAGGCCACGGGCGCGGAGTCGCACAAATACGAGTAGCGTATGTCGACAGCGAGCCAGAACAATTGTTGTTCGGATCGCCGGAACACGACCTGGACTTCACTGGTCATTCGCCCCTGGAGTTGCTCGGCGTGGTTTTTCGACTGAAGGATTGTCCTTTTCCCCAAGCGGGCCGGTCCTCCGTGCAGTTCTGGTATAATCATCAAAAAGTCGAAGAGTGTCCGCTTCGCTTGAAGGCATCGAAAGAAGGGAACGCATGAGAAGCAAGGCAAGCAGTAACCAGGGCGTCGAGATTATCGCTGAGTTCGAGGATCGGGCGATTCCATTGAGCGCGCCGAGCGGTCAGGACTGGTCGAGGCAGCCTTCGCATTCGGCTAATGAAGGAATCCGGCATCTCGCAGATTTTGAGAGTCGCGCCCAACCACTTCGAGGCACTACGATAAGCAGTAAGTTTGTCATGCACCATGAATTCAAACGAATTGTCGAAGAACTCGAGGAGAAGTGGCAGCAACTCATCGCGATGAGACCTGTGATCGCCAACGAGATTCCTCGCAGCACTCCTGTTGGGGGCGTTTATTTATTTTCTGAAAACACGGAACATCTGTACGTGGGCCGCACCAAGCGTTCGATTGCGGTCCGTATTAGGAACCACTTCAGCACGGCTCCGGATTGTCCCTTTGCTTGGCTGCTTGTATGGGAGAAAACGAATAGAAAGGCTACGTACACTCGTGCTGGCTCGCGGAAAGCACTACTGTCAGAGTCAGCGTTCAAAGCGGAGTACGATCGGGCCAAGGAGAGGATTCGCAAGATGGAAGTTCGGTTTGTTCATGAACCCGATCCTTTGAAACAGACGCTGCTTGAAATCTACGTCGCAGTTGCGGCGAACGCCAAGTACAACGACTTCGATACGCACTAACAATTCCCATGACCAAACGAGGTCGGAATCCTTGCAACAGCAGCGGTGACTGACCATGACACTATGTCCATCAATGGACTCGCCGTCACCGGTAAGCTAGCTTCGAGCTGGGCGCGATCGAGAGTACGCGCAATGTCCGTCTACGCCGCCATTCGTTTCTGATCGCGCTTGCGCCATTCGACGACCGAGCGCAGGCCGTCGTCCAAGTCCTTGTTCGCTTTGAAGCCGAGCAGCTTTTCCGCCTTTTCCGTGCTGCCCAGGCGGTGCGTGACGAAGATGTGCTCTTGCGGTTGATATTCCGGCTTGAGCTTCGAACCGGTCAGCTTCAGAAGTTTTTGCACCAGCTCGTTGATCGTCGTCTTCGTTCCCTTGCCGACGTTGAAGAACTCGTCGCTGACGTGCGTGGCTTTCATGGCGAGGATATTGCAGCGGGCCACGTCCTCGACATGGATGAAATCGTAAGCCTGGCTGCCGTCGCCGTGGATGACGGGGGGTTTGCCCTCTTCGATGCGGTCGAGCACTTTCATGATGACGCTGACATAGGTCCCCTTGTAGTCCATGCGCGGGCCGTAGACGTTCATGTAGCGCAGGCCGGCATAATTCAGCTTGTGCATGTCGTTGAAGGCGCGGAAAAACTGTTCGCCGGCGATCTTGGTCGCGCCGTAGAAGGTGCGGTTGTTGAACGGGTGTTCCTCGGTCATCGGCGTTGCTAACGCGTTGCCGTACACAGAGGCGGACGACGAATAGACGACGCGCTTGACTTTCGCGTCGCGGCAGGCTTCGACGACGTTATAGGTGCCGACCACGTTGACCTCGACGGCCGAGCGCGGGTTGCTGACGCATTCGCCTAGCCAGAGCGCGGCCAGGTGAAAGACGTAATCGACGCCGCGCAGGGCCGCCCGCAGCGTGACCATGTCGGTGATCGAGCCTTCGAGCACGTTGACCTTGCCCGACGGCAACGCCTGCAGAAGGTTGGCCTTCTTGCCGCGGACCAGGTTATCGAGCACGCGGATTTCCGCCGGGTCCTCGTGCAAAAGCAGATCGACGATGTGCGAGCCGACGAAGCCCGCGCCGCCGATGACGAGAATTCTTGAGCCTTTGAGCGAAGTCATTTTTCAGTCCTTTGGGTGGACGGTGGATAGTGAATGGTGAATGGCCAATTTCCATCCACCATCCACCATTCACCATCCACTCACAGTAGCGTAATCTTCTCCCGGTTTTTGGTGACTTTCTTGGTGGCGTTGCGCGTATCGAGCACGTGTGTCGCCCGGTCCACGACTTTCTGATAATCCACGCTGGTGTGGTCCGCGGTGATGACGACCAGGTTTACTTCCTGCAAAAGCTCGTCGGTCAAGGGGACGCTGTCCATCGACACGCCGTGCTCTTCGAAGCTCGGCACATGGGGGTCGTGGTAAACGACGTCGGCGCCGTCCTCCTCGAGCAGCTTGATGACTTCGACGGCAGGCGATTCGCGAAAGTCGCCCAGGTCGCGTTTGTAGGAGACGCCGAGGATGAGGATTTTCGAGCGCGACGGGGCGACGCCGAGCTGGTTCAAAGCGCGGAAGGCCTTGTCGCGGACGAAGCGCGGCATGCCGCGGTTGATTTCGCCGGCCAGGGCGATGAAGTGGGTATTGAAGTTATACTCGCGTGCTTTCCACTCGAGGTAATGCGGATCGAGCGGGATGCAATGGCCGCCCACGCCCGGGCCGGGGTAGAACGGCATGATGCCGAACGGCTTGGTGAACGCCGCGTCGAGCACCTCCCAAACGTTTAGGCCCATACGGTCGCACAACAGGGCCAGCTCGTTCACAAGAGCGATGTTGACCGCGCGAAACGTGTTCTCATACACCTTGACCATCTCGGCGGCTTCGGCGCTGGACACCTGCACGACCTTGTCGATGGTTTGCGAATAAAACGTGACGGCGACCTTGTGCGAGAGCGGTCCGACGCCGCCCACGACCTTGTTGGTGTTCTTGGTCGTGTAGCGGGCATTGCCGGGGTCGACGCGCTCGGGGCTGTGCGCCAAAAAGAAATCGCGCTCGGCTTTGAGGCCGCTCGTTTCCAGGATCGGCAGCATCACTTCCTGTGTCGTGCCGGGATATGTGGTCGATTCGAGGCTGATAAGCTGGCCGGGCCTCAGATAGCGCGACAGCTCGCGCGTGACGCCTTCGACGAATTGCAGGTCCGGATTGAGGTTTTTCGTCAGCGGCGTCGGCACGCAGATGACGATCACATCCATGTCCGGCAC
>JAKEFD010000221.1 GCA_022616245.1 Gemmataceae bacterium
CGCTGGCCGGCGTGCGCTTGCAGGCGGAGTACGAACGCCGAGCCTTCGAGCTGGGCGGTCGGGCTTACCTTTGCCCGATTCAAGGGGCGCAGGATTTTCTTTTGGATCGGCCGAGCGCGGCGCTGCCGGCGTGCAGCCACGAGCGCGGCGCGGTCTTGGCACGGATCGCCGAGCTGGTGCCGCAGTTCTTGCGAGACACGCTGTGTCGCGGCCTGCCCATCCTCGATCGCCGCTGGCGCGGCAAGTTTCTCCAGGATGCGACTTTAGCCGGGCCGGAATCGCGCGGCAGCTCGCCCGTGCGCATCGTCCGCGACGAACAAACGCGGCAATCGCCCGGCATCGATGGGCTGTATCCAGTAGGCGAAGGCGCCGGTTACGCGGGCGGCATCGTCAGCGCCGCGGTCGACGGTTTGCGCAGCGCCGTCGCTGTGATACAACTGTATTCGCCACTTGTGCGAAGGTGAAAGGGTGAAGGGGTGAAGGGGTGATGACGTGAAGTCGTGAAGCGAAGATCGGATGGATCACCCTTTCACCCCTTCACCCTTTCACCCCTTCCCATACCAACTTGCAAGAATAAACGCCATGGTCCTCGACCGCGAAGAGTACATCGAACAAGCGTATTTCTTTCGCACACTGCGCGAGCGCGTGTTGGAGAACATTCCCACGCAGGAAATCCTCGATCACATTCACGAGGAAATCCTGTCCACGACGCGCTTACCGCTGGCGATTCAGTTCCTGGGCACGGAGCTCAAGCATTCGGGCCTGCTCTCTTCCGGCTTCGCGCGCTTGCCGCACTATTTCACGAAGTTTCAGGCATTCGTCGTGGCCCAATCCGAGGAGGATCGAACGCGCTTCAGCATCGACATCGGCTTTCTGATCCTGGAGCGCGAAGCGCTCTATCGGGCCAACCAGCCGACGCAGCCCGGCCTGTTTGTGTATCAGTTCGAGACGCTCAGCCGCAATCGCCTGGGCTATGACGAAGGCCTGGGCTGTATGCTCGAAGACCCGATGTTCGACACGGATTGGCGAGGATTCTTGGTAATGGTCCGGCAACAGATCGGCATCGTCGATTTCGCCGATCTTGTGTATTTGCGCTCGCGCTTTTACGTCATGGACCAGCGCCGCATCGACCCGGCTTATGAGCCGCCGCTGCCCCCGCTCTTTGGCGAGAAGGAAGGCAAGATCGCCAAGGCCAACCGCGGCCGCGACCCCCTGTACCTGTTCGCCGCCCTGCAACGCCAGCTCGGCTATCCCGAAGTGCCGCGCTCCAAGACGCGCGACGACTTGGCGAGCAAGCTAGCCACACTTCAAGCGAAATTCCGCGAGATGGAAATCCGCATGAAACTGCTCGAAGGCGAAGCGCGCGGCCAGGTCGATCTGTCCGAATTCATCGTCAAGCCGGAATTGATGCAGAAGCCGGAAGATGTGGATGAATTGTAGACCTCACCTTTTTGGGTGAGGTCTACAGTCGGGTTTACACCGCCGCCAGCGTTCGCCGGCGTCCGCCGCGCTCCAGGTGCTTCCGCAAGCGCTTCCGGGCCACGTGCAGGCGGCGCTTGATCGTGCCGATGGGCGTCTCGAACTCGCGGGCCATTTGCTTGAGCGAACGGCCGCGAATGTAGAAGTCCACCAGCGTGGCGCGATCGACCGGCTTCAACTTTTCCAGCCCGGTCCAAAGATCAGCGCGATTTTCAGCGCGGATCATCTCTTCGAGCGGGCCGGCATCGTCTGCCGGAGCGCTTTGCAAGAGGTCCGTGCCCGCGCCGTGCACCGGCGCCTTGCGGGTCAGGCGGTTGATCGCCATGCGCACCGCGATTTGCCGCAGCCAGCCGACAAAGCACTTGGGATCGCGCAATTGCGGCAGCTTGGTCATGGCGTGCATGAACACGTCCTGGGCCAGCTCGTTGGCCTCATGGGTGTCGCGCAAACGGGCCAAGGCCACCGCGAACACCGCCGGCTGGAAACGCTCGGCCAGCGCGCCAAACGCCGTGCGGTCGCCGGCGCGGGCGCGCTCGATCAACGGAATGATTTCATCCCAGGTCATGGCAAGAACTCCTGATCCCTTCCCGAATGTCTCGCGCGACATTGGCCGGACAGCGTCCGGAATCAAGTCAGCTCGCCCTGCGTTCCATCAACACAAACCCGACGCGTAAGCGAGGGAGGTCAACGGAACAAGGCCAATGCCGGGACCCACGCACTTTGTGAGTCAGGAAAAAGGGATTGACGCGTCAACGCCGCAACTTTGTGGGGCGGGCATTCTTGCCTGCCGTGGCAGACAGGAATGTCTGCCCCACACGGATTGCGGGTTACGAACACGCACCGGCTAGAAAACCGGCTGTGCCCTGCGGCCTGCGCCATTGATAAAAAATGGCGGCTCGCGTTATGGGCGCGAGCGTGCGGCCGACTCTGCCTAAGCGTTTGGACCGACCGGCCCATGAGGCGGCGCGATTATCGGCCGCCTCTCCGCTGGGGGTGGAGTCGCTTGGCATGAAGCGTCGCGGAAAGGACAGGAGCGCCGGATGGTCCCCCATGCCCTCCCGCTTACCTTCCAGGCCGATCACGAGGACGCGCACGACGGCTACGCCACCCACCTGGTTTTGCAAACGCTCGAGGACCATGATGAACCTCCGACATAAAGGATGGCTCGCACATTGGCGAACCGACATAGAGATTGGCTGTCAAACCTCCAAAGGAGCATCGTATCGGCAACCTATAGACGAGGCGCACACCGAACCCGTTGCTCCTATAAACCTCCGACACAATTTCGACGAAATGGTTCGCGGATTTTTTTCCATTTGGGCAAAAAGGATGCCAACGAAAGATTGCCACGGAGCTCTTCTGTAAGATTATATAGCACTTGATGTTACGGAGTCAACGTAACATGGCTCAGGACGCGCTTGCGAAATTGATCCAAAGATGAAGCAAAATGCCGCATTGCTTTGTTGCGATTTGAGGCGAAGTCACGGCGTCTTTTTCGACTTCGCGCGAGGGAGAAGCTGTGTGTACTCCAGAATCGTCTTAAGCGGCTCGCGCGCATCCACCGGCTGAATCGCTTGCGTCTGGGCTTCTCGTACGTGCGGCTTCTCGGCCAACTCAAAAAAGAAGACCTTGTCCTTGCCGTCCTTACCTAAGAACCAAGTTTTCTTCTGGTTCGTGTCGTTGATCACTGCTGTTATCGGCCGGTGCTTATCCTCCCAGACCGGCACAGGGATGCGCTCCTTCTTCGGACTCGGCTTGGCGACGTACAGCGCACCTTCATTGCTCAAGAAGAAGTAATCGTCACGTTGTGCGAACACGCGGAATTCGTCGAATGGCGTTCGCGCGATATATTCAACGGGATCGTCGGGGTACTTGCTTTCCCAGCGCTCTTCTTGCCCCTTCCAGTTGAATTCGCCCGGAAAAACGCCGATCACGGTTGATGCCATGGACATGAAAACTGTGCCAGACGTCGGACCGGTAGGAAGAAAATCATACTTGCGCAACATGATTTGGAGGGGTCTTTCTAACTCCATTTCTTTATTGAGGTCGCGCGCGAAGGCGCGCGAAACCGGGTCGGTCCAAATAAGATGGCAAGACAAGTCGGCATTGACGCAACGCGGGTACCTCTTTTTCAGTGCTTGAAGGCGTTGGTCGGTCTTGAAGTCATAGAATGTGGCGTCCGCAAAAGGAATCCTGCGGACAAAGCTCTCTTGCCTAATCCAAAAGCAGCCAAATTCAACAGCCATTCGATCGACAGTTGACCGTTCGCCGGGGATGCTCAGCTCGTGAGTCGATTCCTCTTTGTTTTGACTCCCTTTCAGAAGCAAAACTCTGGCTCCCTTTCGCTTGTCACGATAGTACAGCGAAAGGTCATTGTCACAGAGATAAGCCTCCCGAATCTCCGTATCTTCTCCCACTTGATTGGAGAAGGGAATGTTTGCCAACGCGAGCGAGATGAATACTGCCGAGAACATGGTCACCTCTTTCCTGCGCTAGATTAGATCACGTCGTTCCCAGGTCCATTAGTCCGGAAAAGGAAGACGCGAACCTCAACATCCTCGTTCGTGGTTCCATTGTGGTTCAAGTCGATTGGCGCGCCGTATTCCCCGGCAGACATTTCGTTTACTGCCCTCTCGCGCACATATCCGGCAATCGCATTTGTTTCAAACTTGTCAAGAGCATCTGCACCGTCGTAAAGCTTGCCGTAGCTGGGATCATAAAGCACGTCGTTGAAGGTGACCAAGACATGATCGCGAAACATTGAATACGGATTGTCGGCGTTTTGCCCGTGAATCCCGTCTGCATCAGTCACCCAGGCAGTTCCCTGCCAAAGGAATTCGCCTGCTCCTTTGCTTGCGTCCATGAGGAGTTCACCTGCATTGAAATTGGGCTGCATCGTGTCACCGTCGTTCGGAAAGTTGAACCATCCATAGCTCAGATAGTCGACGGGGCCCTGCACAACTTGCCCACCCTGGAGGCGCGCATACCGAACTGCTCCCATTTGATATGTTGCCGGGAAATTCTTTATGCCAGGAAACTCCCAATTCTTTACAAGAAACCCTTCCACGTTAGTGTATTTTGGAATGACAAACCGAAGACGCGCCGTTGTGATTCCTTGTGCCCTTAGTATATGAAGGAAAAAGTTGGCCCAGCTGCCACACATGCCATCGCGCGTGCGCAACAGCGCTTCGACATTTGCGGAAGTCGTGGTCCAGTTTCCGTAATAATGGAGAGGCTGTGACGCCCGGTTGACGACCCCGGTGGTTTCGAACACCGCCCAAACCCCGTCAATCAATTCTTGCTGGGTTGTCGAGCCCGCGCCGTTGCGGCTGCCCATCCACACTACAGTGTGGTACATCGGCTGACCCGCCGGCGGCGCGCCGAGAGTCACACAGATTTCGTTTTGGCTTTGACTGGCCAAAGCCGGAGCAATCCAGGAGCGGCCGTCATCCGGCGAAAGCTGCCAGTTCAGCGTGAAAAACGTATGCCAGGCGACTTGATCGGCAAACGCGTTGTCCAGATCGGCCGCATTGACGATGATCTCGTTGCCGACCAACTGACCGCGAATGACCTGATTGTAGCCGAAGTCGAGGTTGCCTGGCCCGTCGGCGCGGACGCGGATTTGGCCGCCCCACAACCGCGCGTCGCCCACTAGGAACCGCGCCGACAGTCGGGCTTTTGTGTTGCGCACATACCAAACCGGGCGGCCACGACCGCCGCGCCGGCGGCTACATTCCTTTGCCGAGCGACTCCGCCAACGCCGTCGAGCAAGTGCAATCGGAGCTGCGCCGGCGGCTCCTAAAAGTGCTGCACATCGACGACTGCCGCGGCAAGCGCCTCGTGCCGCGGCGTGAAATGCTGCAAAACATGATGTAGTGCAGGAAGAATTGCCGAAAGCTGAACGCCGGCTTATCGCTTCTGTTTTATCCGATCCTCCAAAAGTCGCGTGTATTCCACGACGGTCTTGAGCGGTTCTTCCGCCTCGAAAACCCTC
>JAKEFD010000222.1 GCA_022616245.1 Gemmataceae bacterium
GCCGCCGCCGACCGCGACGTAATCCGCCGTGAACGCATCCTGCAGACTGGCAATCATCTTGCGCACCAGCCGACGCCATTCTTTCTTGCCGAGAGTTTTGAGCCCGCTGGCGCCGGCGATATCGTGGAACGGTTTGCCGTTGGCGCAGGCCAAGCGGCCCAGCTCGAGCGGCACGAGCACATTGCCGGCCACCAGCGTCGAACCCAGCCGCGTGCCGAGGCTGAGAAACAGCATCCGGCCGCCCTCGTAGCAGCCCAGGGCTTGCATGGCGGCATCGTTGATGATGCGCACCGGCCGCCCGAACGCCGCGGCGAAATCGAACCCCACCCAGCCGCCGCCCAGGTTGGGCGGCTCGGCGCGCGGGCCGTGCTCACCGACAAGTCCCGGAAAGCCGATCGAGACGGCGTCGAACTTCCAAGGCTCGGCTACCTCGCGGATCGCCTCCACCATGTGGCCGGGCTTGAGACGTTTGCCGGAGGGAAGCTTGATTGGGTCAGTATGCCCTGACGCCAGAATTTTGACCTTTGTGCCGCCGATATCGACGACCAGAATGGACTCTGGGGTCTCCACGTCGCGCTCGCCTTCGCGCGGCCGCGGAAGGGGCGCTTTCGCCGGGGCGGAGCTAACCCGTGGGCCACGCGCTTCAGGCATTGCCTGATGACGCCGCCGGTTTGCGAAGAATGGCGCAGGGGTTCGTTGACCGGGCGCGAGCATGGTGACGCCGAGCTACGCAAATAGGATGCCATGAATGCTTTCGTGCCTTGTGTGGGGCACAGGAATTGCGAAATCGCCACTTGTCGAACTCTAAGGATACCTAACAAGAATCCATATCATGCGCTATCACGTTTTGGCTTGTGACTACGACGGCACGCTGGCCCACGACGGCCACGTCGATGCCCCGACGGTTCGCGCATTGGAACAGGTGCGCGCCACTGGACGGATTCTGGTCCTGGTCACCGGGCGCGAGCTTGCCGAGCTTTTGACCGTTCTGCCGCACATCAAACTTTTTGCCCGCGTCGTTGCTGAAAACGGCGCACTCCTGTACCAGCCCGGTACCGGCGAATCCAAGCTGCTCTCGCCCGGCCCGCCGGAAAAGCTGGTCGAGGCACTGCGCAATCGGGAAGTGCCCATTTCCGTCGGACATTCGATTGTGGCGACCTGGCGGCCCTATGACACCGTGCTGTTCCAGACCATCCGCGATCTCGGTCTAGAATGGCACATCATCTTCAACAAGAACTCCGTCATGGCCTTGCCGTCCGGCGTCAACAAGGCCACCGGCTTGACAAGAGCGCTCGAAGACCTGGGTATTTTGCCGCAACAGACCGTCGGCGTCGGCGACGCGGAGAACGATCACGCCTTTCTCGACATGTGCGGCTGCAGCGTCGCCGTGGCCAATGCGTTGCCGTCCGTCAAGGAACGGGCTGATCTTGTAATGCAAGGCAGCCACGGCGCGGGTGTCGTCGAACTGATTGAGCAGTTGCTGGCTGACGATCTGGAAAGCTTTAGAATCCACATTGCCCGGCGTCACGCGCCGGCGTAGGTGCGAACGGTTAGTGCTGTAGTATGCCATTGTCGTATCATCGATTTTTCATTTCTTGCATAACCAGAATTCTTGTTAGACTAATTCACTGTGCGTTTTTTCAGGAGAGAATATGCGCTTCGCTTGTGCAGCCCTCACCCTTGTCCTTCTTTCACAACCAACATTTGCTCAGGAGAAAACCGTCGCCGACTTTCGCTTGAAAGACGCCGCCGGCAAGGTCTGGTCGCTCGCCGACTGCAAGGACAAGAAAGCGATCGTGGTGCTCTTTCTCGGCACGCAATGTCCCATCAACAACGCCTATGCGCCGCGGCTCGGGGAATTGCACAAGGAATACGAACCCCAAGGCGTGCAGTTCCTGGCCGTCAACGCCAATGAGCACGACACGCCCAAATCCATTGCCGAGCACGCCAAGGCGCACAAGATTGCCTTTCCGGTATTGCGCGACGAAAACCACCGCGTCGCCGACAACTTTGGAGCACAGCGGACGCCGGAGGCCTTCGTGCTCGATGCGAAACTCTTGGTTCGCTATCAAGGCCGGATCGACGATCAGTTCGGCATCGGCTACCAGCGGCCCGAGCCAACCAAGCGCGATTTGGCCGCCGCGCTCGACGAAGTTTTGGCGGGCAAGCCGGTTTCGCACGCGAAGACGGCGGTGGCGGGCTGTCTCATCGCCCGCAAGCCGCAGCCCAAAGGCGCAGGCAAGGTGACATTCGCGAAAGACGTGTCGCGCATCCTGCAAAGCCATTGCCAGGAATGCCATCGCCCCGGGCAGATTGGCCCGATGCCGCTATTGACCTACGAAGACGCCGCGCCGTGGGCGGACATGATTCGCGAAGTCGTCGAGGAAAAGCGCATGCCGCCCTGGCACGCCGATCCGCGCTTCGGCAAGTTCCACAACGATCGCCGCCTGCCCAAAGAAGCGTACGAGACGCTGCTGGCCTGGATCGATCAGGGCTGTCCTCCCGGCGACGCCAAAGATCTGCCCGCGCCCAGGAAATGGACGGAAGGTTGGTCCGTCGGCCAGCCGGACGTGGTTTTCACCATGAATCGCGACTTCACGGTGCCGGCGAAGGCGACGCCTCAGGGGGTCAAGTATCAGCACTTCGTGGTGCCGACCAACTTTGATGAGGACGTGTGGGTGCAGGCCGCCGAGGCGAAACCTGGCAATCGCGCCGTCGTGCACCACATCATTGTCTACATCGTCGTCGGCGGAAAGCGCGATCGCGGGCATGTAGACGGCATCGGTAACGGCTTCCTGACGGCCTATACGCCGGGCGATTTCCACGCTGTCTTTCCGCTGGACGCCGCCCGCAAAATCCCGAAAGGGGCGGCGCTGGTTTTCCAGATGCATTACACGCCCAACGGCACGGAGCAAACCGATCGCTCGAGCGTGGGCCTGGTGTTCGCTAAGAAGCCGCCCAAGCACGAAGTCCGCTCGCGCGCCATCACGCAACAAATCTTTCTGATTCCGCCGGGCGCCGACAATCACCGCGTGACCTCGCGCTCCACTTTCACGCAAGACGCGCTCTTGTGGTCGCTGACGCCGCACATGCACCTGCGCGGCAAGGATTTTGAGTACGTCGCCGTCTTCCCGGACGGCAAGAAGGAGACTCTCCTGTCGGTGCCGCGTTATGACTTCAACTGGCAAGCGACCTACCGACTACAGCCGCCGCTGCTCTTGCCCGCCGGTACGCGCATCGAATGCACGGCCCATTTTGACAACTCCAAGAACAATCCCAATAACCCCGATCCGACGAAGATTGTCCGCTGGGGCGATCAGACGTGGGAGGAGATGATGATCGGTTTCGCGGATTACACGATGCTGGAGCCGGGAAAGAAGACCCAATCAGGCGAGCGGTAGCGTTGCAGTGCTTGCGATGGTAGAATCAGAAAGTAGGCGGTATGCCAGCCTCCGAGCCCGCTCCGATTTCCAAGGCGGAATTGCGTCGGCGATTGCAGCGAGTAAGACGAATTGCCAAACGGCTCGGGTTTGTGGGCCAGGTTGAGTATCGACATGTTTATAGCAGAAGCGGTGGCGCCCAGTACGGAGTCGGTTCCGATGAGAAAGCGGATTTGTTGATTGTATACGCGGAGGCATTTGAGCGCGACGCTAACTCCACCGATTTTACGCTTGAGGCAATACTGGCTCATGAACGTGGACACCAAGTATTGAGTCGGCATCCAAGTTTTCGAGCCTTACTTCTACGATGGAATGGGCAAGCCTCCGAAGAGATGATCGCTTCGATTGTTGGATCGCTGATCGTGGAATCGAAGAAAGATGCAAGGATGCTAATGATGAAGGCAGTTTTTGAAGTCGCTCTCTATGGCGTGACAATCGATGACGCAATTCATTTGGTCACTGAAATCCAGAGGAAGTTGGAGAAGCTATTATGATGGGCATGAAAACGTACGCAGAAGTGCGTGCCGAGGTCAAAGCTGCTTTTGACAAAGAAGGCATTGCAATGGAAGAGTGGCTGGACAATGAGATTAGAAAACTCAATCGCGAGTCACCCCGTGATACATCCGCCTTGCGCACCTTACGAATGATCCAAAAGGCGCTCCTGGAAGACGACACTTCGGCAAAGTCAACCAAGCGTGGACGAAAAGCAGTTAAGAAAAAGTAGCGAGCGAATCCAAAACACGTTACAACTCGTCGTGGACCGAAACACTTCTACAAGAGGGCACGGCCATGGTCCGACACCTGTTGCTGGCGGCGCTATTACCTTTCCTTTACGGCACGTCCCTTTCGCGCGGCGACGACGCGCAATCCAAGCGCACCGTTGCACAGATGATCGCGGATTTGCGCAAGGGCGACGTCGAAAAACTCAAAGCCATCGCGGAACTCGAAGCACTCGGACCGAAAGCAGCCGAGGCGGCGTCGGCGCTGGCCGATGCGCTCGCCGGCAAGAACGAAGACGTGCGCCTGCAAGCAACCCTCGCGCTCGGCAAGATTGGCCGGCCCGCGGTTGAGCCGTTGGCCAAAGCGCTGGCGGCAACCGACGCCGACGTTCGCTTTTACGCGGCCTGGGGTTTGGCGTTCGTCGGACCCGAAGCCAAGAGCGCGACGCCGGCGCTGGTCAAAGCCCTGGAAGACAAGTCGGCCCAGGTGCGGCGCAAGGCGGCTTATACCTTGGGCCGAATTGAAGCCGATCCGGAGGCTGCCGTCCGTGCGTTGGTTGCCGCGCTGGGTGATGCGGACGCCGACGTGCGCCAAGCGGTAACGGAGGCGCTGCCCAAGATGGGCAAAGCGGCCGTCGCGCCTCTTGCCAAAGCGCTGGCGAGCGACAACGCCACCTTGCGGAACTCCGCAATCCAGTCGCTGGGCGCATTGGGCGCAGCGGCCGCATCGAGCATTCCTGAGTTGAAAGCGTTCTTGCTGGGTAAGGATCAAAGCGTCGCCGATCTTGCCGCCCACGCGCTGGCGGGAATCGGCGCTGAGTCGATTCCGGTTCTGACCGCCGCCGCGAACGATGACCAAGACCATGTGCGTCCGCTGGCCCTACGCAGCCTCGTCAAGATCGGTCCGCCGGCTGTGCCTGCCCTGGTCGATCTCTTGGGGGCCAAGCACCTGGACGTGCGCCGGCAGTCGGCCGCGGTCCTGGGCGGGATGCAGGTGCAGGACAAGATGGTGGTGGTCGGCCTTGGCTTCGCCACCAAGGACAAAGATTTTCAAGTGCGCCGCAATGCCCTGCAGTCCTTGCGCGCGATGGGCGCCGGCGCAAAACTCGCCGAGCCCTATGTCAGCGCCTTGCTAACGGACATCGATCCGCAAATTCGGCAGGACGCATTTCACACATTGCAAGGCCTTGGCGTCGATCCACGCCCGGGCCTCAAGAAAGCGCTTGGCAATGAAGATCCCGCTATCCGCATCAACACCGCCAGCCTGATGGCAGCGCTTAACTGGGAAGTCGCCCTGGCCGAGCCTGTGCTTTTGGAAGGATTGAAGACGAAGGATGCCGCATTGAAGATGCAAGCGGCGCATGCACTGTCCTTGCGCGGCTTGCAGGCGGACGTGGTGCTGCCGATCTTTGTCGATGGCCTAAAGAACGAATTGCCCAGCGTGCGCCGGCAAGCGGTGGAGGCGATCGCCCGCTTTGGCGTCAAGGGACGCAGCGCGGCGTCGGCCCTCATCGCGGCCCTTGACGACGCCGATGTCAGCGTCCGCTCCCAGGCCCTGAGCGCGCTGCGGCAAGTCGGTGAAGATCCAAAAACGCTTTTGCCCGCAATGCTCAAACTGCTACGGCAAAAGGACGAAAGCTTGCACCCTCAGGCCGCCCAGGTCGTCTTTCAAGTCGGCCCGGATGCGCTCGGCGACATCACCGCGCTTTTGGCGAAGGAGAAGGCGCCTGGTTTGCGACTGGTCTGTCTGCAAGCGCTGGCCATGGTCGGTCCGCCCGCCAAAGACGCCGTTCCCGAGTTGATCAAGGCACTGGGCGATGCGGCGCCGCGCGCCCGGATGACTGCCGCCCGCGCCTTGGGCAACATCGGCCCGGACGCGAAGTCCGCTAAAGATGCATTGATGAAGGCGGCCAGGGACGGCGACAATCTCGTGCAAAAAGTCGCCGCCGCGGCCTTGGTGCAGATCGGCGTCAACCCCAACGAGAAAGAGTTTCAAGTCCGCGGCGTCATCACACCAGGCGATCCCTTGGACCGGGTCCGCCCCGGCTGTTTCCATGTAGTCCACACCTACCCGATGAAGGCAGGTCAGACCTATACCCTCGACCTCTTGTCAACGGGTTGGGACAACTTTCTGCGGCTGGAAAACTCCAAAGGCGTACAGCTCGCCATGGACGACGACAGCGGCGGTAGTCTCAATGCCCGCATCGTCTACCGCGCGCCGGAGGACGGCCGGTATCGGATTATCGTGACGACGTATTCGGCTGGAGCGTGGGGCAATTATACCTTGCGCGTGAAATAACAAGCAGCGAAGACGGTGCTGAAAGATGAAGAGTAAGAGATTGACCACATCCATTGTGGCCGTTGCGACTGCTGTATTGCTCGCAATGCCCAACGAAGCGCGGGCCCAAAATCAGTCCGCGCCGGAGAAGCTCAATATTCTCTTTTTGCTCGCCGACGATTGGCGCTGGGACACGCTGGGCTGCGCCGGTAATCCCGTGGTCAAGACGCCGCATCTAGACGCGCTGGCGGCACGGGGCGTGCGTTTCACACAGGCGCGCGTCACCACTTCCATTTGTTCCGTCAGCCGCGCATCCATCCTGACCGGGCAGCACATGGCGCGGCACGGCATCCGCGCGTTCGGCGTGGCCCTTGCGCCCAAGGCGTGGGAAGAAACGTATGTCGCGCTCTTGCGCCGCGCCGGTTACTGGACCGGCTTCGTCGGAAAGTTCGGCGTCGGCAAAGCAGCGCCGGCGCATTTCGATTTTCTGCGCGCCTATGAAGGCGTCCATTGGCTGAAGGACGGCCAAGCCGGAAAGATACACGTTACACAAAAGAACGAACAAGATGCCGTCGAGTTTTTGCGGCAAAGGCCAAAGGATCAACCCTTTTGCCTGTCCGTCTCGTTTTTCGCCGCTCACGCTGAGGACAAAGCGCCCGAGCAGTATTTACCGCAACCATGGAGCGAAAAACTCTACGACGGCGTCAAGATCCCTGTTCCCAAAACCGCGACCCAAGTACATTTCCAACGCCTGCCCCCCTTTCTCGCGACCGACAAGAACGAAGGACGCGTCCGCTGGAGGAAGCGCTTCGATACGCCCGAAAAGTATCAGCTCTACATGAAGAATTACTATCGCCTGGTGAGCGAAGCGGACGCCGCGGTCGGCAAGATCATCGAAGAATTGAAACGACAAGGCGTGTACGAAAACACGCTCATCGTCTTCAGCACGGACAATGGCTATTTCCACGGCGAGCGCGGCCTGGCGGACAAGTGGTATCCCTATGAAGAAGCGCTGCGTGTGCCGCTTTTGGTCTGCGACCCCAGGCTGCCCAAGGAAAAGCGCGGCCAATCGACCGACGCCATGGCGCTCAACATTGACCTCGCGCCGCTTTTTCTAGGCTCGGCAGGCATTGGGCCGCCGCAGGGAATGCAGGGCCGCGACCTGGCCCCGTTGTATCTTGCCGCCAAGCCGCCCCCCTGGCGCGACGAATTCTACTACCAGCACCCGGTCATTCTCGGCAAGGACCGCATTCCGCAATCCGAAGCTGTCGTCCGTCGCGAGCACGTTTACATTTACTGGCCGGATTTCCAGTTCGAGGAGCTGTTTGACCATGCGCGCGATCCGTTGCAAGAAACGAATGTCGCGGGCGACCCTGCTCTTGCGCACACATTGCAAATCATGCGCAAAAAGCTGGAAACCTGGCGCGAGAGCGCCAAATAACGCCCCATCGACCGTCGCGCTTGCGTGTAGTATGATAGATTCTTCCGTCGTCGCATCCACCAGACGGAAGGTCGTGCATGGCGCCGCAAACCGCGAATGAGCTGCTCGATTGGCTTGTCCGGCATCACTTTCTGAGCGAGAATCGCGCGCAGCCCCTCCGCGAGGCCTCCTATTCCGATGCGCTGGCCCTTGTCAAGGAACTCATGCAGCGCGAGTGGCTCACGCCTTACCAGGTGAACCAGATTCTACAAGGCAACGGCGCGTCGCTCCTTCTGGGAACATATCGCTTGCTGGAGCGCATCGGCGAAGGCGCCATGGGACAGGTCTTCAAAGGCTGGGATCCAAAGCTGGAACGCGTCGTCGCGGTGAAGATGATCCACAAGGAGCACCTGTCCAGCCAAAGAGCCATGGGCCGATTCAAGCAAGAGCTCGAGACGGCCTCCAAGCTCGACCATCGCAACATCGTGCTGGTGCGCGACGCCGACGAAATCGACAGCCGTCCGTATATGGTGATGGAGTTCATCGAAGGGACGGACCTGTCGCGGATGGTGAAGACGGCGGGCCCGCTGCCGGTTTGGCAAGCTGCCGAGTATGCACGCCAGGCCGCACTGGGATTGCAGCACGCCCTGGAGCGCAACGTCGTGCACCGCGACATCAAGCCCGGCAATCTCTTGGTCACGCGCGAACAGGTGGTGAAGATCCTCGACTTCGGCCTGGCCAAGTTCGAGAGCGACGAGCCCAACGCCGCACGCCTGACCCAGTTTGGCGCCGTCTTGGGCACGATCGACTACATCGCGCCGGAGCAAGCGGAAAACGCGCAAAGGGCGGACATTCGCGCGGATATCTACGGCCTGGGTTGCACCCTCTTCTATCTGCTGTCGGGCAAGCCGCCGTTTCCCGGTTCGAGCATCGTGGAAAAAGTCAGCGCCCGCATGGTCGGCGAAGTGCCCAGCATCCGCGCCGTGCGCCCGGACGTGCCGCCGGGGCTGGAAGCAGTTTTGAAGAGGATGATGGCGAGGAACCTGGCGGAGCGCTATCAAACGCCCGCGGACGTGGCCGCCGATCTTGAGCCTTACAGCAAGATAGAGAACGTTGCGCCGTCGCTGCCCATGGCCGCTCCCTTGGCGATGGCCGCGGTCTTTGAAGGTCTGACAGAAGTTGTAGCCGGTCCGCCACTGGCAAAGCCAGTCGGCATGCCGCTGGCACAACCGGTTGCCAACAATGTTCCGCTTGCTGCCGACGCGCCTCCCAGCACCGGCGACTCCTTCACCTTTACGACTGCCGCCGCTTCCCATTCGCGTGCGACCGCCGCGCCCATTGACCGACCACGACCTGGTTTCGGGGCTTGGTTCACCGCGGACCTGCGCCGCCTCTTCGGCATCTGTGCCGCCGTGCTCTTGCTGCTCAGCCTGCTCCTTTATCTCCTTTTTGTCCGCGGCGCGGCCCGCCCGCTCGTAGCGCCGGATGCGGCCATCCACCTTGCCGCAAAGTCCACCGAGATGACCTTCAAGCCGGGTCAAACCAAGCCGCTGGTTGTCCGCATCGAACGGGTGAAATTCAACGGCCCGGTCAGTGTACACATTGAAGCATTGCCGGACGGCGTGCAGGCGGAAAGCATCGTGATCCCCGCGAAGAGCAACACCGGCGAAATCAAGATCATCGTCTCCTACCAGACTCCCAACCTGCGCCAGGACGTGCGCGTGGTCGCCGTCGCCGGCGAACTGCGGTCGTCGTTGTTCGTGAGTTTGCGAGTCAGCACCTTGAATTAGCGCGTTGCATCCGGCAAAGGAACCACAGCCGTCCCGGTCGGCGCAAAGCGACTCGCCGGCGCTCTCTCTGCCTTCGGCAAACTTTGTGAAAAATCGAACTTCCCTTGCGTTCAACAACGGCTGCTTTACAATCGAGAGTGGTAGACTAGAGAAGATGAACAGGGCTTTCTGGCCCTCCACATCCGTGTCCTTTCCTCCGCCAGGCGGGGAGTATTGCCATGGTACAGGGATATTACACCCTTCAAGAAGCCGCTCATGTTTTGGGCATCAGCCCGGACGAACTCAAGCAAATCGCGCAGCGCAAGCAGGTCCGTTCCTTCCAGGATCGCGGCACATTGCGTTTTCGCATTCAAGATATACAGGAACTGGCCCGGCAACGCGGCGGCTCCAGCGATCCCGATCTCGTTCTGGGTGAAGCAGGCCCCGCCACTCCCAAGTCCGGGGCCCGAAGCGACGTCAGCCCGCGCACCCCGCAAAAACAGCAGCCGGCCTCCGGCGCATCGCCGCGCCCGGGACCGAGAACGCCGCAGGACTCGCCGGAAGTATTTGCCTTTTCACTGGAAGGCGGCGATGAGAAGGTGGACATCGGCGCCGAACACAAAAGCGATCCGCGCCGCAAAGGACCCAAGTCGCCCTCGCCTGTTCCCAAGCCCGGCAGCGACAGCGATGTCAAGCTCGTCGCCGAGCATGTTTCCTCCGATCCGGGCAGCGACAGCGACGTGAAACTGGTAGGCCCCGAGAGCGATCTCGCCAGCCGAACACCCAAGGTGCAAAAGAAATCCGGCCTCGGTCCGGTTTCTCCCGTGCCGAAGAAGATGGGCGGCCCGCCGGACAGCGCGCCGCCGAAGCGCCCCTCGCGCTTGGGCGCTCCCGGCCAGCCCGACAGCGGCGTGCGCTTGGTTCCCATGGATAGCGACAGCGACGTGAAAATCGTCAGCGGCTCCGGCGAGGACATCAACCTCGGCCAAGGCGCGCCCCCCGCGGCGACGGACAGCGACATCCGCCTCGAAAAATACCAGCAGCCCAGCGGCGGTGAGGAGCGCGGCCAACTGACCGAAGAAATCAACCTCGACGAGGAAATCAAGAAAAAAGAAGCCGCCATCCAGAATCAACCGCAGGTCAAGGTCAAGCCGAAATCCAAGGTCAAGCTGCCGCAGCCCACGTCGCCCTTCGAGCTGTCCGAGTCGGACATCGATCAGCCGGCCAAGGGGCAGGGCAGGCCGGACAGCAGCGACTTCGAAGTGACGCCTAAGAAGAAGGACGACAGCAGCGACTTCGACCTGACGCCGCAAAAGGAACCCAGCTCGGTGCTGGAGCCCGAAGACAGCGATTTCAGCTTGGAGCTGCCGGAAGACTCGGCCCTCGGCGGGGAAGCAGCCCCGTTGAAAGGCCCTTCGAGCGGCATCAACCTCAGCAAACCGGTGGACTCCGGCATTTCTCTTGAGGACAGCGGCGAAGACAGCAGCGTGGACTTTGACCTTAGCCTCGAGGTTGAATCCACTCCCAAGCCGGCGAAGTCCAAGAAAGAACCGGTCTCCGATTCCGATTTCGAGCTCAGCCTCGAGGAAACCGGCAAGAAGGGCGCGCCGGCCGATTCCGACAGCAGCGAATTCGAGTTGACCCTCGACGACAGCAGCGCCAACCTTGAACTGGAGCAAATCAAGGCCGGCAGCGAAGAAAAAGACATTTTCGAAACGGATTTCGATCCAGGGCTTGAGGAAGAATCCGGCTCGCAAGTTGCCGCCTTGGAGACGGACCTCGAGAGCTCTGACTTTGACATTTCGCTCGACGATTCCTCCGTCGAAGAAAGCGGCAGCCAGGTCGTTGCCCTCGACGAAGAAGCGGACGAAGCGGCGGCCACCATCGCCACCGACGCTCCTGAAATCGAAGTCGAGTTGGACGAAGAGGGCGCGGTTGCCGCAGCGCCGGGTCAAGTACGCATCAAGGAAGTCGTCCGCGAGAAACTCATCGAGCCGGCGCCCTGGGGCGCCATGCCCGTGGTGTTCATGCTTCCTTGTGTCATCGTCATGTTGTTGGTCGGACTTTTGGGTTTCGAGTTGGCGCAATCCGCTGCCGGTTTCAAGTCGGCCGGGTTCTTGACGCGCACCATCGGCGAGATGATCGGACAGAAGATCAGGTAGGAATAGCCGCGAAAAACGCAAACGACGCAAAAGCTAGTTTCTTTTGCGGCCTTTGCGTTTTTGGCGGCTACATCGATCACTACATTCTCCCCAATTTCGCGACTATTTTCCCAAGCCGCTTCTTTTCCTGTTTCGGCGCGCAGTCCCGCTCTCTAGAATAGAGGGAATTGCTTCAAGTCTTTCCCCACGCGAGGTTTGTCGTGAGCGCCGGACCAGACCCCCAAGTCGATCTGCAACAAATCGAACAAGCACGCCGCCAGATCAATCGTCTGGCCGAGGAAATCGCCCAGCTTTCGGAAACCGAGCTGACGCCGCCCGAATACTACGGCGAGTTCCTGCAGCGCGTCATGGCGGCGATTCAGGCCCCTGCGGGCGCGGTGTGGGTGCGTACGCCGCAAGGCAACTTGCAGCTTCAGTATCAGATCAATATGCGCCAGGTCGGGCTCGAAGGGGAAGAGAAACGGGCCACGCACGGCGAGCTCTTGCGTCAAGCGGCGCTCAAGGGCCAGCCCACGATGGTCATGCCCCATTCCAGCGTCGGCGAGGGCGAAGGCACGGCGCCAGCGCCCGGCAATCCCACCGATTTCGTCATTCTCATTGCCCCCATCCTCTATGACAAGCAAGTCGCCGGCGTCGTCGAAATCTGGCAGGACCCCCGCCGCCACGCCGAAGCTCAGCGCGGGTTTTTGCAATTCATCATCCGCATGGCCGGCCTCGCCGCGGGCTACACGCGCAACCACCAGCTCCGGCAGATGGTCGGCCAGCAGCAAGTTTGGGTGCAGCTCGAAGCCTTCGCCAAGCAGATTCACAGCAGCCTCAATCCAACCGAAGTCGCTTACCTCATTGCGAACGAGGCGCGCCGATTGGTCGAAGCGGATCGGATCAGCGTGGCGGTGCGCGAAGGAGGTAGGCCGCACGTGCGGGCAATCAGCGGCGCGGACGTGGTGGAAAAGCGCTCGAACCTTGTGCAGCTCATGCGCGCGCTCTTCGAGAAGGTGATGCAGTGGGGCGAAAAACTGGTCTACACAGGCACGAAGGACGACGCCCTGCCCCCCGCCGTCTTGAAGGCGCTCGACAATTATCTCGCCGAAAGCAACAGCAAACTGCTCATCGTCGTGCCCCTGCGCGACGACCGCGAAGGCGAAAGCAAGCGGCCGCCGCGCTCCGCCCTCATGATGGAGTGCTTCGAGCCCAACGCTGCCGTGGAGCAAATGGCCGCCAAGCTCGAAGTGGTCGGCCGGCACGCCACTGGGGCGCTGTATAACTCCGTCGAGTACCACCGCATTCCCATGCGCTTTGTCTGGCTCCCATTGGCCAAAGTGCAAGAAGGCTTGGGCGGCAAGGCCAAGGCAATCTGGACCCTCATCCTCGTCGGCCTCGGGGCGTTGATCGCGGCCATGATCCTCGTGCCGTATCCCTTGAAGATGGACGCCAACGGCACGCTCTTGCCCATCGAGCGGCGCTGGGTTTACGCGCCGGTGCCAGGGACCGTGCGCGATATACCCGCGGGTCTCAAGTCCGGCAGCATCGTGACGACGGACACGGAGTTGCTGCGCATGTTCGATACCGAGCTGGAGAAAGAGATCCGCCAATTGATGCAAGAGATCGACTTCGCCGACCGGATCATCAAGGCGCACAATCCGCAAGGCAAAGAAGCCGAAGGCGGCGACCAGAAAAGCATCATCGAGGCAAAGGCCACTCTGTTCTTCAAGTCGCCACAGCTCCAGGCGCTCAAACTGCGCACGCAATCGACGGAAGTCCCCGGTGAATTCTCGGTGAAGTCGCCCGTCAACGGCATCATCCTGACGGCCGATTTCCGCGAGATGCTTATCGGCCGCTACGTGAAGCCCAACGAGCCGCTCTTGCGCGTCGGCCGCGCGGACGCGAAGAACCCGAAGCTGTCGGAATGGGAGATCGAGCTGAAGATTCCGCAAAAGCACATCGGCCACGTCCTGGACGCGCTCAAGAAAAACCCCAAAGGGGAGCTGGACGTCGATCTGTTGCTGAAGACCCTGCCGACGAGCGTTTTCAAAGGCAAGCTGACGAAAGCAAAAATCGCCCAGCAGGCCAACCCGAACAATCAGGACCAGGCCAACCCGGAGGCGGTGGTGATGGCGTGGGTGCGGATATCGGGAAAGGACATCCCGCAGGAACTGAACGTGCCGCTCAATCGCCTTTTTGCCGGCACCGAGGTGCATACCCGCATTCGCTGCGGCAACCGCGCCATGGGCTATGCCCTCTTTTACGGCGTGTGGGAATTCATTTACGAAAACATCGTCTTCATGTTTTGATGTCGGAGATCGATCATGCGATTCCTTGCTTCACTCCTCGTGGGCGCCGGTCTGTTTGTCGGCGCGATCTGGTATTTCAATCTACCGACCGCGGGCAAAGACGAGCCCTCGGGGCAGGGTGCGGAAGCGCCGCCGCCGGTGGACCTGGGCGGCCCGCTGTTTGCGCCCGCGGAGTTGCCCAAGGTGGTGATTAAGCCTTCGAATCGCGTCACCGA
>JAKEFD010000002.1 GCA_022616245.1 Gemmataceae bacterium
GCCGCCACCACTCGACGATTCCAACACGACTGCAACACGACTCCAGCGGCAAACCTATCGCAACTCTCGCTACAATGCAAACAATGAGCCGAACACGATTGAGACCGAGTCCCATTTGCTTAAGGTTATTCAGACACGCGGACCGGCTGGCGGCCTCACGCACTTTCTGGACAGCCGGCAAGAGAAGTCCAATCAGAACCGCGATGATGGCAATAACCACCAGCAGTTCAATGAGCGTAAATCCTTTTCGAAAAGAACGTTGTGACATTGCAAGACCCTTTTATTTAGTTCAACTAACTCCAGTAATTATGTATGTCGAATGATTGTATTAGACAATACTACTACATTTAATTAGTGTTCGCAATGTGTTATCAAGAATGGGCTCTCTGCAACCAGTTGACGATTAGTAACGAACGGGGGGGTGTGGGTGTGTCGCGCAACCAATCACACAACTTCATTGCCTGAAACAAGTTAAGGCAACGGAAAGGTTGCGCCTGTTTGTTAAGAATTAAGTAGCTCGGCCTAGATGAACTGCCGACTTCGACAGGGTGATTCTTGGCGGCAAGTACTTGACCGGAGCACTCCCCGTTGTTCGTCGTTGAACCCCGCGTCGGGCCCAGACGCTGTGGCGTCAGGAATCTTGGCAAGATCTTCTGGCACGAACCACGGCCCAAGAGGAGCTGCAAATGATCAGGACCTGGGCGCGGGATGCGGGTAGTCTTCCGGCAACACCATACGCACAAGCCGCCTGTCGCCGCGGAGCAGCACGACTTCGGCCGGCACTTCGACCGGCAATTGCGTCAAGAGCTTGTGCAAATTGTCCACGCTGGCCACCGGCTGATCGCCCAGAGCGACTATTAAGTCTTCTTCCAGGATGCCGGCCTGGTCCGCCGGGCTGCCGGCTTCGATCGAAATGACTTCCACCGCGCTTTGCTGCGTCAATGCAAAACGGCGGGCCAGTCCGGTCGCCAAGGGCACGTTGCGCGCATGCAGCCCGAGGTAGCCGCGGATGACCCGTCCGTGCTGCAAAATCTGCGGCAAGATGTACTTGGCCATGTTGATCGGGATGGCGAAGCAGATGCCTTGAGCGGGCTGAATGATGGCCGTGTTGATGCCGATGACTTTGCCCAGGGAATCGACGAGCGGGCCGCCCGAGTTGCCGGGGTTGAGGGCGGCGTCGGTCTGGATGACGTTATCGACGAGGTGGCCGGTGATGGTGCGCAGCGTGCGGCCGATGGCGCTGACGACTCCGGCGGTCACGGTCGATTCGAAGCCGAACGGGCTGCCGATGGCGACGACGAGTTGTCCCACGCGCAGAATGGCCGAATCGCCCAGCTCGGCGTGAGGCAGCCGGCTGTTGGCCTCGGCTTGCACGACGGCGAGGTCGGTCCAGGGGTCGCTGCCGACGACGCGGCCGCGGAATTCGTTGCCGTCGCCGGTGCGGACGCGGACTTCCTCCTCTGCGCCGACGACGTGGGCGTTGGTGAGAAGAAAGCCGTCCGGCGTGAACAGAATGCCGGAGCCGCTGCCCTGAAAGCGCGGCTGGACGCCGCGCAGGTTGACGACCGCCGGCCGCAGCGCATCGGCAACGCGAATGATTACGCGCGAATAGGCGTCGAGCGCTTCGGACTCATCGGGCGCGGGAACGGGCGGCTGCGGAGGGTCGGAAAGCGGCGGCAAATCATTGTTGATCAAAGGACGCCAGAAGCGGGACATCGGTTGATTCCTGTTTGGTTAGCTGATTCATTGTAAAGAGACGGGTCAAGTGCAGATGCTGAGCCCTGGAAGGGCGGTCGTCCATAGCCAGGGGTGTAAACCCCTGGCAGCGAGAGGCCAGCATTCGACAAGCCCCGCGAGGGGCGACAGTGCCGCGTCCAAGGCGCATTTTCTGCCGCCCCATTCGGGGCTTGATGTTCACAATGGTCCGTTTTCCAGGGGTTTACACCCCTGGCTAATGACGACCGCCCCTCCGGGGCTAGGTCCGCGCCAATTCCTGGTAATCAATCGGTCGATCCTTGTCCAAGCGCGGTAAACGCAACACCATCGTTTCCGGGTACTTCTGCGCTGCCCCGGTGTTGAAGACCACGACATGCTCATCCTTGCCGATTTCTCCCCGATCCACGAGTTGCTGTAGACAATCGAAGCACACCGCGGTTTCCGGGCAGATGGCGATGCCCTCGGTCGCAGCGACCCGGCGCATCCAGTGCGCGATACTCTCTTCGCGGCCGGCGATCGCGCAGCCGCCGCTCGCCCGGATGGCATCGAGCATCATGAAGTCGCCGACCGCGGCCGGCACGCGCAAGCCGCTCGCGATCGTCTTGGCGTTGGGAAATAGCTCGGCGAAGCGTTCGCCCTTCTCGAAGGCACGGACGATCGGGGCGCAACCTTCGCTTTGACAGCTAATCAAGCGCGGCAACTTCACGTTGGACGGGTCTCCAGGCCCGTCCGGGACGGCCCTGGAGAGCCGTCCTACATCGGGCGGCTTTAGCCAACCGAGTGTGGTTAATTCCCCAAATGCCTTCCACATGCCAATGAGCCCAGTGCCGCCGCCAGTCGGGTAGAAAATCGCATCCGGCAGAGTCCAATCCAGTTGCTCGGCCAACTCCAGGCCCATCGTCTTTTTGCCTTCGAGGCGATAAGGCTCCTTCAAGGTGGACATGTCGAACCAACCCATCTTGTCGATGCCGTCACGGACAATCTTGCCGCAGTCGTTAATGAGGCCGTTGACGAGGAAGACTTTGGCGCCGCACAGCTGCGCTTCCATCTGGTTGATGACCGGCGTGTCCTCGGGCATGAAGAGGAATACTTCCATGCCGGCGCGGGCCCCGTAGGCTGCCAACGCCCCGCCCGCGTTACCCGCCGTCGGCGCGGCCAGGCACTTCAAGCCGAAAAACTTGGCCATGCTGACCGCGACCGCCATGCCCCGGCTTTTGAAGCTGCCGGTTGGCAGCTGCGATTCATCTTTGATGAAAAGGCGCGACAGGCCAAGTTCTGCGCCGAGCCGCCGACAGTGCAAGAGCGGCGTCATCCCTTCGCCTAGCGTCACGGGGTCCACATCCGTGGGGCAGACATTCTTGTCTGCCGGCAGACAGGAATGTCTGCCCCACGGCAAAGGCAACAGCTCCCGATAGCGCCACAGTGACTTCTCGCGCCCGGCAAAATCCGCCGGCCCGACCGCGCTCCGGACCGCATCCAGATCATAGCGCACCCACAGCGGCCGCCCCTGGTGCGTCGTCCATACTTTGTTTTTTTCAAAGCGGGCGCCGTCGAGAGCGCTTTCCAGATGCGTGACGTACATGGTGGATGGTTGCCGGTGGATGGTGGTGAGTGCGGAACTCAGATAATCTAGGAAACCGTATGCGGCTCACCACTCACCACTCTCTACTCACCAAATTCCGAATTTCCCCCTTGACTAGTCCACTTTTTCCTGGGTACACTTCCCCTCAGCGCTTCGAAACGGCATCTGGGTCCCGGGTCGGCAACCGCCGGCTCTCCCCGATGAAAAGGAGATTCTCGGGTAAAAGTTCCATGGACGGGGTCATTTCCCCTCCCGCCTGACCACATGCAGCTGGTTCGTGTCCATGACAAAGTGGTGGCTTGGGCGCCCGCCAAAGTGAATCTCTTCCTGGAAGTGCTTTCCAAGCGACCGGACGGGTATCACGACATCGCCACCTTGATGGTTGCGGTGCGATGGTTTGACACCTTGGTTTTCACGGAGGAACCGACCGGACAAGTTTGCCTGGGCTGCAATCGCCCCGATCTATCCACCGGCCCCGACAACCTGATAATTCGCGCCGCCCAGCTTCTGCGGGAACGCACAGGCTTCAAGCGCGGCGCTCGTATCCGCCTGGTGAAGCGCATTCCCCTGGCGGCAGGTTTGGCGGGTGGCTCGTCCGACGCGGCGGCAACGCTCGCGGGACTGAACAACCTGTGGCGGCTGGGCCTGGGCAATGACGCGTTAGCAAAGCTAGGCGGCGAAGTGGGCAGCGATGTGCCGTTTTTCTTCCACACACCCGCCGCTTGGTGCATTGGCCGCGGTGAAATCGTTTCGCCGCGAACGCTCGGCAAAGCACTGGATCTCGTGCTCTTGTGCCCGGCGTTCGGCATGGCGACGGCCCAGGTGTATGCCAGAGTAGACCCCACGCTCCGCGTGGGGCAGTTTGCACACTGCGAGGAGATTCAGCAGGCGCTTGCGGCCGGCGACATCGAAGGAATCGGCCGGCTGTTGTTCAATCGCCTGCAACCGGCGGCGGAAGGCATCGCCCCGGAGCTTGCGGACTATTACCGCTTGCTGGCGCGTTTCCAGCCGGCGGGGCAACTCATGAGTGGGAGCGGCAGCACACTTTTCGCCCTGTGCCGCGACCGCCGCGAGGCCGAGCGCCTGGCCGCCCAGCTCAGGCCGCTCGCCAAGGAGCGATTCACCGTGTACGTGGTTCGGAGTTGCGTGTAGCAACCCCCGACCCCAAGGCCGCCCTCCAGGATGGGGAACCTCTTCGCACAGGCCACAGCACACAAAGGAGACCCACTGTGGTTATCACCGAAGTCCGCATCAAGCTCATGGAAGACAACAACGAACGGCTGCTCGCCTTCTGCTCGGTCACGTTCGACGACGCCTTCGTCGTCCGCGACCTCAAGATAATCGAAGGCACCAAGGGCTGCTTCGTGGCCATGCCGAGCCGCAAGCTGACGGATCGCTGCCCCGGCTGCGGCTGCAAAAACCATCTGCGCTCGCGTTTTTGCAACCAATGCGGTGCCCGCCTCGATGAAAATCGGGCCACGCGCGACATGGACGGCCGCGCCAAACTTCACGCCGACATTGCCCATCCCATCAATTCCGGTTGCCGCGAAGTGATCCAGGGCGCGGTCATCAAGTCGTATCAGGAGGAGAGGGACCGGGCCAAGCAGCCGGGCTACGTGTGCCGCTACGACGACTACGAGGGCGACTTCGACGAAAGTTACGGGCAGCTGGTGAGCGAAATGCATGGGGCGAAAGCGGATGGCTTCCGCAGCCACGGCCCGCACGGACAACGCGGCCACGCCCACACGCCGCCGCCCATGCCGGAAGCTCCAGCGGCGGTGGCGAATGAGCGGCGCGGTTTTGGCGAAGGGATCTTGGATTGAGGATTGCGAATTTCAGATTGCGGATTGCGGGTTTGCAAGGCCCCTCGCCCAGAGGGGCTTTTTCTTTTAATCAAGTCGTTTGCGATGGTGGGATCGAGGGATTTCCCACTTGACTTCTTCCCAAAGTGGGAAATAATCGATCTGGATGCCGCACTTGGAGAATTGCATGGAGAAACGAACTCGGATAGTGGATGCCAAAGCCAGGACGACGCTTTTTCGAGATTTCGCTGGAACGACCGTGACCATTGAGCGGGTCAGCCCCCACGAAATCCGCGTTCGTAAGATGCGCACGCGCAAACGCAAGTACTCCTTGAAACAATTAGTCGAGGGGATCACGCGGAAAAACCGCCATTCCGAGATTTCCACCGGCGGGCCTGTGGGAGGCGAAGTATGGTGAGCAGGGCGGCTAAATCGTATGTGCCCGATCGCGGCGATGTGGTTTGGCTGGACTTCGATCCGCAAGCAGGGCATGAACAAGCAGGTCGCCGCCCGGCATTGGTGCTTTCGCCGCGCTTCTACAACAGTCCATCTGGTTTGGCCGTTCTCTGTCCCATTACTAGCAAAGCCAAAGGCTATCCATACGAAGTGGCCGTGCCGACAGGGCTCGGCGTCTCTGGCGTGGTCCTTTCCGACCAAGTGAAGAACCTCGATTGGAAACAACGACGCGTGGGGTTTCTTTGCGAAATGCCGAGTGAAATTGTTGATGAAGTTTTGGAGAAACTGCTGACTTTGATCGATCCCGCCACGGACGATTTGGGCGCCTCCTAGACCTCATTCAATCGTCAATTGCTTACAGCCGTTGCCGGACCAGCCGCTCCAGTTCCGCGAGCGTGGTGGCGTCGGGCTGGCCTTCATGCCGCCAGAGTATCCAGCCGTTTTCATCGACAAGGACCAGCGTGGGCACAAAGCGGATCGCGAATTGGCGGCGCGTGGGACAGGCAGCGCTCGTCGAGAGCAGTTGGCGATGGTTGACTTGCAGTTTCTGACACAGCGAGCCGACACGGACACTTTGCTCTTGGGGACTGCCGCCGTTTTCCAGTGCGACGCCGACGACTTCCAGCTTCGGGCCGATGCGCGCTTGCAATTGCGCCAAGAGCGGCATGGTTTGCCGGCACGGAATGCAATTGGTGCTCCAGAAATCGAGAAGCACGAGCTTGCCCCGGCGGTGCACGCGAAACTCCCAGCCCTCGCCGTTGACGTCATTGAGTGCGAGGTTGACGAGTTGCTTGCCGACCAGCACACACGAAGGCACGCGCGTCGGCCCCGCTCCTTCGAGCTTGGTCTGCGGAAATGCCGGCGGCGCGACCGGCCCAAAACTCGGCGTTTCCGTCGGCGGCTTGGGATTCGGGATCTGCAATGTCGGCGGCGACAGCTTCGGCTTGGGGTTGGGAATGTCCAGAAGCGGCGGCCATTGCCCGCTCTTCTCCGACGCGATGCCGGGCACCCAGCCGCCTTCCGTTCCGCTGCCTCCGGGCGCGATGGGAGGCTGCAACGGCGGCGGCACGCTCAAGGGCGGCGCTTGCGGCTCGGCCAACGCACTTCCCGGTTTTCCCAACGTCGGCACATTCTTGTTTCCCGCCGATCCGTGTTCGTTCTTCGTGCCGGCGGCATCCTTGTGTGAAGGCGAGGCAGACGGAACCTCGGGCGTCGTGCTGCCGACGAATTCCTCCTTGACTTGAATGAGTACGCGGATATTGGGCGCGGTGGCATAGCTGATGCCCGCAAGCATCTTCTCGCCCGCCTTGGAGCGCGCCAGTAACTTGTATTGCTTACCCGTTTGCAATCCCTGGATCGTGAAATAACCTTCCGGCGTGACGGCCACGTCGGTCTCGGCAGGATTGTCCTTGGCATCGACACTCACGAGACGAATGAAAGTGTTGGCGGGCGGCCGGCTGTGGCTGTCGATGACGCGTCCCGCCAGAACTGCGCCGGGATTCGTGCGCGACGCCGTCGCATTGCTCTGAACCAAGGGATCGGTGCTGGTCGGGAACTTCGCGGGCGCAACCCCGGCTGAACCAAGGATTGGACTGGTCGAACCTGAGTTCTTATTCTGGAAAAGCGCGCAGCCCGGCAGCATCACTGTGAATGCGACAACCGCCAGATAGCCTGCTTTATTGCGCACCATGCGCCCCCCCGCGAAAGCGCTGTTCTTTCTTATCGGGTCGCCGCAACCCCTTCCTTGAGAAAAATCGGATCGTCGCGAAAAGTCTCTCAAGTTCATCTTGCCTAGATTGATTCGTAGGACGGTCCTACTTTAGAAAATTCTTGCCGTTGCCGGCGGGAAAGCAAGGAATTCGCCATGACTTTAGCGGCGGGTTGGCTGCGCGTGCGCGGCGCACGTACGCACAATCTGCAGGGTTTCAACCTCGAACTCCCCCTAGGCCGGCTTATCGTCATCTCCGGTCCAAGCGGCTCGGGCAAAAGCTCTCTGGCCTTCGACACGCTGCATGCCGAAGGTCAACGCCGCTTTCTGCAAACCTTGCCCGGTGAAGCCCGCGCTCTGTTCGAGCAATTGCCGCCGCCAGATGTCGATGCAATTGAAGGCCTGCCGCCCACGTTGTGCGTCTCCCAGCAAACGTCGACGCCCAGGCCGCGCAGCACGCTGGCGACGCTGACGGAGATTCACGATCACCTGCGCTTGCTTTGGGCCCGGCTCGGCACGCCGCATTGCATCTCGTGCGGCGCCACGGTCCGCAAACACACCGTCAGCGACATCGTCCGCGAAACCCTCAAGCGCGGCGAAGGCTGCAAGCTTTACTTGCTCGCTCCCCTCGTGCGCGCCGAAGCCGGCGATGCAACAAGCTCCCCTCGCCCTCAGGGAGAGGGGCTGGGGGTGAGGGTGACGGATTACAAAGCGATCCTAACCGCGATGCGCCAGGGCGGCTTTCTCCGCGCCCGCATCGACGGCGCGCTCGGCGACCTTCAAGAAACGCCGAAGTTGTCCGCCAAAACGCCGCACACCATCGAGCTGGTCGTCGATCGCTTGGCGCTTCGGTCCGGCATCGAGGATCGGCTCACCGAGTCGCTGCATACCACACTGAAGCACGGCAACGGCCGGGTTATCGTGACCGAGCAAGTCGGGGATGGTTGGCGCGATGCGGCGTTCAGCACCGTGCTCGTCTGCCCGCAGTGTCAACTCGAGTTTCCGGACTTGACGCCGAGACTGTTCAGCTTCAACGACCCGCGCGGCGCGTGTCCGCGCTGCACGGGATTCGGGCGAGTTCTCCCCTCGCCCCCAGGGGGGAGAGGGGTTGGGGGTGAGGGGGCCGCCCGCGGACCGGACGATGAAGAAACGCTCGATGCAATCGACGATTCGTCCGAGTTCGTCACTTGCCCGGACTGCCGCGGCGCACGCCTTTGCGAGGCGGCGCGAGCCGTGCGCTTGGCCGAGAAAGGCCTGCATGAAGTCGTCGCCTTGACCGTGGCGGAGGCGGCGCAGGTCTTTGCCGGCTGGAAAATCCTCGAAGTCGCACCCGGGCTGGAACGAGTGCGCGACATCCTCGTTCATGAAATCGAGCAGCGACTTCACTTCTTGTGTGAAGTCGGCCTGGATTACTTGACACTGGATCGACCCGCGCCGACGCTGTCCGGCGGCGAATTGCAGCGGGCGCGGCTGGCGAGCCATCTGGGCGGCGGACTCCTGGGCGTCTGTTACATCCTCGATGAGCCGACCAAGGGCCTGCACCCGCGCGACACCGTGCGCCTTTTGCAAGCGTTGGCAGACCTGCGCGACCGTGGAAATACGCTCATCGTGGTCGAGCACGATGAAACAGTCGTGCGTGGCGCCGATTGGCTTGTGGACATGGGACCCGGCGCGGGCCGCTTGGGCGGCAAAGTCTTGGCGAGCGGGACGGTCGAAGATGTCTTGAAGAACCCGGAATCGGTAACCGCGTGTTTTCTTCGGCCTCAAGCGGCTACCGTGGGACAGGATTCCGCTCCTGTCCAGACGGGCGGACAGGAACGGAATCCTATCCCACAAGAGATCATCATTCACGGCGCGCGCCAGCACAACCTCAAGTACATCACCGTCCGTATTCCGCTGGGCCGGCTGGTTGCCCTGGCCGGAGTCAGCGGCTCCGGCAAAAGCACGCTGGCGCGCGATATCCTGGCCCACGCGGCCAGACGCCGGCTCGGTCTTGTGGCGCCGACGCCGGGCGCGCATGAACGCATCGACGGCCTGGAACACATCGATAAGTTCCTCGAAGTGAATCAAAAACCGCTCGGCCAGAGCGCCCGCTCCACGCCCGCGACTTACACCGGCGCGCTCGACGAAATCCGCAAGCTGTTCGCGGCCACGAAAATCGCCAAAGCGCGCGGCTACAAGGCCAACCGCTTCAGCTTCAACGTGCGCGGCGGCCGCTGCGAGGACTGCAAGGGCCAAGGCACGCGCCAGCCCGCCGCAGCCTGGCTGCCCGAGCTGGTCGTCCCCTGCCCCGTGTGCCAAGGACAGCGCTATAACCGGGCCACGCTGGAAGTGCGCTACAAAAACTTATCGATTGCGGACGTCCTGGCGTTGCCGATCGACGAAGCGCGTACCTTTTTCGCCAACATCCCCACGCTGCACCGCATCCTGGAGACGCTCGCCGAGGTGGGCCTCGGCTACCTGTCTCTGGGACAACCCGCGGACACGCTGTCCGGCGGCGAGGCGCAGCGGGTCAAGCTGAGCGCCGAGCTCGCGAAGACTGCGACCGGCAAGTCGCTGTTTCTCCTCGACGAGCCGACGACTGGCCTGCACTTCGCCGATATTGTCCACCTCGTGAAGTTGCTTCGCCGTCTCGTCGCAGCCGGCAATACGGTGCTCGTCATCGAGCACCACCCGGACGTGATCGCCGCCGCCGATTGGGTGATCGACCTTGGACCCGGCGCGGGCGACGCCGGCGGCAACGTCGTGGTCGCCGGCTCGCCGCGAGTGGTGTCGGAATGTGTTGAAAGCCATACCGGCAGGTTCTTGCGCGGCGAGGCGGGAGCGTGATGGATCGCTGGATTCGAAAAAGGTGAGGAAGCGCAAACGGTCACAAGGGTGTCTGGAAAAGAAAAGAATGGTTGAAACTCGTTTCGCGCTAGATTACTCTCACTATCACCTAAATCACTTCTCGCGACTCCAACTCAGCTGGGGCTTTCTCATGGCGTATCGACGATACTTTTGGTGGTTCAAGTTCCTTTCAGAGTCATTTGCGAGATTTCAAAGGGGCGGGCGAAGACAATCGCCTAGTGACGTTCTGCGGTTCCGACCAGGAGAGCTGATTGAGCTCGAATCGCGCTACGTCGCGGGGAACTTGCTCAACGCCTTCGGCTGGGAGTTCTTGGGGATCCCTCCGACAGATACGTATGTGACCGCCGGTTTCCCCTTCGAGGAGCCCCGTTGCGAAGCGCGGCAATCGAGCGTCATCACTGATGAAGCGCTAACCTCGTTCTCGATAGTAATTGATCTATCGGCTGTCAAATCACAATCCGAAGAAAAGCGAGCAGATGACGGAGCGCGGGCGGAGCAAGCCCCAACCGACATGTTGGAGTCCAGCGCCGATCTTGCAGCTCCAGATTGGTTCGCTGACTTTATTGATCCACTTGGCCCATCTTCATTCCCAAATACAAGAGCTGGGTTGTCGCCGACGGGAGGCGTTTTCGACGGAGTCAGCTTGCCGGCATCGCCGCATGAACCCCAAGTCGGTGGCGCTCCCGGAATCAACGGTGGACCTGGATTCACGGGTGGCGGTGGAGATGCACCAACCAGTGCCGCGCCTCCGAGTGCCGATTTCGGCCCTCCCTCAATGTTGGGCGCTCCTGGCAACGACGCTTCTGCGAAATCCGATTCTGACTCGCTTGGATCGCCGGAGGCAGATTCCGGCGCAAGCCTGTCGCCCGGTGGCGAAAGTGTCGGCACTGGCTCTGTCGGCCGATCCAAAAACGCAGCAGTCGGCCATTCGGAAAACACCTCGCTCCATCCAAAGAGCGGCCCGGCCCCCGCTCCCAACGCCCCCGGCGTCTTTGCTACCGTTGCCGATTTCGTTTGGGATGATCTTAATCGAGACGGAATCCAAGACCCGGAAGAGCCCGGCATTGCCGATGTATTGGTCAAATTGAACGCGGACGGAATTGCCCTTGATTCCACAATCACCGATGCCGACGGCTTTTATCAGTTTGTGACAGGCCCTGGAACCTACTCCTTGACCTTTTACCTGCCCGAAGCGTACGTGTTTAGTCCGCCGAACCAGGGCTCAGATGAACTGGACAGCGATGTAGAGACAGAACTAGTCGGTTACGGGTACACCGGCTTGTTTACTTTGGGCGTGGAAGAAAACCTCGATACAGTTGACGCGGGCATGCAAGAGGTGCAGGTTGTCTCCGTCATCTATTTCCCCACTGGCCAAGGAACCACGGGCGATCTCAGTGCGGACAATCCAAACGGCGAAATGGGGACGCCGACTTTTGGCGGCGGCTACCGCTTCTTCCCTGACGCCGGCAGCTATGCAACCCGGACTGTGTCCCGAAACATTGTGCGTCTGCGGGCGACGATAATCCCGGCAAGGGCGGGGATTCCAATTCACTTTCGTTCCTTCGACGTGGATGATCCTTCCACCATTGGAATTATCGATCCCTTCGGAGCAGACGGCAGTGACAATCGCGGGACGCTTGCAGGCGCGAATCTGGATGCTCCCGGCCTCTTGGCACAGAATGGCTACCGCGGCCACCTTCGACCGGTTGGAGGCGCCTTCGCCGCGGAAGGGGGAATTGTTACCGTCCCGTCGACACTAGGCCCCCTTGGGAACGCCAGTGCGGATGTCGAGTTGGCAACCTCCTTCAATCCCGGAGACAACTTCCGGGTCGCTGCTTCAACCATTCAAGCACAACTGACTGGCCTGAATGACACCACCAGTGTTCCGACGACGGGTGCGATTGCCAATTTCGAGGGCGCCGTCAGCGACCAGCTTTCCGTTTGGCGTAGCTTTCACATTGAGCAAGACCGCATGACCGCGCTTTCAACACAGGGTCCGGTAACGGCCATGGTCACAGCCGTCGCCGGGGCCGGTTTTGAATGGGAACTGACAACGAACCTAAACATCCCCCTGCCGAACCAGTTCAACGGAGGCAGCGTTTATCTTCGTCGAACGATTGCCGGCCAGCCATTTGTATTCAAGTATCGCGTTGTTTCACATTCATGGGGTGACAATGCCCACATCACGATTTTCCTCGATTTACCGGGCTCGCTTGTCCCGCAGGTAAATGAGCAAATCAGCATTTTCCAAGGAGATTTTCAAACCGGCAATACGACCGCAATCGGAGCTGTGCAAAATGGAACGGTAATGATCACGACGGATCAATGGTTTGAAAGAGCGAATGAGTATCAAGGGGGCATTTTTCGAATCGGCGGAACCAACTATCCGATCGTCAGCAATACTTCAAACGGGTTGGGAACACCCAACGACACGGTCACGATCACTGCCAACGCCGCCCCCAACCCCGGTGCGTTCTCGATTTATCAGGATGACTACGGCGCTCAAGGGAATGAAGCGCCAGTGCGGAAAGTCGACGTCAACGACGACTCAAACCTCTACGACATGCTTCAGGCTTCAACCAGACGGGACTTAAATCGTTACGCAGATGCATACCTTGAGCCGGAACGGAACGCCTTGTCAGGGTTCAACTCGAACAACGTGACACCAGTCAGCCATTTGCCGGCAACTGTCTCGGACATCCAATCCTGGGCCAATCCGTTCCGGGGGACGTCGCCGGGGACGCAGGCGCGGCCAGCAGACTATGAAACCGACGTATTCTGGGTTGTCTACGTGGCGACGGCCTATGAACCTCGCTCACACCATGCCGGTGACGCTGGGCTGGGCTGGGCGCTTGGCATTACCGATGGCGATCCAGGGCAATTCAAGCAAATCAGTGTTGTCTATCTCGAAACAATCCGCGACGCCTTTTACGAAGCACAACCAGTCCCTGGGTTGACGTTGCCGGAGTTGCTGGCCAGAGTGGCTGCCCATGAGATCGGCCACCAATTTCAAATCGCAAGCACGCCAGACGAGCATCGCGACGGCACTCTGATGGATGGTAACGCGGCTTCCGTGGCCGGTGCTTCGTTTTACCTCGACTTTGCTGACATCATTGCGCTGCGCAACAGAATATCGAGTCCGGGGTCGTAATTGGAGGCTCCAATGCACGCAAATGCAAGAAACGCATGGCTAGTGCTGGCACTTCTTGCCGCTTTTGGACAACAGTACGCCGATGCAGGCGCAGACGCGAAAGGGCTTGTACTACGCGTCGAAATCGTGGACGGGTCCCCATTGCCTTATCAGCCAATCCGTTTACGCATGATAGTTCGGAACGCCGGTTCAAAGCGTCTGGGACCACTTCCCCGGCTCGAAAATGCGGCGACTGTGATGGTGCGCGGGCCAAAGGATGAAGGCTATCGGCCTACAGAGCGTCCTCTTCTAGGTCTGGGAGTTTTTACCAAACAAAGCGAACGATTGAACCAGTCGGTAGCTTGTTATCTGGAACCCGGCGAAGAAACTTCGTTGGCGTTGCCGATCGCCTTCGCCCTTGGCGCGGACGCGCGTAAGGAGCGATTGCCGCTCTTTGCCGAGCCTGGTGCGTACTCGCTGAACTGCCGCTACGAAACTGATAACCGGGCCATGCTGTTTTTGGAAAGAATCGCTGTTGTTAGAGTTGAAGAGCCGCGAAATGACGACCAACGTGCTTACGAAGTCTTGTGCAAGGATCCGCTTCTCGTCGCCGCGCTTTTGGAAACCGTGCGACCGCCAACGAAAGAGCTGCTATCCAAGATCGAAGGCATCGTCGAGTCTTTCCCCAAGTCCTCGTATGCACATCAAGCGCGCTTTGCGCTGGCCCGTTTTTACCTCAAAGATAACCCGATCTATCTTGGGTCGCACGATGAACACGGTGCCAACGTTGGGCGAGTTGAATTGGCCAAGTCGGCAGATCTCCTCGACAAGATCATCCTCAACCCTGGCGAAAGGAAAGGGGCCTATTATCCCTTGGCACTAATCTTCATGAAGTACGCCGACCGGCCTTTTTACGACGTCAATCGCATGTCGGGAACGCTAATCGACCACTATGGCGACGCGCTGGAATGGCTCGAGATGTTTCCCGCCCTGATCAACGAACCGCGGATGCGCTTCCCGCGCCGAAGTGACCTCTACAAGGAATACTTGGAACGTCTCGCCGGTCGCAAATACCCGTTGGAAGCGGACACAAAAGAATTCGCGCGCTTCGAGCAGGACGTCTGGAGGGCATATCGGAAAATCGTCCCTGGGAAAAAAGTCCAGCAAAAGTGAACGCCATTGTTCGACCCCCCCTTCGGCGAGTTGGCCAAATCGTGTCGAGCATTCGTTCGAGTTCGCGGCTTTGTTACAATAGAGCAATCGCTCGTTACTGACGCGCGGCACGTTACCGGCCTGCCTTGCCAAGGGTCGGTGTGCGATCCGCGCAACCAAGCCGAAGAACCCATGCCCGACCAGACCGGAAAATTGGTTGGTATCGATCTGGGCACGACGTTTTCCGCCATCGCCACGCTCGACGAGCATGGCCAGGCCCTGACGTTGCCCAACATCGAAGGCGAGATGTTGACGCCGAGCGCCGTCTTTTTGGAGGACGGCGCGGCGGTGGTCGGCCAGGCCGCGCGCGACGTGTCGCTGGAGCAGCCCGAGCGCGTCGCCATGGTCATCAAGCGCGCCATGGGGCAAGCGTCGTTCGGGCAGCCCATCGCCGGCCGCGAATTCCGGCCCGAAACACTCTCAGCGATCATCCTGCGCAAGCTTGTGCAAGACGCGGAGCGGCGCATCGGCCCCATCGGCCGGGCCGTCATTACCGTGCCGGCTTACTTCGACGATACGCGCCGCAAGGCCACCAAGGACGCCGGACGCATCGCCGGACTGGAGGTGCTGGACATCCTCGACGAGCCGACCGCCGCCGCCCTGGCGTATTCGTTTCAAGAAAGCCAGCACAGTGCGCCGCTGAGACCCGACTCGCCGCTGCCCATTAAGGAACAAACGGTGCTCGTGTACGACCTGGGCGGCGGCACGTTCGATGTGACGCTGGTGCGTTTGTCGCCGCGCCGCTTCGAGTCGCTCGCCATCGAAGGGGATGTGCGCTTGGGCGGCAAGGACTGGGACGACCGCATCGTCGATTATGTGGCGGCCAAGTTCGTCGAAAAGCACGGCGACGACCCGCGCCGCGAGCCGCATTCTCTGGTTGCGTTGGCCGCCGCCGCCGAACGGTCCAAGCGCACTCTCAGCAAGCTCAGCCAAACCAGCATCACCTGCACGCACGCCGGCAAGGTGCTCACCGTGCCCGTTAGCCGCGCCGACCTCGAGAACCTGACGCGCGACCTCTTGACGCGCACGCGCCTCACCACGCTGCAAGTGTTGCGCGACGCCGGCTTGACCTGGGACAAGATCGACCGCTTGCTTTTGGTCGGCGGCTCGACGCACATGCCCATGACCGGGCAGATGCTGCGTGAAATCAGCGGCAAGAACCCCGACAACAGCCTGGCGGTGAGCGAAGTCGTGGCGCGCGGCGCGGCCCTTCATGCCGGCATTGTCGCTGTCCGCGAGCAGTCGCCCCCGCTGGGGCAAGAGGCCAACGCGGCCCTCGCCGACATTGTGGAAATCAACGTCAACTCGCACAGCCTGGGCATCGAGATCAAGCAAAGTGCCGATCGCCTTAATGACGTGCTCATACCCAAGAACACGCAACTGCCGACCGCTGCCAGCCGGGTCTATCGCACGGTCGTCGAGAACCAGGCGCGCGTCCGCGTCAAAGTGCTGCAGGGCGAGGCGTCGCAGGCCGACCATTGCATCAGCATCGGCGAATGCTGGATCGAGGGTTTGGCGCCGAACCTGCCCAAGGGCTCGCCGATCCAGGTCCGCTGCGGCGTCGGCGCCAACGGTCTCATCGACGTCATGGCCCTTGACATGACCAGCGGCAAAATGGCACGGACTGAAATCCACCGTTCCATCGGCCTGTCCGAAGAGGATATTGCCAAGGAAGCCGCCTGGGTCCGCGGTTTAAATATTCAATAGATCATGCAAACCATTTACGGCCTGATTCCGGCGGGCGGCAAGAGTACGCGCATGGGCCGGCCCAAGCTGGCCTTGCCGATGGGCGGGCGCAGCGTGCTCGAGCGCTCCATCGAGGCCCTGCGCGACTTTGCGCAGGAAACGCTGGTAGTGCTTGGGCCGCACGGCAAGGAGTTGGAGCCGCTCGCAGCCGCCGCGGGAGCACGCGTGTTGCTTCTGCCGGCAGAGACGCCGGACATGCGCGCCAGCGTGCAGCGCGGGCTACTTGCGATTGAAGAGCGCTTCCACCCTGCGGACAGCGACGCCGTCCTCTTGCTTCCCGCCGACCTGCCCGCGTTGAAGCCTGAGATGGTCCGTTTTCTCGTGGATCAATCCGCGCTTCATCCGGAGGCGTCCATCTGGACCCCGACGTTCGAGGGCCGGCGCGGCCATCCCACGTTGATTGGCTGGCGGCATGCGTCTGGCATTCACGCCTTGCCTTTGGGCGTCGGCCTGCGCGACTATTTCCGCACGCAAACGGCACAAACTGTCGAGTTGCCATGCCCGTGGCCGGCGATACGTCTCGATATGGACACGCCGGAAGATTATGAGCAATTATTGCGACTCGAAAGGGCTGAATCTGAGAATTCCAATTCCTCGTCAAGCGTATAATGTACGAACCGAGTTAGCGAGCCAGGAGCGTAAGTGATCGGAGGTCTCGTGGCTTGCCGCTTCCTAATGCGGCGCGGCTGGTGCAACGTGAAGGCGGAGATGTTTCATGGGTGTCTTTGATTGGCTGTTCAAGAAATCCGAGCCCAAAACCGGCGGCGGCAGCGCTTGGAAGGTCGGCGACCGCGTCCTGGCCAAGTGGATGGATGCGTTCTTCTATCCCGGCCGCATTCGCGCCGTGGAAGGCAGCCGTTTTCAGGTTTCCTTCGACTACGGCGACGTAGCCTGGGTGCACCAGGCGCACATCCTTTCCCCCGATATCAAGGTCGGCAGTCAGGTTTTTTGCCGCATTCAAGGCGGGCCATCGTACTTTCCCGGCACCGTCAGCCAGCAGAAAGGCGAAACCATCGAAGTGCGCTACGAGCACGGCGACCAGGAATGGACGTCGCTCAGCATGGTTCGCGTGCAGCGGCCGATCGCGGATGTTGCGCCGGAAGAGTTGCCCGCCGGCACGCCTGCGCCGGCCAAGCAGAACGTGGATCTGGGCGCGCCCGCGGACCTGGGCGATTGGCGCACCGGCGACCGCGTGCTGGCGCGCTGGCTTGATTTCTTCTGGTATCCCGGCACGATCCTCGGCATGGGCGCCAAGGGCGCGCACATCCTTTACGACGACGGCGATCAGCGCCTGGTCCAGGAAAACCACCTCATGCCGCTCACGGTCGAGGAGGGGGAGCAGATCTTCATCCGCCCCAAGAATGAGCCGCAGCGCGTCTATTCAAACGCCACGGTGGTGCAGGTGGACGGCGAGCGCATCGATGTGGAGTTTGAAGAAGACGGCCGCCGCGAGACGAACACCAAAGTGAGCCGGGCCCGCTTCTGGCGCTGCCCGGTCGGCGTCAAATCCTTTCCCTTCGAGGAAGGCGACCGAGTCCTGGCCTACGACAGCGACGAGTGCGTCTATCCCGCGGAGATCGTCTCGATCCAAGACGACCGCGTCATCGTGCAGTATCTCGACGGCCCGGAGCGGATGCTGACGCCGGAACTCATCAAACGCTTCGACCTGCGCGTCGGCGCCAAGATTGAGTGCCGCTGGAAAGGCGGGCCGAACTACTTCCCCGGCGTGCTCTCCAAGCTCGAAGGCGAACGCATCCACGTCAACTACGACGACGGCGACCAGGAATGGACTTCGGTGCGCCTAGTGCGACTGCCCAAGCCGCCTGTTTAATTTTCGTTCACATTAGCGTCCGCCTTTGGTCTTCGCGAGTTGTTCGATGTGTCGTTCCACGGCGGCTTCCGGTGAGGGGTAGATGGCTTCGAGGCGCGGCCGGAGCGGGCCGGTGCGTGCGGCGCCGCGCTGCTCGTGCAAGTACGTGATGAGCGACTGGCGCGCTCTCTGGTCGCTGCGCAAGAGGAAATGGACCCAGGCCCATGCTTCGCGGTACTCGGCCGGCGTCATCTGCTGCACGTCGGTCAATTGTTCCAGTCGCTCCAGGCCGAGCTTGCCTGGGCCGTCGCGGTTTAGCTGTTCGACGTGCTGCAGATTGACGCCGTTCCAGCCGGGCGGCACTTCGAAGAACTCCGCCAGGCCCTCGTCAAGCCAGAGCGGCACCTCTTTGAGAACGCAGTGCAACAAGGCATGGGTCAACTCGTGCCGCAAATCCTGTTGGATGCGGTCGCCCCAGTAGGTGTAGACGTAAAGGTCCTCGGCGCCGCCGAGCCGGCGCGGCTGGGCGACGAAGAACGCGCGGCGCTTGGGCAGATCGGGATACTTCAGTTGCATGAAGCGCTCGTAGCGCTCGCGGGTTTCGAAAAGATAGACCTGCACCAGCGCTTGCGACGGCGGCAGCTGAAGTTCCTTGTAAACCTGTTCTGCCAGTTGTCCCAGTTCGCGGAAAAGCGGCAAATTGCGCTGGATCTCGAAATCGGAGAGAAAAACAAACTGACCGATGCGCTGGCTGTGCTTGAGATTGGCGGTTTCCGTCTTGCCGCGTTCCGGCGTCTCTTTGCCGAGCGACGGAAAGGAGACGGCATTGCAGCCCGCCAGATGAGCGCACACAAAAACCAGCGGCAGTCCGACGATGGTGCGGAACAAATTCATCCCAAGCCCAATCGATTGACGTTCGGGAAGCGTGGCATGGTACGGACAGGAGGGCGTCCGGACAAGGCGAATCCCAACACCTACTTCAAAGGCCTGCCGCTACGCTGGTTCTTGCGCACTTTTTCCTGGGTTGCGCGCTCCACGGCTTTCCACCAGGTTTTCCAGTCGCCCGCGCCGTACAAGCCCCAATCCAAGTAGGTGCGCAGGAAGCGTAGCCGGTCCGTGCGCGTGATTTGTGCGCTTTGCAAGAAGCTGGCGTTCAGGCGGGCCAGGTTTTGCGCTTTGCGCGAGCGCGCCAGCCGCCGGTGACGCCGCACACCGACCAGATCGATGAGCCAGATGGTGGTAGGGAAGACCGGCAAAAGGCTGTTTTGCTCGCCGCCCCACGGATTCGACGAAAAGGGGGACAAAAACCGCGAATAGTCGCGGCTGACCAGTAAATTGCTCGCCTTGAGGTCGCGATGGGACAAGCAACGGTTATGCATTTCCCGGACGACCTGGGCCACTTGCTCGATCTGCCTGCGCACGAGCCGGGAGCGTTCGGGCCGAGAGAGGCGCTGCATGTCGGCCAGGAATTCGTGCAAGTCCTGCGCGTTGGCGATCTTCTCCGCAAGCAAATAGCCTTGGCGGCGCAGCCCCAGGCGGGTGCGCTCGAAGACTGCCAAGGGCCGGGCCGTCGGCAGGCCGCGTTCGCGAAATCCTTGACCTTGAATCCAGGAGCGCAGCGCCGGCGTTTGCCGCACGAGCGCTGTCCACGGGTCGGTCCAGCTCGTCATCTTGAAGCGTTTGTAGATGACGCGCCGCGCTTGACCTGCCACCAAAAGCTCGAACTCCACCACGGTGCAGCTACGTGAATCCTTCAAGACGCGCGCCTCCGGCCAATGGAAGGGAGCGTCGGGATCGGCCGTAAACTTTTCCAGGACGTCTTGGTCAAGATCGGTAACCGCGTAGCCCGCGACACCGTCGACGCGGACGCGCCGATAATAGCGATTATCTTTGAGGCAGCGGCGGTCGCGATGCTTCCAGAATTCGAGGCTGGAAGCGCGCGTGCGGCGTTCCAGCTCGTCCGCCTCCACGAAGCCCGCGCGGGAGTGCAGGAATTCGCAGCCTTTGCCGGCCGCACGCGCTTGCCGATAGGTTTGCCAGAAGCGCAAGCGGTCCGCCCGGCTGGAACGCGGCACAAACCAGCGATTGAGCATGACCAGGTTTTCCAGGCTCTTGGGCCAGGAAAGCGGCGCGCCCAGGTGGACCGCATTGAGGTCGATGAGGAACAATTGCAAGCGATCGTCTTCCCAAAGTCGCACGAGCAGATTGCCCGCGTGCAGATCGTTGTGGCAGATGCCGGAGTCGTGCAGCCGGGCGGCCAGGAGGGCCAGCTCGCGCGTGAGCTGGTGGCGAATGCGGATGCAGCGTGCCGGCGCCAGCGCGGGCAAGGCGCCGGCGACAAAACGATGGAGCGGCTCGGCGTCCTCGAGGGTCCGTGTCACCAGAAAACTCTCGCCGGCCCCAAGAAAAGCCCGCTCTTCGCCGAGCGCCAATGGCTCAAACGTCGCAATGCCGCGCGCCGCCACGCCGCGGGCCCGGTCGAATTCCATCCGCGCCTTGCTCGGCCGCACCAGCTGCCGCAGCCAGCTGGGCCAGTCCGGCAGACGATTGTGCTTGAGATAAAAGCAAAGTTCCGGCAATTGGACGCGGTAAACGCTGCGATGCGGACCCTGCTTGACGATGCGCGCCTGGCCCGCGCGCAGCCAATCGGGCAGGCGAATGCCCAAGGGACCCAAGAAGAGATCGGCGAGACTCGGCTTGATCTGCCAGCGAAAGCCGCCGCGATCTTCCAGATGCAAGAAGTCGCAAGCCTTCTCTACACTGGCGCCGTCTGTGCCGCCGACCTGGTGCTCAATGATTCTAGCAGCTCCAGCCATAAGGCCGCCCCTTGCTTCACATGAAACTCCGCTTGCACGCGCCGGCGACCCGCTGCGCCCATGCGGCTGCGCAAGGCCGGGTCGCAGCTCAGGCGCTCAATCGCCGCCAACCATTCTTCCGGTGTCTCGGCCCAAAAGCCCGTAACGCCGGGCGTCACCAGTTCGCGCTGCAGGCCGACCGGGTTGACCACAACCGGCAAGCCCGCCGCCATGTATTGCAAGACTTTGAGGCCGCACTTGCCCAGACTCCAGGCGTCGTCCGGCAGCCAACTGATGCCAATGTCGGCGGCGGCCAGATCGTTCGTCTCGGTCGCTTGCGACCAGGGACAGAAACAAACCATCAGTTTCGCCAATTCAATGGATCGGTCGCAGATCAGGCGCAGATTCAGCCCGGGCCGCTTTTCGCCGAGCCCATCCAAAACTCTGCGCATTTTTTCCAAAGCGCGCAAGGTGCTCGATGAGCCGATCCAAACCAGCGTGCAATTCTCTGTCCGCGTGTGCCGGGCCGGCGCATAACGCATCGTGTCAACGCAAGTAGGAACTAACAAGACCTGCGTACTTGGGGCAGCCGCCTCACTGGCCCCTCGCTCCCACGGAGGAAGAAGTTTTTCGGCCTGCTCCTGCAAGAAGCGATTGCCGGCCAGCACGACGTCGGCGTTTTGGACCATGCGGGCAAACCGACGCCGGCGCTTGTCGGAATACGGTCCGCGCGGATCGTAAGAATGTCTCAGGAAGATCGCGTCGTCGAAGTCGTAGGCCAGGACGCGCGCCGCCGCACGCACCCAACGCAAGCGCCAACGGCCCACAAGGCGGCGCTGCACGACGACGAGGTCGGCCCGGCGCAGCGCTTGCCAGAGGGACCAGTTTCGCCAGAGGTGCCTCCACCACCTGCCAGGCCAAGAGTGGATCTCCAGCGAGTGGCCTGCGGATTCCAGGTAAGGCCGAAAGGCAGCGAGCCGATAGCGCGCGCATACATGGTCAAGGCTGCTGACCATGCCGACGACGTGCATACGCCTCTCCTGTATCTGAATGCATCGCTTGCTGCGTGAGCGGCTCTGCATGCGGCTACGCCACATTCGGGCGAGCCGCTAACAACTCTTCGTAAAGCTCCAGATGCCGGCGAGCGACGGTCTCCCAGGTAAAGCCTTGAGCCACCTGTTTTGCCCGGAGTCCCAATTCACGAATCTTGTCCGGATGGGCGCGGACGTAGCGGAGCACCTCTCCCAGCTCACCAGGCGATTCTTGGTTCACAAGCCAACCGGTCTTATCCGGCTCCACAATGTCCTTCAGGCCGGGAATCTTCGTGCCCAAGACCGGCGTGCCGGCCGCATAGCTTTCAAGAACCACCAGCGGAAACGCCTCCCAGACGCGCGACGGCACGGCAGTGCACAGGGCATTTTGAAGCAAATACGCCTTGTCCGGATGTTGCACTGCGCCGACAAAGCGCAGACGATGCCCAAGGCCCAATTGCGCGCATTGTTGTTCGAGACTTTCCTTCTCCGCGCCGTCGCCCGCGATCACCAGTTCGACGCTGTCTGAGCCGCGCCCCTGAGGAAGCGGGACGCTGTCCGCCGGAGGCAGATGCGCCATGGCCTGGAGCAATACGTCCACGCCCTTGCGCCAATTGAGCCGGCCCAGGAACAGTACATATTTGCCCGGTTGGATCGCGGGGTCCAAACCTGCCGGCCGGGGCGGCACGGTGCGATAGGGCGACAAATCCACGCCGTTGGGAATCGACACGATGCGCAGAGGCCGCGCCGTCAGGCGGCGATAGCTTTCATCCGTGAATTGACTGATGGCGATGAGGGCGTCGGCCGCTTCCAGGGACTGGACGACTTTGAGCAATACTCCGCGCTTTTCCAGTCGCTTGTTTTTTTGATGAATATCGCCGCCGTGGCTCGTGATCACGATCGGGGCGCGGTGCCGATGTTTGGTCAGCGCTGCCAAAAAACCCGGCGGATAAACGCTATGGCAGTGCAGAATATCAAAGCCGTGTTTGCGCTGCGCGCGCAGCAGCCACCAGCGGTACCAAGAGACGAAATAGCGCGTGGAGACAAAGCGCGGATGGCGATAGACGCGATAGGGCAGCAGGTGATCCGCCGTGCGCAAAGGCGAGTGCGGCGGCGGAGCGAGCACGCAGACGTCATGGCCCATATGCAGATACTGGCGGGCCAGGGCGTCCACTACCCATTCCTGACCGCCCAAATTCGGCAGCGCCGTTTCCGTATAGAGACAAATGCGCATAATGGTCCCGTCCCTGGGAGGGACCATTGAACCGTTTTCACGCGGCTCGGTCCATATCAAGTCCCCCCTCCCCTCTCCCTCAGAGCGAGGGGCGACAACTTGGCTGATTGCCGTTGCGTCCCATCTGGAAATCCAGGTACAGTGCGTCGATTACCCAAGTTATCGAGCCATCGATGACCCAATCTAGCTCCACGGCCTTTTGGCAGCAGGAAACGCTGAAGTACGACCGGCCGCACCCACGCCTCAAAGCTATGGCCAAGTTGGTGCGCTCGCTGCCCGAGCGGTGCGTGCTCGATATCGGCTGCTCGACAGCTCAATTGCGGCATTTGCTGCCCGATGACTTCGATTATTTTGGTTGCGATGCGTCTGACTACGCCCGGCAGGTTCTTCCGGAAGGACATTTCCTGCAGCAGGATTTTTGCCAGAGTGCGGATCTTGCCTATTTTCAGGGGCGCGGCATCGACCTCATCCATATCGGCGGCGTCTTGGAGTATCTGCCGCATCCCGACACGCTCCTTCAAGCCGCGCGCGCCTTGGTGAGTCCCATGGGCCGGCTGGTTTTGAGCTATGTGAATTTCGAGAATCCCAAGTATTGCCAAAGTTTGGGTCACTCACATTGGGTCTTCAAGACACCACTGGATCGCCTGCGCGGCATGTTGGGAGAATGCGGTTGGCGCGTCGAGAAAGTGATACCTTTTCTGGATCGGTCCGGACTGTTCGCGCTCTTCCATCGCTGGCGCGCCCTTCGTCTGGGACCGGATCACCCCTGGGTAAGGCGCACCGCACGGCAATTCATCCTGCAAGCGCGAGCCGATTGAAGCGTGCGGCCGCCTCCTCGAAAAACGTCTCGTACAACCTGCGAAAATGCGTCTTGGCCTGGTCTTGCCTGGCCACGAGTTCCGCGTCGCCGTCCAGCAGTCGCCGGACGATGCGTTTCAGCTTGGTTAATTGGCCAAAGCGAAAGGGCCGAATCGCGAGATCGTAAAGGTGAAAGGTCTCGATGAAGCCCAGACCGCGCCAATCGACGCCGACCGGGACCACCGGCTTGCCCAGGCCCAACCCCAAAAGCGCCGCGTGCAGACGAAACCCGACGACGCCGCGGCTGTCCTGGAAGCGCCGGATGAGGACTTCCAAGTCCTCGGTGTGAAAAAGCTCAACGCCCGCGGGCACCCAGGCGCGGGCTGCGTCCTGATCGCTGGTTTCGTGCAGGGTCACGACCAGCGGCACGCCCAGGGATCGCAGCCATGCGACGAACTTCATCGCCAAGCGCATGAAGGTGGGGCCGAGGAACTTATTCAGAATGCGCGCGGGAGGAAAAGAAACCAAGAGCGGTCCGGCGCCGGCATCGTGGCGAATGGGGCGGTCGGTGAGGAATGTGACAGGACAACCGACGCAACGAGTGGCGACGCCGATGTCGGCAAGTTTTCGCACAGTCGTCACGTCGCGGACAGCGGATGCCAGCGCCCGATCGAAAAGCACGCGCAAAGCCCGCTGCGCCTTGGGAGAATAACGCCTAATACGGCTGCCGAAACCGCTCCCCGTGCCCATGCCGGCCAAAAGCAGCGGCCGTCGCAATTCTTGCAGTGCCTCGCTGTCGATTTGCAGTGGAAGGTTAACGACGTGCGCCGCGCGCGGTTTGCTCGGCTCGAGCATGTTGGAGCCGCCGACCAGAACCAGGTCCGCTTCGGCATTGCTTCGGCGGATACTCTCACGGCATAGGCCGAGCGCGCGCTCCGCGCCGCGATAGCGGCTGGACGCGGGCACGTCCACGAACTCCGCCGGCCCGAAGTAGCGCCGAACGGATTGACGCAGTGCGAGCGCGACCAGAGCGTCGCCGCTGTTATAGGTGCCGACCGGATAATAGTGATGAACGCGCAGCGGCAAGTGAAATCTCCTCTCCTATTAGCGTTGAAAGACATCGAAATGCTTGATCGTGCCGACATGACGAAAGGCGCTATTGTGCATCATCTTCTCCGTCACCGCCTTTTCCACTCCGGGAAAATGGCCGCCGTGCGCGTCGTCGAAGACAACCCAGCCGCCGGGCAGCACATGGGGCGTGAACAGATCAATGTCCTGGCACACTTCAGCGTACTCGTGGCAACCGTCCACCCAGAGCAAGCCGATTGGGCGACGCCAAGTCCGGCCGACGTCGGCCGAAAAACCACGTATGACCTCCAAACCGCGCTCGCGAAGTCCAAACTCAGCAACTGTTCCTTGGAAGTCGTCCCAAGTATCGCGTAAATGGGGATCAATGCTGACGACGGCGGGGCGAAGCGGATTGCGCTGGGCGCCTTCCGCCAGATACGCGGTGGAGCGGCCCTTGAAGGCGCCGATTTCGACGATACAACCCAGCCTGGTTGCACGTCGCTCCTGGAGGCGAGAGGGATCAGAGGTGAGGGGGTCAACCGCAACCGGGGCCAGCGACGCGAAATAGGCCAGCAATTGCACTTCACGCGCGGACGAGAAGCCGTTGATATTCTCCAGCTTCTTGCGAAGATCCGGTGCAAACCAAGTCGCGACGCATCGCTCCGCGCGGCGCTGCAGGCGATGGACGGGATTGGAGAATTGTCGCAGTCCGCTGAAGGTGCGCGCCGGCAGACGCAGAAGGTTTCGAAGCAATCGTCGCATCCATGCGCTCCTTGGGTGACGCGAGGAGGCCTAACGTCGGCGCTTCATCGCGCGGCTAATGTCCTTTTTCGCCTCGGAGGCTTTCTTGTCTTCGCGCTTGTCGAATTGCTTTTTGCCTCGAGCGACAGCCAATTCTACTTTCGCGAGGCTGCCTTTGAAATAGAGACGCATCGGCACCAGGGTGAAGCCGCGTTCGCCCGCCTTGGCCGCGAACTTACCGATTTCGCGCTTGTGCAACAACAGCTTGCGCTGCCGTTTGGGCTTATGATTGAGCCGATTGCCCATTTCGTATTCGGGAATGTCGCTGCCGATCAGCCAAACTTCGCCATTTTCCAGCTTACCGTAGGCTTCCTCGATGCTGGCATGACCTGCGCGCAAACTCTTCACCTCCGTTCCTGTCAGCACGATGCCGCACTCGAGCGTATCGAAGATGTGGTATTCGTGGACCGCCTTCTTGTTGCGGCAAACGATCGAAATGCCGTCGGCGGCGTCGTGCTTTTTTTTCCCGGCCATGGCTGCTCCTTCGGGGCATCTTAGCACTAGCCCGCCGCGCGAGCGAGGGATGGTAAACAAATCATGTACAAGCGCAAACACCACCTACAGCCCGCACTATCGCTAAAGTTCGCGCTTCGCATTGACAGATGTTGGAAGAGAGCTATAGTCCGCACTCCCCCGATAGTAGACCCCACGTTCCGCGTGGGGAGTTGACGGCACAACCGCACGCGGAACGTGGGGTTATTCGGAAATCGCGATGCCCGACCACAGTACCACCGTGGCCGAATTGAAAGACGCGGTGCGCCGTTTCGCGGACGAGCGCGCTTGGGGGCAGTTTCACAGTCCGAAAAACCTGGTGATGGGCCTGGCGATTGAAACCGCGGAGCTCATGGAGCACTTTCACTGGATGGATTGCGAGCCGTCGCGGCGCGTGACGGACGATCCGGTCAAGCGCGAACAAGTGGCTTAGGAGCTGGCGGACGTCGCTTGCTACTTGTTCACGCTCAGCAATGCGCTGGGAATCGACCTCAGCGATTCCATGACGGCCAAGCTGGTAAAAAACGCCGCCAAGTATCCGGTCGAGAAATACCGCGGCAAGTACGAAGCGTAATTCTGGAGGATGGATTCGCAATCCGTCCTGCAGGCTGAATACGGGGGATTCAGGTGCAACCGTCGCGCAAACTGCTGGCGTTGCTGGTGCTGGCCGTCGGCGTCTTGGGCGCGTGCTTTGGCGTAATGGGTCAAGATGCGCGGCCACCGTGGCCGCCGGCGCCGGTCATGCCGCCGGACCACTACGAGGATAGCGTTCCGTATGTGGTCAGAGCACACGCCAATGCGCCTGGTCAAGTCCCGCCTCCAATTCCTCCTCAAGTCAGCGGCGAATTGGGCGCGCCGGCGCCCAAGCAAGTGAAGCCCGTGGCGTCGTCAAAGGCGCAACCCCCTATAGCGCAGCAAAAAAAGGAGGACGTGCAGATTGAGCCAAAGCGGCCGCAGATTGAAGATGTGCCGCCGCCATTTCCGCCGCCCCCGTTGCCGCCGCCGATGGAAGGCGAACCGCAGCTCCCACCGCTACCGCAGCCAGACTTGCCGAGCATTCCGAATCCGCCATTGCCGATGGTCCAGGACAACGCGCCATTGCCGCCGCCCAGCGCACCATTGCCCTTGCCCGAAAAACAAGTGCCACTTCCAGAACTGCCTGTGCTGCCGCCGACGCCCCCCGTTTCCGAAGGGAGTAATCCGCTTCCGCAACCGCCCAAGGTAGCGCCGCCGGAAGTCAAGCCGTTGCCGCCGGCGTTGATCGAGCCGCCCGCTGCGCCGGTGGGGAAAGGCGCTCTCAGTGCGAAGCCAAGCGCCGAGCAGCCGGCCATAGTTCAGAAGCCGCCGGCCTTTCGCATTGTCGTGCCGGTGCAGCGCGCCGCGCCTACGCCGTTGCCGGAATTGTTCGCACCGGAAAAGCCATTGGCGCATTCCAATCCAGTCGTGCTCGGGCCAGGGTTCCAAGGCGCGGTGACGCCGCAAGTAACCTTGGAGAAACGCGGCCCGGCCCAGTACCGCAGCGGTGAGCCCCTCCGCTGCGTGCTCTTGGTGCGCAACGTCGGCACAACCCCGGCCTTACAAGTTCGCGTGGAAGATGAACTTCCGCCCGGCGCACGCTTGCTCGCTGCCGATCCCAAACCGTCTGTGCAAAACGAGCGCGTACTTTGGATCTTGCCGGAACTTGCTCCAGGGGCCGAGAAACTGCTGCGCTTCGAGCTGATGCTTCAAGGCGGCGGTGAATTCCAAGCAAGCTCCACCGTTACGGTATTTGCCACCTTGAGCGGCCGCGCGCAAGTAGCCCAGGAGAGCTTGTCGGTCTCCGTTTCCGGACCGGAAACCGCGCTTTCGGGCTTTCCTGCTGTCTTCGAGATCATGGTGGCCAATAATAGCAAGCGGCCGCTCACCGGACTCGCGCTGCAAGCCAAGCTGCCTCCGGGCTTGTCGCATCCTCAGGGCAGTCACATCGAAGCCGACGTGGGCGAGCTCGCCGCTGGACAGAGCAAGACATTCAAGATGCCGACCACGGCGCTGCAACCCGGCCGCCAGACGGTGGAAGTGCGCGTCAACGCCGCCGGCGGTTTGGAAGCTACCGGGCAAGGAACCGTGCAGGTGAACATGGGCTCGGGGCCGAGCGTCCAGATCAAGCAGCCGGAACAAGTCCGCATCTTTTTGCACAAGGAGAGCGAGCTGTGCATCGCCGTCAGCAATCGAAGTCCAAAACCGATGCGGAACATCACGGTTTCGGACGTATTGCCCGAAGGCGTCGAATTTGTCAGCGCCAGCGACCGGGGAATTTATCGGCAGGAATCGCGGACGGCCCATTGGCTGATCGATCAGCTGGCGCCTGGACAGACCAAAGTGCTCGTCGCCAAGGTGCAGGGCAAGACCCTCGGCAAATTCAATAACGAAGTCAGCGCACGCACCGAGGCGCGCGAGGAAAGCAAATCTTCGGGAGTCGTGCAAGTAAACGGCTTTACCGACCTGGCGCTTCATGTCACGGAGCGAAATGGGCCGATCGAAGTGGGCCAATCAGCTGTATTTGAGATCCAGCTGTCCAACCAAGGCAGCGTGCCGGCGACGGGTGTGGTCGTCGAAGCCAGCCTGCCGGCGGGACTGGTCCCGAGCAAAGTGCAAGGGCCCAGCAGTCACCGCATCGACGGCCAGCGCGTCACGTTCGCGGCCTTGCCCCGGTTGGCGGCCCACGGCGGCGCGAGCTACTTCGTGACCGCGCTCGCCCAAGCGCCGGGGCACGGCCGATTCCGCGCCCAGGTATCGAGCGACCAAGCGCCGACGCCCAATTTCCGAGAGGCGTTGACTTTCGTCTATCGCGATTAGTGTAGTCGCATTCGGGTGAAAGCGGCTTCAAAGACCAAACACGCATTGCTCCGTTTGAAGGAACTGTTATAACCCCCCTCGCAATCGAGCGAAATCACAAGCAACGGACACAGGGCGCGATCCTTCACGTCCGTGAATTATCAACAAAGGAGAAATTTGCTTTGCGTAATGCGAAGCAGGTCGCTATCCTTCCTTCGTTCCTTGTGCATCTTGACTCATCGATCTGCATTGCCAGGAGGGCAGGCTTCGGGGGAATGGATTCCCCTTTTCCTTTTCGCAACCGTCTCCTCCGGCAACTAGCGAATTCAAAGTAGACCCCACGCGGAGCGTGGGGTCTACGTTGAATTTGGGGGCGCGGGCATGAGCCTGCGGACACCGCATCCGTGCCGTTGCGGTCATGGGGCGCTTGGTCTTGAGCCAGGCAAGAGGCGTTTGTTAGTATCCGGCGGTGCTGAGGGAAAACCCTGCCTTTCCAATGGGGCCGGGGACAAGGAGGCATCTCTCAGCCACCCCGCTCGACCCATCTGGAACAGTCGGACAATCGGAACGGACGGGACGTGGCCAGCCCACGACAGGGAAGGTCCGCGCCCGGGGGAGGGGAGGTCATGAGCATGGGGCGTACGGAAAAGGAACAGCTGCGGGTGCACATTCGCTGGATGATTCGGCGCGACATGCCGGAGGTGCTGCTCACCGAACAACAAAGCTTCGAGTTCGCCTGGACGGAGGAAGATTTCCTCCGCTGCCTCAGGCAACGCAATTGCATTGGCATGGTGGCGGAACATGGCGAGAAAGTCGTCGGCTTCATGATCTATGAATTACACAAGGCCAAACTGCACATCATGAATTTCGCCGTGCATCCGAATTGGCGGCGTCACGGCGTCGGGGCGCAAATGATCGCCAAGCTCATCAGCAAGCTGTCGAGCCATCGCCGCACGCGCATCACTTTGGAAGTGCGCGAAACGAACTTGTTGGCGCAGCTCTTCTTCCGCAGCCAGGAGTTTCGCGCCGTCCGCGTACTGCGTGCTTTTTACGAAGACAGCGGCGAAGACGCTTTCCTCATGGAGTATCGCTTCCACACCGACGTCGGCGACGAGGTCGAAGAAACCGTCAATCGCATAGCGCAGTTCGAAGAAAACTGAAGGGCGCCAGAGCGTTCACGTTTCGCGCTCGCATCAAGGCCGGCGGGGGCAGTGGCCATGTAAGCGCGAAACGTAAACACAATCCACAAATCAGAGCTAGCGGATGCTTGCGCGTCGAGCGGTCGCGTGCGCCCCCGCTCATTTCTGGCCTTCCGCCGTTCGCCATGCCACGCTATAACCTCGCGGCGAATGGGAGCCGAATCAACCGAATTCGGCCGGCTTTTCCCCCGCGCACGAGGTACGATCATGACCCAACACGCAGAAAAGTTCCCGTTTCATCCAACACACATTTATCGCCCTTACGCCCACGTACGTTCCGCAGCCAACGGAGTTTTCCTGCCCGTAGTCGTAATTCTGGGAGCATTTACTGTCGGCCTGGTGGCTTGGGGGGCTTATCAGTCATGGCCGAGCGCAGTCACACTTCCGGAAAAATACTTGCGAGTGGGCCTTTCGTCGCCTAAATTCAGTGCTATGCCGGTTGGGGAATCCGGTGAGTCCGCGGCTCCAGAGGAGTTGCCGCCGCCCAAGAGCGAGCACACGACTGAGCCGCCGCTTGCCGTCCCTCCAATGCAGGTGCCCGCGCCGCCGCCCATTGACTTGCCGGCGCCGGTGGAGTTGCCGATGGCACTGCCCAAGGCGGCGGCCTCCAAAGTAGAATCGCCGCCCCCGGCTGTAGAGACGCCCTTGCCGCCGCTGCCGGATGTAGAGCTGCCGAAACTGCCGGCCGTAGAATTACCGAAATTGCCGGTAGTTGAATTGCCAAAGTTGCCGGCGGTAGAATTACCGAAGTTGCCGGAATCCGTTCCGATCCCTTTGCCGCCCTTGCCGGAGGAGCCGAAGGGAGAAGTGGTTCCGGTGAAGGCCCAGACGCCCCCCGTGATCGAAACATCGAACCCGTTCGTTTTTCGCGAAGAACTTTTTGGAGAAACTCCCATGTTACGCAACTGGAAAACTCTAGCCTTTTCCTCACTCCTGAGCGCGGCCATGTTCGTGCCCGAACCAACCGTTGCTTCCGCACAGGACACCAAGGAAATCCTGGAGCGAATCGACAAACTGGATAAGTCCATCCAGAAGTCGTTCGAGAACGTCAAAACGGACATCGACGAGGTTAAAAAGAAACTGGCCGACGTGAACAAGGAAGTCGGTGCGCTTCAAGGCGACACGCTTTCGCACCAGCTCCAGCTCGGCAACGCCAACACGAAGATTGAAAAGATCGAAGCCGGGCTCAAAAGCTTGCGCGCCGAGATCGACAACCTGAAAAAAACCGGTGTGGCCCAAGGCGGCGACAACAAGTACTTGGACGACATCCGGACGACGCTGAACGCCATTGAGCAAGCGATCTTGAAGCTGCAGCCGTCCACGAGCCGCGTGGCCCTGTCGCCGCCGTCGGCAGCCGGTCGCGTCATGCTGGTAAACATGTATCCCGAAGAGCTGCTGTTCGTCATCAACCAGAAGCCCTACCGCGTGGCGCCGAACGCCAGCCACCAAATCGAGGGAGTCCCCGCGGGACTCGTCCGATACGAGGTGCTATCCGGCACTTGGGGCCCCCGCGCCAACAGCAGCACCAACCTCGCGTCGAATGAGACATTCACACTCACCGCGCGTTAAAAGATTGGTGTTTACGTTTCGCGCTCGCGAAATCCTATGCCGCGATAGGGATCCTGTGAGCGCGAAACGTAAACGCGCGCGTCCCTTCCTACAATGTCGGAATGATAGTCACCATCGACGGTCCGTCCGGCGCCGGCAAAAGCAGCGCGGCCCGCCTGCTCGCAGAGCGGCTGGGCTTCGACTTTCTCGACACGGGCGCCATGTTTCGCGCTGTCACGCTCGCTGTGCTGCGGGCCAAAGTCAATCTCACCGATCAAGACGCGCTGGCACAACTCCTTGACTCCATTCGACTCGATCTGCCTGCCGGCAAAGTTCTCCTCGACGGCGAAGACGTCACCGGCCTCATTCGCACTCCGGAAATCACAGCCGCGTCCGGTCCCATTGCCGGCAGCCCGCTCGTGCGCCGGCGTTTGGCGGAATGGCAGCGCCGCATTGCCGCGGGCCGCTCGGTCGTCTGCGAAGGGCGCGATCAAGGGACCGTGGTCTTCCCCGAGGCCCAGTGCAAGTTCTTCCTCAGCGCCGACCCCCTGGAGCGCGCCCGCCGCCGTCATCGCGAACTGTGCGAGAGCGGCGCAACACTTACCCTCGAGGAGGTCTTGCAAAGCCAGGAGGCACGCGACCGCCGGGACGCCGCGCGCGCTATCGCTCCCATGGTCCCCGCCGCCGCCGCCATTCTGTTGGACAGCACGGCCCTTTCGCTCGACCAGGTTGTCGCGCGCATGGAAGAAGAAGTGCGCCGCCGCCTGAATTCACCGCTTACTACGTGCGCGGCTCCGGATTCGGAGCCGCGCACGCAGTAAGCGGTGAATCGGTCCAAGCTGTTGATTCATCATTTCGCGCTCGCGACTTCCCATAAACTAGCTACATGAAGATTCTCGTGTTGGGCAAAGGCGGCCGCGAGCACGCCCTGGTTTGGAAACTGGCCCAATCGCCGCGCGTCGAACGCGTCTTTTGCGCGCCAGGCAACGCCGGCACCGCGCTCGACGGCGTCAATGTCCCCATCGAGACCTATGACTTCGACGGCCTCATGCGCTTCGTCAAGAAGGAAGGTGTGCGCCTGACAGTTGTCGGCCCGGAGGAGCCGCTCGCCAACGGGATCGTGGATGCGTTTCAAAAAGAAGGCCTGAGGATCTTCGGCCCGTCGAAAGTGGCCGCGCAACTTGAGGCCAGCAAAGTGTTCGCGAAGAAACTGATGCGCGACGCCGACGTTTCCACCGCGGAGTTTCGCATCTTCGATCACCCCGATCCGGCCCGGCACTATGTCGAAACGCGCGAATACCCGGTCGTGGTCAAGGCGGACGGCCTGGCCGCCGGCAAAGGCGTCATTGTGTGCTCGACCACGCAGGAAGCGCTGGCCGCGGTCGAGCGCATCATGGTCAAGGAGGAATTTGGACGCGCCGCGGGACGGCAAATCGTCATCGAAAAACGGCTCGAAGGCGAAGAGCTAAGCGTGCTCGCCTTGGTGTCGGGCCGGGCCATCGTCACCCTGGCGCCGGCACAAGACTACAAGCGCGCCTTCGACAACGACGCCGGCGCCAACACGGGCGGCATGGGCGCCTACTCGCCCGCGCCTTTAGCCACGCCGGACCTGCTCGCGGAAATCGAAAGCAAAGCGCTCGTTCCCATCGTGCACGCTTTGAAGCGTCGCCGCACTCCTTTTCGCGGCGTGCTCTATGCCGGTGTCCTCGTCACCAATCAAGGCCCGCGCATACTTGAGTTCAATTGCCGCTTCGGCGACCCCGAGACGCAACCCGTCTTGATGCGCTTAAAAACGGACTTGTGCGACTTGCTCGAAGCAGCCGTCGAAGATCGCTTGGATGATTTCGCCGAAGAAACGCTGCAATGGGACCCGCGGCCGGCTGTGTGTGTGGTGATGGCCAGCCAAGGTTATCCGGGGAATTATCACAAGGGCAAAGTCATCAAAGGTCTGGACGAAGCCGCCAAACTGCCCGACGTGAAAGTCTTCCACGCTGGCACCAAGGAGTCCGCCGGCATGACCGTGACCGACGGCGGCCGCGTGCTCGGCGTCACTGCGCTGGGCGACACGCTGGCCGACGCGAAACGGCGGGCCTACGAGGCAGTGGCCAAGATAAGCTTTCAAGGGGCGTTTTGGCGCTCGGACATCGCGGACAAAGCTCTGACGCCGAAACCTGCAAATACCCCGCAGCAGTGAACGGTCCCATTATGAGCTCGGTGCTTCCCATACTGACCAGCGACGACTTCGCCACCGATCAAGAGGTGCGCTGGTGCCCGGGCTGCGGCGATTTCTCGATCCTGGCGCACATAAAGCAAGCGCTGGCGGAAAGCGGCGTCGCGCGCGAGAATATCGTCTTCGTCTCCGGCATCGGCTGCGCCGGGCGGCTGTTGCATTATCTCGACACCTACGGGTTGCATGGCATTGCCGGCCGCGCCCCCGCGCTCGCGACAGGTCTGAAGGCCGCCAATCCCCATCTGCAGGTTTGGGTCGTCACGGGCGACGGCGACGGTCTTTCGTTCGGCACGAATCACCTCTTGCACGCCTTGCGCCGCAACGTGGACATCAAAATCCTTCTCTTCAACAACGAAGTCTTCGGCTTGACCAAGGGCCAAACTTCGCCGACCAGCCGCCTCGGCACGCGCACGAAGTCGACGCCGGAAGGCTCGTTCGAAAGGCCGCTCTCGGCCACGGCGCTGGCGCTGGCGGCGGGCGCGACTTTCGTGGCGCGCAGCATCGACGTGGACGCGATTCATCTTAGCGCCGTGTTGCGGCGCGCCGCCGCCCATCGGGGCACGGCCTTCGTCGAAATCTACCAGAATTGCAAGATCTATAACGACGGCGTGTTTGATTACGCCACCGACCCCTTTGTCAAGGCGGATCACGTTATCTATTTGGAGCAAGAGCGCCCGCTTTTGTTCGGCAAGGACCGCAATCGCGGCATCCGCCTGCGCGACGGCGCGCCCGAAATCGTTGAGCTGTCAAACGGCGCGGACGACGCCGGTCTGGTCCTGCACGACGAACAAGCCACACTTAGCCGCGCTTTTCTTTTGACTGAGCTGCAAGGCCCGGACTTTCCCGAGTGCTTCGGCGTCTTTCGCTCAGTCGAAAGTCCCACCTTCGAAGCGCTTTTAGACGAGTCGAGCGCTTTGGCCAAGAAAGCCAAGGGCTATGCCACGCTCGACGCCCTCTTGGCGGGTGACGAACCTTGGACCGTTGCATAGATTGACGAAGGCTGGGCCCTGTTAGTGACATAGGCCTGTCCTTCACGGAACTTCTCGATGATTTGTCCCACGTGCGGCGCCGACAATCTTCCCGGCAATGAAGGCTGCCATAATTGCGGTCAGGATTTGACCCCGTTCGACCGCCCCGTGGCCGGCTGCCGGCTCGAGCGCAGCCTCATGGAAGACCCGGTGCCGGATCTGCGCATGCGGCCCGCCGTCACCGTGTTTCCGCACACGAGCGTGAAGGAAGCCATTTCCTTGCTTTTGGTTGAGAACGTCGGGGCCGTGCTGGTCGTCGATGAACACCAGAAACTGGTGGGCATCTTCAGCGAGCGCGATCTTTTGAAGAAGGTCGCCGGCATTCATGTCCTCTATCCCAACATGCCGGTCAAGAGCTTCATGACCCCGAGACCCTGCGGCGTGTCGCGCCACGACGTCTTGGCTTTCGTGTTGCACAAAATGGACAGCGGCGGCTACCGGCATGTGCCCGTCGTCGAAAACGGCAAGCCCATCGGCATCCTCTCTGTCCGCGATATGCTCCGGCATCTCACACGTTTGTGCAAAGAAGTGTAGAACTTACCGTATTCTCTTCCGTTGCGCGCACAAGTGGCAAGCACGGCTCGTGCTTGCCACATTTTTGAGCCAGTTGGCAAGCACGGGAGCATTGACATAAACTATTAATTCAAAAAGGCTTGCAGATCTCGATACCGCTCGTTCTTGCGGCACTTTCTCACGGCACTGTTTCGTCGGTTGACAGTTCCAGAAGCCCAACTCAACGGATTTCTTTCCTTGGATGCATTGTGCGAGATTCTTTTGCGCAACGAATCTGTCCGCGTAACTGATGTAGAATAAACAATTTATGGGATCCGTTGCGCGCGCGCGCCCACACCCCCCACCGCGCAACGAAAAGAAACGAATGCAACGAATTGCAACGAAATGTGTCAAC
>JAKEFD010000223.1 GCA_022616245.1 Gemmataceae bacterium
ACGACGATTGATGACAGGACCGCAATGTTGCGCCGCCCAGGCTTCGGGTGAGCACCCGAACTTCACCTTTTCCCGCGCAATCGCGGTGGCTACGATAAGGCAAGGGTTATTGGCAACGAGGCTCTGCATGTCGATTACAATTGAAGCCACTTTCGTAAACGGGCAACTGCGTCCCAAGTCGCCCATACCGCTCGCCGAAGGGACGGCGGTGCGCGTAACAATTACCCCCTTGGCAGACGAAGATCCTTTGGCCGGCGTTATCGGCATTGGTGACAGCGGTCGCGAAGACGGGGCCGAGCACCATGACCAATACCTTTATGGAAGCAAACGGCCATGATCTTTGTGGATACTTGGGCCTGGGTCGCCTTGGCAGATCGGCGCGACGCGTACCATAAGAAAGCAGCCGCCGCGCATCAGCAGCTGCGGAGTCAGCAACGAGTTTACGTCACTTCGGATTTCGTTGCCGGCGAAACCATCACGTATCTGTACGGCGCACTTCCGGCGGCCGCCGCTGAATCATTCGTTGAAGCTGTGCTCTCTGCCGTAAACAAGGGAACGTATCGCTTGGTCCATTTGTCGCCGCAACAGTTCGACAGCGCCTGGCAATTGCGCAAAAAGTACCGGGACAAACCCGACATCTCGTTTGTCGATCTAACGTCGATGGTGGTGATGCGCGAGCTTGGCATCAGCGACGTGTTCACCGGCGACGACCACTTCAGGCACGTGGGAATGGGATTCCAGCTGGTTCCGTAGGTCGTGCCGCCGCATAATTGTCGATCGCATTCACCCCTGGATCACTAACCCGGACACAACGTATTCCAGGGTAACAGACGCGCTTGAAAACGCCTCAACTGCCGCAATTCCAGAACGACGCGCGATCAGCGAATGAGCCCTATCTTCAATCCGAGGCCACAACGAAATACGCATCCGGCGACGTTCCCTCCCAGCGGCAACCTTCCGCCGACGTGAACACGTACCGCGCCCGATAGGCCCCTGCCCTCTTCAAGTCGAAGTAGTCGCCCAGGTTGAGCCGCAGCACTTCCGCGTCGACTGTCGGAGCGAGCGTCAAGCCGGCGTCTTTCTCCGCGAAGCCGCCCTGCAGCTTCCCTTTAAGCATCTGCCATTTCGCGTCGTTGTGCCAGGGTTGCACATCGGATTTTTCGGTGTATTCCACGACCAGCTCAAGGCCTGCACGGAGGGAGTCTTTCGAAATCCAGTTTTTCGGCAACGATTGCTCAAGCCCAGCGCGATTTCGCAAGCGCAGGCTGATGCTCTTCCCCTCCACGCTCGCCATGGCGTCGATACCGTTGGTCAACGACTGCCAGCGACCTTCGACCGGGAATTCGATTTCCTCGGCGGGCACCCTGGCGACCGGGCCTTTGCCGACGAAGCCGTAAAAGCGCTGCGCGCGGCCATCGCGGACAACCTCTTCCGCTTGCCAGACCAGGCCGTCCTGCCAGTATTCGGTACGCCAGCCGCTTTTGCCGTCAGCGCTGGCCCACTGCACTTCGACGGGATACTCCTTGTTGGCGACCCAGCGCGCCTTCAAGGGCCGCTGGGGCAACGGCACGGTCCGCACCTTGCCTTGGCCGTCCAACGAGAAGATCGCCTGGCCGAATTGCACATGTTCCTTGGATGCGGGCTCCTCGAGCGCGGGGAAGACAAGCATGGCGACGGACGGGTTTTCCCGCTTCGGCATCCTGGCGTCAAATTGCAGGCGGTTGCCGTAGCGGCGCAGCGCCTGGATGCAAGCGGTGATCGCCCGGTCGCGTTTGGCTTGGGGCCAATAGGGCCGGACGACGGGCAGGCCGTTGATCTGGGAAAGTAGATCGGCGACCAGATCGCAGATGCGCATCTCGATCTCAGTCCCCGCGGGCGGCGCGGAGGGATCGCCGCGATACGAGCCGCGGCCGCTCGTGTATCCCTTGGTGCGGTATTCGATGTGGCCGCCCTCCGACAACGTAACCATGCCGCATTTGGTCTTGTCGGCAAGAAGGTCAATAACGATGTCGCGATACGACGCCAGACCCAAGAGCGGCGAAGTGATGAGTTCCTGGCCTTGGGAATGCTCGTCCGGCCGGCGCGCCCAGCCATGCCACTGTGATTTGGGATCGGCGAACAGTGCTGCGACGGCGCGGTTCGCGGCGGGGTCTTCGGGAAAAGACCAAAAGGGCGCGAACAAGCCCCATCGATAGCTGGAAACCTCTTCCGGCTTGGTCGAGGCCAGCCAGGCGCCGAAGTCCGGCAAGGCCTTCGGGTCTTTGAAGCGGGCGCGGGCTTCGCTCAAACTCGCGAAAGACGATGCCAACGCGTCGCCTTTGTACTGGTTCCAGTAGTCCCGGCAGCGCTCGAACTGTAGCGGCAATTCCTCGGCAGCCGCCTTTGCATCCCAATTCACAAGCAGTAGCGCCATGGAACTCGCGGCGCCCAAAGACCACATGCGCTCGGAGCCCGGCGCCCCGGATTCGGAAAGCGCGCGGGCGCGCAGCACGAGCGCTTCGGTCACAGTGGGCGAGCGGAACTTCTCCAGTTCCTTGCGCGGCGCATTCAGCAATTTCCGCGCGGCCTCGAGGTATTGATCGCGGCCCAGGCCGTCCTCGGTCAGAAGCGTCATCCAGCGTTCGTGCGCCGGCCGGTCCTTGAAGCGCTGCCAATGCGCGCGTATTGCCGCCGCGGCTTGGCGCCGTCCTTCCGGCGTGCGCACATCCCAGCGATCGTTGCCTTCGCCGAATCTATCGACATTGAGAATCTGGCTGAGGGCTTCGTGCGCGGCTTCGGCCACGGTGACGACATAGCGGTAGCGAAAGAAATCACGGCCAAAGCCGACGGCGCGCGTCAGTCGGGCGTCCTTTTCCAAGCATTCGAGCAACGGCTCGATTGCGGGCCGGCCCTGCGCGGCCAGTGCCGTGACCCGGCCGTCGAGGTTGAGAGAAATCCCACCGGGCTGGCCCCACTGTCGGGCGTCGATGTTCTCCAGATCACGAATCAAGGCGCGGATGTGCTTGTGCGGATCGGCGTCTTTTTTCGGAAGTTTGTCGGAGCGCGGTTCCTTGGCGCGCCGCTCCTGATCCTCCAAAAGATCTGACATCGCCCCGAAGAATCGGAAGTATTTGCCTTCCGGCTGTCCATTGCCATCTTGCGGTTTGGGCAAACCGCGCTTGACGGCTGCCGATTCCACTTTGGCGTAGCCGTCGTGCAATCTTCGAAAACTCGCCAGCGCCAGGCGATCGTCGCCGCGCATGTGGGCGCACAAGCCGCGATCGAACAGCGCCCACAGCCAATCTTCCGCCAGCTCCAGAAGGGGATCTTTCAAGGATTCCAGGTCCGGACCGTACCAGGCCGCGGCGATCTTGTGGGCCGATTCCTCCTCGCCCAATCGAAAGAGCAAGCACGCTTTGAGCGGCAACAAGTCTTTGTGAGAAAGCAGCGACGCTTCGGCCGTTTCGCGGTTGATGCGCCGTTTCTTTCCTGACTTCTCGCCGCGCCTTTTTTCCAGTTCTTTTTCCGCTTGGAACATCGACTCGACGTCCTTGACCCAGTCGGCTTTGTCGCCAACCGACAAGGCCGGGTAGACAAGGCCGTTCCAGCACACGGCAAAGCGCTGGCCGGCGACGGCTGCCGGCAGGACCCAGCCATGCGTGGTGAGGGCGCCGCCGCCGCCGTCCCAGCAACTGCCGACGGCCACCTTGATGACGCGATACTCACAGCCGCGCGGGTCGGCGAAACGGGCTTGGAATAGTGCTTCCGTCGCCGACACGAACGCCTTGGGCAACGTGGTTTGGGGTGGCTGCCACGGCTCGGTCTGCGCCGGCGGCTCGGGCAGCTCCTTGCCTTGGAAATGCGGCGCGGGGCGGCGCTCCTGCGCGAACAGGCTTGCCGCCAAGAAGAATGCCGTCAAAAGTAACCCGCTTCGGCGAGTAATTGGTGACAGCTGAAAACACGCGCAATGAATACAAGCGCCGCTCATGGTGCGCTCTCCTGGAATGGGCCAGCCACATCATAAGAGACGACGTATGATCGTGCGAATGTTGTTTGGCGACGAAAAAAGAAGAACTCTGCGGAAGGAACCGATTGTTGTTTTTCTCTGCGTTTCTCCGCGTCTTCCGCGGTTACTCTGAATTGAATACGTTACCACTCGCTAACATGTGGGGGGGGTGGTGTGTGTGTCGCTGTCGCTCCGGAGCTATTTGGAACCGTAAAGTATTAATACATAGTAACTTGCGTCGCGATTCCGGAGCGACAACCGGTATAGTTTTTTGTCGCTCCGGAAACTCTGTCGCTCCGGAAAGCCGATTGGAGTCGTTGAACAGGATACTGCGCTCACTTCTTCTTTTCCTTGTCCTTGGGCGCCGGTACTGTCCCCTGATCGCCGAAAAACGATTGGTAAAACGGAAATGTCTGCACTTGGTCCGACCGGGATCGAACGGCGCGGAGGTAGTTGGCGGCGTTGCTGCTGGGATACTCCTTTTCCAGTTTCTGGCCCCAGGCGTCGGCTTCCACCGTTTTGCCCTGCGAGCGGTAGACCATTTCGATGAGCAGCATGGCGTCGGGCAGGTCGCTGTTCTTGGGGTAGTCCTTGATGAACTGCAACAAGGCGTCTTGATAGTTGCGCACAATGGTCGCCAACTGCTTTTTCTCTTTGGCCGGCGCCAACAGGCTCGAATAGAAGTTGTTTTGAATCCTGGCTAATTCGCCCGTGCGCTGCACGAAGGAAGCGTACCCATGAATAGCATAGGGACTGGACTGGGCTTGCAGCGTATTCGTGCCGAAGTATTGCAACGTGCCGCTGGCGTACAGGCCTTGCAACGCAGCCGTCGTGTTGGAATACGGCAGCGTGTTGCTCGAGAATTCACTGTCTTGCAGCGTGCCGAAAAAGCCCTGCTTCGAGGTAGTTACCTTGTATTTTTTCTCCGCGTCCTTCTTCGCCTGCCGCTCTTGGATGAACAAGTCCACGAGCTTTTGCCTCTTGCCCGCGTCCTTGTTGGCGCGGAAGAAGTGAACTTCCGCGGGGCTGGGGTCGTGGCCGCGCAGGTCTTTGCTCAGGCGGCGCACAAACTCTTCGTCGCTTTCGGTTTTTTCGGTGGTAACGGAGACGACGTACTTTCCGCCCGAGGAAGTGGTTTGGGCGAGGCCGGCCGGCAGAAACGAGCCGCCCAGGGCCGCGACGAAAAGACTCGTGCACACGACCATAGCCACGCCGATTTTCAGTTTTGCAAGGAACATTGTTTTCAAAACCTCCCTTGAGAGAGATAGAACTTGCGAGGATACAACGCCGGCCGCCAGCGGTTGCCCGGTGGCCACAGCCACGGCAGTACGCGCCGAAGCGACGACAAGCGTGGGCGACAGGGCGGCCGCGCTCCCGATTCCGCCGAGCGACGCGCTCAAGAGCGCCGCCGGCAAGGTCACGCCGCGCCGCGTCAGCCGATCGCGTAGGAGCGTGCGGCCACGTTCGAGCAAGCCGTGCAAGCTGCCGACCGAGACGCCGAGCTGTTGGGCGGCCTCGTCGCGCGTCTTGCCGTCGAGATAGCACAGAATGAGCGGCGTCCGATACTTGGGCGGCAACAGATCCAGCTCCTGATCGAGGAGGGCTTGAGCCTGGGACCAGGTCAACTCTTGTGGGGCTGTCATTCCTGTCTGCCGGCAGGCAAGAATGCCTGCCCCACGGATTTCTCGGCGACGGCGGCGTGCCTGGTCGCGCTTGAGGCTCACCGCCATCCGGCAAGCCACGCTGTGCAGCCAACTCGACAGCGAAGCCGTCTTCTTGATCGACGCGGCTTTGCGGGCCAGCACGAGAAACGTGGCCTGACAGGCGTCCTCGGCGTCGTGGTGATGCCCGAGCGCCCGCCGACACACGCCGAGCACCAAGGGGCCATGGCGCTCGACCAGCATCGTGAAGGCGGACTCGTCGCTGGCTTGGACAAAGCGCGCGAGCAGTTCACGGTCGCTTAACGCGCGGCACGACTGTACTGCCGCCAGCTTGCGAACCTGCTGCAGAACGCCGTTCAGATGCTTCGGCATGCCAACGTAGCCGACGCAGCTTGCGTCGGCCCTTTCCGCCGACGCTGGCAGCGTCGGCTACGTTCGAATTCTCTTACATTAGTCGGCGCAGCTTGCATTTTGGCGCGCGGCTGCAAAAAAGAAATCCGTCCGGCGGTCGCCGGGCAATACTATGTAGGACAAGTAGGACGGGTCTCCAGGCCTGTCCGGACGGCCCTGGAGAGCCGTCCTACAAGGATGCCGGCCAGGAGGGTGGCAACATGGCGAGCGCGCGGGTTCGCGCTGTGGTGAGGCGGCTAGGGCAAACGGCTTTCGACGCCGCCCTTTCCGACGCCCAGCTCTTGGAGCGCTTTCTCGCCGAGCGCGAAGAGGCGGCCTTCGCGGCTCTGGTGCGCCGGCATGGCCCGATGGTCTTGGGCGTTTGCCGTCGCGTCTTGCGCGATCTTCACGACGCCGACGACGCTTTTCAAGCCACGTTTCTTGTCCTCATCAAAAAGGCGGATGTCATACTCCCGCGCGAGCGTGTAGGCCCCTGGCTTTACGGCGTGGCCTTTCGCACCGCGCTCAAGGCCAAAGCCATGAAGGACCGACGCCGCGCCAAGCAGCAACCGCTCCACGATGTGCCCGGCGCGACCGACGCGCCCAACGCTGAATGGCTCGCCCTGCTCGACCGCGAAATCAACCGCCTTCCTGAAAAATACCGCTTGCCCATCGTGCTGTGCGATCTCGAAGGCAAGACGCGCAAGCAAGCGGCCCGGCAACTGGGCTGTCCGGAAGGCACGGTCGCGACCCGCTTGCAACATGGCCGCGCCCTGGTGCAAAAGCGCTTGGCCCGCCGCGGCGTGACCTTGGCCGCCGGCGCTTGGGCGCCAGTTTGCGTCGAGGCCGCATCCGCCGGCGTCGTCTCGACACCGCTGGTATCGGCAACCGTAAAAACCGCTTTTCTGTTCGCGGCCGGCAGGGCAGCCGGCCTTATTCCCCTTAACGTTTTCGCTCTGGCAAAAGGAGTGCTTCGAGCCATGGTGCTTAACAAGATCAAGAACGTTTCCGCGGTTCTCTTGCTTGTGGTCGTGCTCGGCTTGGGCCTGGGCGGCCTGACGGGCGGCGCAGGCACACAGGCCGGCGCCCAGCCGCCCGCCGAAAACTCGCGCGTAACGGGCGATGCCCTTCTCGAGAAAAACGACGGCCGGTTGCCGACCGGGCCCGCGCCAATGCAAGCGCTGGTCAGCCTCGACAAGGGCAAGGTGATCGTGGTGAAGACGAATGAGCCCGTCGTCCAGCCAAGACAGGCATTCGCCGGTCAACGGCAGATCGTCACGTATTACGAATACGTCCATATGCTTCGGACAGATCGCTACGATCGAAGCCAAGTAGAGGTCTACGACACGCGTTTGCGCAAGCTCGATGCGAAAGACATGTCCAAGTGGCTAAAGTCCGAAACCGCCGCTCTCGTGGTGTTCGGCTCGCGCGACATCGATCCGTTGCATATGCGACTTATCAAGGAAGGGACGCTGGTTTTTGTTTTGCCGGCCCGCCCGGTCACGCCGCCGACGATTCCCGCGCACGCCGGCCCAATTCCGCCGATCACCGAGTTACCACCGCCTCCGACGATTCCTGCGCCCAGCGGGCCAATTCCACCGACGACCGAAGTGCCGCTTGGACGGCTCCCGACGACACCAGCGCCGAATGTAGAGCAAGCGCCGCAATTTACGACACCGTTACGAGAGAAGGAGGGTGCGCGCGGCGACGAGGCCCAGCGCCACCTGGCCACTGCGGAGTTCTATTTGCGCAGTGGACATCTCGCTTCCGCGCGGTTTTACTACGAGCTTGTTCAACGCCGTTTTCCAGGTACGCCGACTGCCCGAACCGCCGCCGATTTTCTGTCCAAGCTTCCTGATGCGAAGCCGCCCCAAAAGAAGGGCGACTATCTAATAGGCGAAATACAAATTCTCGGCAATCACCGTGTTCCGGACACCGTCATCCTCGACAACCTGCCGCTTTATCCCGGCCAGGTCTACGATGACAAGGACGTTCGCGCTGCCGAAGAAAAAATCGCCGCCATGAAAGAATTCGTCAACGCCAGCCCGATCGTGAAACTGCGCCCGACATTGACTGTCGTGAACTCACGACACGACGGGCCCTACAAGAACATCGTGGTCATGGTGCACGAAGCGCTGCGGCTTGACGTCTTGGAAGAAATGAAAAAGCTTGAGGGCACTTGGGCCGTGACGGCGCTAACTTTCGAAGGAAAGAAATTGCCCAACCATATGATGGAGACGGAGTTCATCTTTGCCGGCAATCGGCTTACGCATAAGCAAAAGCACAGCACCAGCCGCTGCACCATCACGCTCGATCCGGCGGCACAGCCCAAGAAGATGCGATTGATGCCGCTGGACGGACAGCCGAACACGGTGAATTTGGTTGGCACTTACGAACTCGACGGCGATTCGCTACGTCTCTCGATTGCAGGCGCGGACCACAGCGGTCCAAAGACGGAAATGACATTGCAACGAAAGAAATAGTCCCGACTCAAAACAGGCACTTATCGGCATCCTGACTTCCATTATCAGAATGCCAATGGGCCAGGCAAGTCTCCCCGGTAGTCTGAAGAAGAGGGAGACCTGCATGGGCTGGCTAAACTCCGCAGACCTGGTTCGGCTCGGCTGCTTCGCTTCGGTCCTTGGGATCATGGCGCTGGCGGAAACACTGTGGCCGCGCCGACTCCTCCGGGTCCGCCGCGGTCTGCGCTGGTGGAACAACTTGGCGCTCGTAGCGCTCGATGCTCTCGTGGTCCGATTTCTGATACCTTTGGGCGCGGTCGGCGCTGCGCTCTTGGCGGAGGAAAACGGTTGGGGGCTGTTCCGCTACCTCGCCTTGCCTGGTTGGCTCGGCGCAGTGCTGGCCGTTGTCGCCTTGGACTTGGTGATCTACCTGCAGCACGTGCTCTTTCACGCCGTGCCGGCGCTGTGGCGCTTGCACATGGTCCATCACGCGGACCTCGACGTGGACGCCAGCACCGGCTTGCGCTTCCATCCCTTGGAAATTGTCCTCTCCATGGGCATCAAGATAGGAGCAGTCCTGCTCTTGGGCGCGCCGGCTGTCGGCGTGATGTTTTTTGAAGTGCTTCTCAACGCCACCTCGCTTTTCAACCACGGCAACCTGAATCTGCCCGCTTGGCTGGATCGCTGCGTGCGGCTCGTTCTGGTCACGCCGGACATGCACCGCGTGCACCACTCCGCCCTACCGCGCGAGACCAACAGCAACTTCGGTTTCAACCTGTCCTGGTGGGACTATCTTTTGGGCACGTATCGCGGGCAACCGGCGCGGGGCCACGACGAGATGACCATCGGTTTGGAACAATTCCGCGACGAGCGCGTCGAGCGCTTGCACTGGATGCTGGCGCTGCCTTTTGTCGGCGACACGGGCGATTATCCCGTCAATCGTTCGGAGCGTCCGCCGCCCGGTGAGCGCGCACCGGCTCAATCGGCTTCCACGGAGCGCGAGCGCGTGCCCATCTGTTAACACTAGCCCGACGCGCGAGCGAGGGTCGGCTGACAGCAGTTTCGGCATGCGCGCCAAACTCATCCCCATCCTCAATACCAAACCGGGCGCGACATCCTCATTTACTTGCGTTTGCGCACGTCAAGGATAAGCTGGAAATAAATAGGACTGCGCATGCCACGTCGCCGCGCCTTCACCCTGATCGAACTTCTGGTGGTCATTGCCATCATCGCCATTCTCGTCGGCCTGTTGCTGCCGGCCGTGCAGAAGGTGCGCGCGGCGGCGGCACGGCTGGTTTGCCAGAATAACCTCAAGCAGCTTGCCTTGGCGAGTCACAGCTGTCACGACGCTCATAGGAAGTTGCCGCCGGGCCTGATGCTTTCGTCAGCGCGAACGACTTCGCTTTTCGTCGAGATTTTGCCTTTCGTCGAGCAGGACAATCTATATCGCCAGTGGGATTTTTTGAATCCAAGCGCGAACTATCTGGGCGGCAATGCGGCGCGGGCGGCCAACGTATTGCCCTTGTATGTGTGCCCGTCGGCCTTCTTGGACAGAAACCCTATCGACATGGGCGGCGGCCGAACCGCGGCCCTCACCAGCTATGCGGGCAACGGCGGCTCACGCACCTTGCTGCCCGCCCAGGCCAGCAATGACGGTGTCTTTCACCGTGTGCAAAACGGCGTCGGCCAGACTCGTTTGACCGACATCCGCGACGGCACCAGCAATACGCTCCTTTTGGGCGAACGCCTCCAAGCGGACGGCAATTGGAATTCCTTTCTGCCCGCGCCGTTCCAACCTGCGCCCAATCCCGATTTCTTTGCGATCGGAACGTACGGCATCTGGGCGCCGTCCACGGCTATCGGCATCCGCGATGTAACTCTGGCCGGCATGAACGCGATCAATTATGGTCATCCGACTCGCTGGCAGCCGCCGCCCTGGCCGGAGCAGCCGCCGCCGGTGCCGTGGGACAAATTCCTGCCCTATTACGAGGCGCGCCTGTCCGCCTACGGCAGCGCGCATTCGGGCGGCGCCAACTTCGCATTCTGCGACGGCACGGTCCGCTACCTGGCGGAATCGCTTCCGGTCAGCTCGCTGCGGGCCCTCAGCACGCGCCACGGCGGGGAAACCGTCAACATCGATTGATCCACTTTGCTGTTGCTAACTGTCCCTCGCTCGCGCGTCGGGCTAATGTTAACTGTCCCTCGCTCGCGCGTCGGGCTGGTGTTAACGCGGGAAAACGGCCTTTCCGCACTGCCTCAAGATCGCGCTGCCACGCCGCCACACGCTCGTCGCGGTACTTGAACGGCATCCCCTCGTAATAGGCGTCGCCGGGACGCTTGGTGTCCGCCCTGACCACCAACGCCGGCAGTGGGGGCAGGCTGCGCTTTTTACAGGCATCTCCCACTTCGCACAGAGCAGCATACAGTTCCTGGCTGCGATGCGTGATGTGCTCGAAGGATTCACTTATGTCTTTCAAATCGCGGGCAAGCTCGGCATAGGTGATGCGCGGATCGTCAGCGCTTTTCACGCGCTCTCGAAGGATTTCATAGACGGCGCCGGCCAATGGCGACATCGCGACTCGTGCCCGCTTTCGCTTTTCCTTTTGCATCCGCGCCTCAGGTGCATTAAAACGTCGAAGATCATTGTGCCGTGCACCAGGGGCCTTGTCCATGCTCGCCAAGCTCAACACCTTCGCACTCGTCGGCATTGAAGCCGTGCCCGTGCAGGTGGAGGTGGATGCCTCGGCGGGATTGCCCAAAACCATCCTCGTCGGCTTGCCCGAAGCGTCGGTTCGCGAGAGCATCCATCGCATCGAGCGCGCCTTGGCCAATCTCGGCTACGATCGCCACGCCGGCCGCACGGTCATCAACCTTGCGCCGGCGGATTTGCGCAAGGACGCCGGCGCTTTCGACTTGCCCATCGCGCTGGGTCTCTTGGTCGCGACGGGCCAGCTCTTGCCCGAACAGCTCAAGGATTTCGCCACCGCGGGTGAATTGGCCCTCGATGGCAGCGTGCGGCCGATCAAAGGCGCGCTCTCGAGCGCGATGGCTGCCGCCCAGCAGAAGATTCCCAAACTGCTCGTGCCGCTCCAGAACGCCCGCGAAGCCGCGGTCGTCGAAGAGGTCGAAGTCTACGGCATCGGTTCGCTGGCCCAAGCGGTCGGCGTCCTATCGGGTCAGTTGCCCGCCGAGCCGGTGACAACCAACCTGGACGAATTGTTCGCCACTCTCAGCCGTTACGAAGTGGATTTCTCCGACGTGCGCGGCCAGGAGTTCGCGAAGCGGGCGCTCGTCGTGTCAGCGGCCGGCGCGCATAACGTGCTGATGATCGGCTCGCCCGGCACCGGCAAGACCATGCTCGCCCAGCGGCTGGCCACGATCCTGCCATCCTTGACCCTTGCCGAAAGTCTCGAAACCACACGCATCTACAGTGCCCTCGGGCGGCTAGCTCCCGACCAGCCACTGTTAGCGACGCGGCCATTTCGTTCGCCACACCACACCATCAGCGACGCCGGTATGGTCGGCGGCGGCAGCACGCCTGCGCCCGGCGAGATAAGCCTTGCCCACCATGGCGTATTGTTCCTCGACGAACTTCCCGAGTTCAATCGCCGCAGCTTGGAAGTTTTGCGCCAGCCGCTTGAACAGGGCAGCGTGACCATTTCGCGCGCCTTGAATTCGACCACGTTCCCAGCCAGCTTCATGATGGTGGCGGCGATGAACCCGTGCCCGTGCGGCTATCTGGGCGACGCCAAGCACGCCTGCAAGTGCACGCCGATGCAGATCGAGCGCTACATGGGACGCATCAGCGGCCCGCTCCTTGACCGCATCGATCTGCACATCGAAGTGCCGGCCGTGCCGTTTCAGGAGTTGTCCGCGCCCAAGGAGGGCACTACAAGCGCCCAGATGCGCGAACAGGTGCTCAAGGCCCGCGCGATTCAGCGCGAGCGCTTCGGCCCCAGCGGCCGGCTCAACGGCCGTATGAACAGCAAACAGCTCCGTAAATTCTGCGCTCTGGATCAAGCCGGCAAGCAGCTTTTGCAAAACGCCATGGAAAGCCTGGGCCTGTCCGCCCGCGCCCATGACCGCATCCTGCGCATGGCGCGGACCAGTGCCGATCTGGACGGGTCGGCGGACATTGAGCAAGGGCACGTGAGCGAGGCGATCAATTACCGAAGCTTGGATCGGAAGTTGTGGAAGCGGTGATTGAGGCGAAATGAATTGACCGGGGCAAACCTGCCCCGGTCGATGTGCAGAACACCGTCAATTTTTTTCCGACTTCGAGGTGTCCGTTTCCGGTGGCGGATAGTTCGTCTCCTTGACCACGACAACACCGTTCGCTTTCGGTTCGTAGGCGCGAAATTGCTTGCCGCCGTCTTCATCCTGCTTGAACTTGACCTTATTCCCTTGGCTATCAGTGCCGGTGAAGGTCTTCACGATTTTTCGACTCATGGTTCGGTCTCCGGTTGAGGGTTAAGAAGTTTGAATCAAGGCCTTCGACATTGTAACCAACAGGAGTCTAGCTCTGTCAAGGGCGATCAACTATCGGACCTTGGATCATAAGCTTTGGAAAAGGTAGAATCAAAGAGTGGCGCGCAGGTCCCGAATCGAGGTGCATCATGCCTTCGCCGTTTCCTGGCATGGATCCATATTTTGAAAGCGACCTGTGGACGAGTTTCCACACGGAGTTTGCGGTCGAGATTGCCCGCGTCTTGTCTCCTTCATTGGCGCCGCGCTATGCGGCCGTTCCCCAGAAACGGTACGTTGTCGACTACGCTGACGAAGCTGAGGTGGCCATTGAAAGCTTGTACCCTGACGTCGGCATAAGCGACACGGGCCAAAAAGGCGCGCCCGCAGCATCGACAGCGCTTGCGCCCGCGCCGCTCGAAATCGCCTCTGTCATGCCAGAGCCGGTGCCACACACGTGGCTAGAGATTCGCGATGTGGAAAACCGAACTCTGGTGACGACAATTGAATTTCTCTCGCCCACGAACAAAAAGGGAGATGGCCGGCAAGAGTATTTGCGGAAACGAAACACCATCATGCGTAGCAGCGTTCATTTGATGGAAATCGACTTCGTCCGCGAAGGAAAGCGTATTCCATTGAAAAAAGCTCTACCCGATGCGCCGTATTTTGTGTTCCTGAGTCGAAGCGACCGCCGACCAATGACACAGATCTACCCAGTTAAATTCGAGGAACCGCTGCCCGAAGTGCCCGTGCCCTTGTTGCCGGGAGATGCGGACTTGCCGCTGGATTTGCAACAAGTGCTGAATGCCGTTTATGACGCTTTCAATTACCGTCTGTTGATCGATTATCAAGTCGACCCACCGAACCCCTTGCCGCCCACAGCGGCGAAATGGGCGGATGATTTGCTGCGAACCGCCAAACGGCGAAAATGAAGACGCAAGTTTTCCGGTCTAGAGTAGCTCCTTCGCTTCCGGAACCGTCAGCGATTGTTCCCGTAGCCGTGCCCTCAGTATTTGCCGAAAGCGCGGATGGTGCTCCAGCAGGCGTCCAATGAGGTCATCGTCCTCATTCAGCGGAACGAGTTGAAACGACGGCACTCCGTTTACGGTGACGATGACCGGCTCCTTGTGACACAAATCACCGTAGCGGCTTAGATTGGCTTTTGCCTTACTCAGAGGGATCACTTTCATGGTGCTCAGTAAACTCCTCTCCTTGAACGATTAGCGCGTTGCCCCGCATTACGCCAACCAGAATGATAGTGTTTCAAGGTGATTAGAATCACCATATTCCCAAATCCAAAAACCCTAAAGCGGCCACGAGTCGCCGCACTCCAAACGGCGCTTGTATAATCGCCTTATGGCCAAGCCGGAAGCGCAAAACCTGGAAGAAGACAAACTTGCGCACGCGCTCGTCAGCCGACGGCTGTTTTCGCGCGAGGAGTTGCAGCAGTTTCGCGCCGCCGACAACCACGGCGACACGGACCCGCTGCTCGTTCGGCTGGTCAAAGCCGGCCTCCTTACCGTGGGCCAGGCCAAGCGTTTGGCCCCCGAGATCACTTCCCTTGTGAATCAGCAAATCCCCGGCTATGAAATGCTGCAAAAACTCGGTCAGGGCTCCATGGGCACGGTCTTCAAAGCCAGGCAGATCAGCATGGACCGCGAAGTAGCTATCAAGATCCTCCACCCGCGCCTGATCGCCAACGAGGTTTACCTCGAGCGCTTCAAACGCGAGGCCCACCTGGCTGCGAAATTCTCCAGCAACAATGTGGTGCAGGCCATCGACGTAGGCTCGGCCGGAAAACTGCACTACTTCATCATGGAGTACGTCGAAGGAACCACCATCAAAGAGATCTTGGAAAAGGGCAAAGTCTTTGAAGAAAAAGAAGCCGTCGATATCGTGCTGCAGATCGCGCAGGCCATGCTGCACGCGCATCGCCGGCAGCTCATCCACCGCGACATCAAGCCCGCCAACATCATTCTCACCTCGGACGGCATCGCCAAGCTCGCCGATCTGGGCATGTCCCGCGACACGACGGACCAGGCGCGGATCGAAGAGGAAAAGGGCATGACGATCGGCACGCCGTACTACATCGCGCCGGAGCAGATCTATGGCAAGGGCGCCGTCGATAGCCGGGCGGACGTTTATTCCTTGGGCGCGACGCTCTATCACATGGTCACGGGCCAGCCGCCATTCCCGTATCCCAAGACCACGCAAGTCCTCCAGGCCCATCTCAAGGAAAACCTCACGCCGCCCGACCACATCAACACCAAACTTTCCACGGGTCTCGGCGAAGTGGTGGAGCTCATGATGGCGAAGAATCGCGACGAGCGCTATCCATCGCCGGAAGAATTGATCTCTGATCTCGAATCGCTCTGGCAAGGGAAGAGACCGAAATTCGCCCGCCAGCGCTCGGAGACCACGATGCTCGAACAATTGGCCCACGGCGAGGCGGTCGAGGATGAGGAACGCAAGCGAAAACCGAAAAAGAAGAAGAAAGGGCCTGAACCGGAGATGGTGCCGATTATTTGGGTCTACGTTTTGGCGGTGGTGGTCATCTTTAGCCTCGTGGGCAATCTCATCTTGATGTTGCGTTGAGGACAGAAAAAGGTGTTAGGACC
>JAKEFD010000224.1 GCA_022616245.1 Gemmataceae bacterium
CTGGAAAACTTCAGCCCCAATTGCGCCAATCGCGCCGGCTCTTCTTGTGGAGCGTCGCTGGTGAAGCGCAAGACTTTTCCCTCTAGTGTGCCGGGCAAGGTCGCGGCCGCGCCGGGTAATTCGTCCAGCTCGATTTCGACTGCGGACACGCCGCCGTGCTGGGCCACGAGATTCGGCACCGTGTCGAGTGCCAGAATCTTGCCGTTGTCGATGATGGCAACGCGCTTGCAGAGCCGCTCGGCCTCTTCCATATAATGAGTGGTATAGAGGATGGTGCGGCCTTGGCGGGCTAGCTCTTCAATCGTCTCGAATAGAAAGTTGCGCGACTGTGGATCGACGCCGACCGTCGGCTCATCGAGAAAGACGACGGCGGGATCGTGCACCAAAGCGCAGGCCAGGTTGAGACGGCGCTTCATGCCGCCCGAATACGTGCCGACGCGATCGTGCTTGCGCTCGCTCAAGCGCGCCAGGTTCAAGGCGACGTCGACGCGCTGCCGCAGGCGCGTACCATGTAAGCCGTACAGTTTGCCGAAGAAGCTCAGGTTTTCCTCGGCGCTCAGCATTTCATAAAGCGACAGCGCTTGCGGGGCCAGACCGATGTGCCGGCGCACCTGGGGCTGTGTCGGATCTTGTTCACCATTAATGTGGATAACGCCGGCATCTGGCTGCAGCACTCCGGTGAGTATGTGGATCGCAGTCGTCTTACCGGCGCCGTTGGGACCAAGCAGACCAAACGTCTCACCTTGAGGAACGTCGAACGATACACCCGCTACGGCTTGCAGGCTGCCGAACGCTTTGCGTAGGTCGCGGACCTGGATCATAGTTAGTCCTTGCCGTTTTATTCGTCGGCATCTCAAAGCAATTTGCGCGACTGGCACTTCGAAGGTTGCTATCACCGGACCCGCTGCCAATAATACCGCTTGTCCTTTAATGTAGTAGGCACACTCCGTGTGCCGTAGCCCGCCTTCGGTGCGTGCCTCTTTCCTTTAATCAACGGGCGGCATTCTATGACCGCACAGGCGACTTCCTCCAAAAACCTCGCCGTATTGCTCGGTGTCTTCGTTGTTTGGCAATTGGTGTTTATTCCGGCGGCAAACACGCTGGAGTTTCTTCGATTCGCAGCGGACGAAGACGAGTCCGGTGCGCTCGATCACGTTGCCGGAGAGATGACGGGCACAGGCAATCATGCGGCGGCGCCGTATCGGCTCTTGAAGAGCTGGTCGGAAATGTCTGGTCAGTGGCAATCCTGGAGTCTGTTCGCGCCAACGGTCGGCCGACTATCCGGCTTTCTTGAAGTCGAATTGCGCTGGGATACTGGCCGCGCTGCAATCTTGCTGACCAATCCCAACCAGCCGGATGATCTGCATGCATATGTGCGATTCGGCTATTCGCGATTCCGCAAATACGAATCGTTTCTTTGGGTCGCACTTGCGCGATTTTTTCGGTCCTGAAAGCTTGAGCCGCGTGGGTGAGCGCGACGTTTTTGCATACGTGATCGACCCGCCGCGCTGGAACTGGTCGCTCTTGCGCGGCTTCGGCCACCCCGCCAATCTGACGCTGTTTGCCGTCGGCTGGGGCCTCGTGAGCGGCTGCCTGCTGTTCGCCCTGTTGGGAAGTGCAAAATCGACGCAGGCCAACGCGCCCAGTCCGTGGCTGTTTCGCGCTTGGAGCGTACTTACCGTGTTGACGGCGTTTGGGATCTGGGCGCGGATCAGGACGTTGCCCAGCGACGTCAGCGCTCTATGGCTGCCTCTGGGCGTCGCCGGTTTTTTTTGGATGGTGTCCGGTCTATTCCTGTTTTTAGCTCGGAGGCGCAAGGACGAAACCGCTTCGCCCACTGTGCGCGCGGCGACCACTGCAGCGCTAGTGACCACGACGCTAGTATTACTGGCGGCGCTTTGGCGTGCGTGGCCTGACTTACCGCTCGACTGGCTGCTGATGCCTTTCGACGCGAGACCTTTCGCCTTGTACGTAGCGATGGCACTGACCATGGCCAGCACCGCTTGCCTCATGCTTGGCCTTTGGACGCGAGTGGCTGCAATCGTCAGTTGGGTCCTGATGATGGCCTTCGACAATCTGAATCACTCGATCGCCAACAATGGCGACGTGGCCCGCGGCATTGTGCACTTTTATCTCATGCTCACGCCGTGCGGGGCAGTCTGGTCGCTGGATCGCTGGCGGCAAAAGCGGCGCGGTTTGGCGGCGGCAACGGTCTTCGTGCATCCCTGGTTCGCGCGGCTGTTGTTCCTGCAACTAATCTGCATCTATTTCTTCAATGGACTTTACAAACTGGGCGGCGAAACCTGGCGCGACGGCAGCAGCCTTTATTACGTGCTCGCCGAGCCGACGTTGACGCGCGTGTCATTCGCGCAATTCGCCTTGCCTTATTGGGGATTGCAAGCCGCCTCGTTCACTGTTCTCGTTTGGGAGTTGACTTTTCCGCTGCTTGTCGTCTTTCGCTGGACGCGCATCGCCGCGTTGTGGATGGGAGCTCTCTTTCACATCGGAATTGGCGTCAGCATGGAGCTGGGAATGTTCAGCTTCTACATGCTGGCGATGTACATGCCCTTCTTGCCTTGGGAACGCTTGCGCCGCAATGGAAATGAACCGCCGCCCTTAGAGCGCGAAAAAGTGGAAGACGCTAGGGCCGCAACGCGCCCGCCTTGACGATGCCGCCTTGCATGACGGCGATAAACCTCGAGCGGTCTTCCAGAAGACTAATGTCCGCGAGCACGTCGCCGTCGACCACCAGCACGTCCGCCAGCTTGCCCGGTTCGAGCGTGCCAATTTCCTTGTCGCGTTCGAGTATTTCCGCGCCAGTCTTGGTCGCGCAGGTGATGGTGTCCAATGGCGAAAAGCCGACGTGTCGGACAAAGAAGGTCAACTCCTTGGCATAGGTGCCGTGCGGGTTCCAGGCAAAGCCGTAGTCGCCGCCCATGCCGAGCCGGCCTCCCGCCTTGAGGATCATACGCGCGCTGTCCGCGCCGCCTTCGAGCGTTTCCTTGTGGCCGTCCACCACGCGCTCGGGCATACCGATTTCCGGGCCGTGCACGATGCTGGCGTATTCGAATTGCAGCGCCGGCACAACCGGCGTGTTGCGCTCGAGCAAGAGGTCGAGCGCTTTTTGATCCATGAAGGTGCCGTGCTCAAGCGTGTCGTAACCGGCGCGCAGGGCGTTCTTGATCCCCTCGGTCGCCCGGCAATGCCCTGTCACTTTGAGGTTGTGGTTGTGCGCCGTCGCCACGCAGGCGTGCATTTCTTCGAACGTCATGCACAGCGTGTGATGGTCGTTCGTGTCAGGCGCGGCTGCGTCGCCCGTGGGATAGGTCTTGACCCATTCGACTCCATCTTTGACCAGCTTGCGGACAGCGGCGCGGGCCTCGTCGGGGCCGTTGACGAGCAACACCAGGCCCTCCATGCCGATTTTGCGGTAATCCGGATTCCAATCCATGAGCCCGCCGACGCCGCAGATTTCCCGGCCGCTCGCCGCCAAGCGCGGGCCGATAAATATGTCGTCTTCGATGGCCCGCTTCAGCCACACATCGATGTTGAACAAACTGCCGCCCGAGCGCGCCGCCGTGTAGCCGCACTCAAGAGCGAGGCGGGCGTTGGCAGCAGCCAAGAGCGTGACGTATTCGACCGGATACTTGATGTCGAGGTCTTCGAGGGCGGCGACGTTGAAATAGGTGGGATGAAAGTGCGCCTCGACGAGGCCAGGCATGATAGTGCCACCGCGCGCGTCGACTCGTTGGGCGTCCGGCGGAATGGGCGGCGCTCCTGCGACCGGTCCGGCGTAGGCGATCTTGCCGTCTTGAATGACCAGTGCCGCATCGCGAATCGGCCCGGCTCCGGTTCCGGTGATGAGTTGGCCGTTGCGGATGACGGTCGTGCCTTGTGCGAGTTTCATGAGATTGAACCTAGAAGTTAGCGCCTTCCAAGGTAGCCGAATCGGCGGGCGATGCAAGTGAGCGATGATTCATTTGACTCAGACTACTGCCCGCAGTTGCGCGACCAGCTTCGACACGCACAGTTGATTCAGGCTGACGCCTTCAGCCTTGGCCTCTGCCAGAAGGGCGGCATGCACCGTACGCGGCAAGCGCACACTGATAGCGCCGTTGGCGGAAGCGGTCAGGTCCATAAACTCCTTGATCGATGGCGACGGCAGGCCGTCCATCAAAGCAAGAATGCGTTTGTATTCCTTTGTTTTGCAAAATGCAGTTCGTTCGCGCTCGGTCGCGAACGATTGGGTCGCAGCGCCTCCCAATCCGAACAAGGCATTGCTCAATTCGACCCAGTCTTTCGCTTTCTGGGAGCACTGTTCTGCAAACTCGAGAACCTTGCGCGCTTTGGCTATGATCTTGTTGCTCACCAATGCCTTTTTCATGGCCGCCATGTCGTCTCCAGGTGCACGAGAATCTAAGTTATGTAACTATTCGATTCTGAGAATTTGAACGCCATCATACCCCGCCACTTCGAAGTACATCGCTCGTTGGCGTAGCTTTCGACCGAGCCGCCTTACGGCGGTGATTGCCTCGAACAGTCGGCTGCGCTCGCATTCGATGTGCAACTTCAAGCATACATCCGTGAACTCTTGCCCATTCTCGTCGATCCAGTGCCCAGTCACAAAGCCATCCTCCATCATTCCGCGAAACGGCCGCCAAAGCGCATACACAAGGCGTTGAAGGTACGAGGGCTTGATCGGCGTGCCGTCGTTTCGCGTCGTTGGAATCAGCGTCGTGAACTTCATCGCCCCCATCCTTCGTGAGATCCACGCCGCTTCGCGTGCATGCTAGCATATATGCTTACAACCGGCAAGTCAGACTTCGTCACTTCCGCGTGAACACGATCGCCAACTCGTCCGTGTAAACCGTCCGAAAACGCGCATCGTGCCTCAGCAACTCCGCCAACGGGGAAGCGCGGCGCAGCACGACCAGGCCCGCGGCGGCCAGATCGGAGTTTTCTTGCCAACCGGGCCGGCCCGCTTCCGCGTCCATGAATCGCTTGACGCGCGCGCCGCCGTGAAGCTGGGCCCGACCATCGATGCCGACTTGGTACTCGGGCAAGCGCCATAGTAGATAGCCGCCCCAATCTATGGCGTTGAAGATCGGGCCAGGCGGCCGCTGCTTGTCGATCCAATCGGCGGCGGCCACGGGGAAGTAAAGGGCCTGGTCTTCGCGAAACCGGCTTTCGAGGATGCGGTGGGGGCCGAGCCAAACGAAACACGCGACCACCGCGACAAGAACGCTCAGGCAAGTTTCTTTCCACGGCGGCAAGGCTGTCCGGCCACTGCCCCCGGGGCGCGCTTCCGGCAGCCCGCAAAGGACGGCGCTGGCGGTGAGCACGACGAGCCAAAGGTCATGGCGCGAGTGAAAAGAAAAGTAACAGCCGGCTGAGAGAATCATGAACTCGAAACTCGAAGGACACGTTTTCGATCTGTCCGCAAATCGCAAGCCCAGCACAAACGCCGCCGCTAAGACCAGTCCGAGCACCGCCCAATCCGAAATCATGCGGAAGCGAAGCGGCCCCAACTCCTCGAACAGGACGAAAATCTCCGCAAGCCGCGCGTAGGAAAACACCACCTCGTAAACGCGCCATCCGTACGGATTGACGAACGTCGCGGCGAAGCAGGCGACTCCTAGCATGCACAAGCGCCGCCACCCTGCTGACAGGAATGTTTTGGCCGAATCATCTGGAGTCTCCCACCCAAGAATCCGGTCCACCATGGGCGCCGCGCCGGCCAAGCCGAGCAGCAACAGACCGAAAACAAACTGCACGTGAATGTTTGCCCACAACGCGTAGACCAAGGGCAACAGCCAGATCCGCCAATCGGCGTCGCCCGCACGCAGCGACAGAAGTGCACGCAGCGTCCAAATGCTGAATAGGATCGTGAACAGCACGGGACGTTCCGCCGCAAGAATCGATATGAGTGCGACGGCAGCCGCGCCGACGATGCCGGCCTGCACCGCCAACTGCGGCGTCTGACGCCGCACCATGCCAAGCAGGGAACCGACGATGAGCAATCCGAAAGCGGTACGATAGAGCAAGATGCCGAACCAATCCAGCGATTGCTCGAGGCCGTAGACGAGCACGCCAAAGAGCCAGCTATAAGCAATCCATGTTGGCTCCGAACCGATGGTGGAAAACTCGTCGTGGCGTGGCGCTGCTCCATGCTCGACCACCCATTGGCCGGTGCGCAAGTGCCAGCCTGTGTCGTGCTCGCAAAGCGGAATGTCCGCGGCGGAGAGCGGAATCGAGAACAGCGCGAACCAGAGCACGGCGCGGAACAGCGATCCCGTTTCCCCTCGTCCGCTGGGGTGAACGGCGCAAGGGTGTTTGGCGGGCGCGTTGGAATTCATGCGGGATTCCAGGAGGAGAAGACCAGCTTCGCGCTGGAAACTGCAGCAAAGCTTAACAGAGAGTCGGGACGCCGACAAAAGATGAGACAGCCAATTCGCCGTGCGAATTAAGCGCTGAGTTCCTTGGAACCGAGTTTGACGATTTCCGGGCCTGACTCCGCGCCGGGCGCCAGCGGTAAGGCGACCGTAAACGTCGTTCCGCGACCCAGTTGGCTTACCACCTCAATCTTGCCTTCCAGTGCGGTCACGACGGCCTGGCAAATCGCCAGCCCTAGGCCGTTGCCGCCCGCGCTCCACTCGCGCGTCCGCGACTTGTCCACGCGATAGAAGCGCTCAAAAATGCGCGGCAACGCCTCCTTGGAAATGCCGATGCCGGTATCGGCGACGCGCAATTGCGACTGCATCGCTTCCAATTGCGGCGTCAGCTCCACTTCGATACGGCCGCCCGGCGGCGTGAACTTGATCGCGTTGTCGATCAAGTTGCGGACAACTTGCCGAAGGTGATACTCTTCGCCGCGCACCGACACCGGCGGCGCAGCCACCAGCTTCAAGTCCACAGACCGGGCTTCGGCGACCGGCTCGAACATGTCCACCGCCTCAAGCACAATCTTGTCGAGGCGGGCCGTTTGATTTAATAGCGCCAGCCGCCCCGCGTCCCCTTCCGCCAACAGCATCAATTGGTTGAGCAGATTGGTCAACCGGTTGCACTCCTCGGCCACGTCGGTCAACAGCGCGGAATACTCGTCGGGGGTGCGCAGCCGGTCGAGCGCGACATCCACGGAGCTGCGGATGGCGGCCAAGGGCGAGCGCAGCTCGTGGGCGGCGTTGGCGATGAAGTCGCGGTTGCTTTCAATGTACGCGGCAATGCGGTCGAGCATGCCGTTGATCGTTTTCGACAACTGGTCCAATTCGTCGCCCGTGCCGCGCATGGGCAAGCGCTCCTTAAGGTTTTTCGGCTGAAGCCTGGCTGTCGTGTCGATGATCCACGAGAGCGGCCTCATGGCACGGCGATAGAGCAGATAGCCGCCGATTGGCGCCAGCATCAGAATGGAAACGCCCGCGAACGCCAAAACACGATTCAGAAGCGCGATGTCATCATCGAGTGATGAGCGGTGCGCTTTCAGCTCGACTTCGTTCGGATCGCCGCGCAGGTTCTTGTCGAATTCTCTGAGCAGAGCGCCGCGCACGACCGCGCTCACGACGATCATGGTGACGACGACGATGAGAAACACCATGAGCGTGACCCACAGCGTCAAGCGGAAACGCAGGGAGTGGACCAGGTCGCTAAGACGCGCGAAGGGCATAGCCGCGGCCCCGCACCGTGTGGATGAGGGTCTCCTTGGCGCCGCGCTGCAATTTGCCGCGCAGGCGATTGATGTGCACTTCGATGACGTTGGTGGTGCCTTCCCAGTCCGATTCCCACAGGCTTTCGCACAGCATCTTGCGCGTCACGACTTGGCCGGCATGGCGCATCAACAGCTCGAAAATGCTGAACTCCGTGGGCGTGAGATCAACCTCCACGCCGCCCAGAGTTACGCGCCGCGTGGCGAGATCCAGGATCAGCTCGCCGACTTGCAAAACGGCGGCCGGCTTCATCGTGCTGCGGCGGTGAATGGCGTCGATGCGGGCTAGAAGTTCCGCCATCGCGAACGGCTTCACGAGATAATCGTCGGCCCCCGCGGTCAGCCCTTTGACCCGATCCTCGACCGAGCCAAGCGCAGTCAGCACCAGCACCGGCGTCTTGACGCCCTCGCGGCGAATCTTGGCCAAAAGCACGAGGCCGGGATCGCCCGGGATCAAGAGGTCCAGCACAATAACGTCGTAGCGCTGCGTGAGCGCTTGCTCCAAGCCGTTCGCGCTGTCCTTGACCCAGACGCATTCGTGACCGGCCTCGGAAATGCCCTGTTGCGCGGCTTTGCCGATGACCGGGTCGTCTTCAATTACAAGGACTTCCATGGAGGGCTCGAATTCGCTGAAACCAACTGCCTTATTCTAACGCATTCCTTCGCTCAACAAGCAAGTCCAACTCATGCCCCGGCGGAAGACTTTTCCAGCCCCGCAAGGATTTGCCGAATGGCGCCAAGGTGGTACGCCGTGTGTGCTGCGCTGGACAGGGCGCCGGCGGCGGTGAGGTCGTCCCACTCAGTGCGGGCCGCGACGTGCTTCCGCCAGGAGTCCACTTCGCGACGGAGATTGTCGCGCAGCTTCTGCCACTGCTGGGCGTTGACTGTTCCGCGTTGCCAACTGGCGTTCCAGTCGGCGCCCGCGAAGGGATTCGCCTCGCCCGCCGCCCAGCGGTTCATGAGCGTGAGGCCATAGTGCACGTGATCGACGTGCGCGGCGATCGTCGTTTTGCCCGGCATGGGCCGCGTCGAGGCCGCCTCGGCGCTTACCGAGTCCAACTGGCGCAAGAGGCCGGGATCGCCCGGATTGAGCAGAAAGGCCTCGCGGCCCGGCGGGCCGTCGAAGATTTCGATCAAGAGCTTGGAGAGGGCCCGCTGAAAGATGCTGTCGTTGGCGTTCATCGCCATCCTCCTTTTTCAGAATCACTATGCCCAGCGTGGCAAGAGGTCAAGCATCAACACAAGCCCGACGCGCGAGCGAGGGAATGTTCACGGATTGCGAGCTACAATTTGGTAAGTCTCTTTGCCCTGGTTGATCCATTGGTGCAAGAAACACAAGAAACAACTGATAGCCCTGCCAGTTTCATGAAGGCCGTCCTCGTGGTTGCCTTGGGAGTTCTCGTCTACGGCGGCTACTGCTTGTACCAAAGTCCCAAGGTGCGGCGCGAAGCGGCGGCCGTGCCGCGCATGACTTGTGCCGAGCTAATAAAAAACGGCTCCGGAAACCATCGCTACGTCGCGCTCACCGACGCCTGGCTGGACCTGGGCGAATCCGTGAGCCAAGGGGATAGGGACACGGGCGCACTGGAGATGTACCATCCGCTCTACCCGGCCAACCTCAAGGAACAACCAGCGCCGCGCGACTTGGAATTGATCGTGTGCATCATGGATGAGCTGGAACGACGCCGCATCCGCGACGTCCGCAACGAGCAGCACCGGCTCGGCCAGACCGGGCTGGGCGAGCTCACGGGCGCGATCACGAAGGGTGATGCGTTGCCGGGATGGGCGCGCCAAAGCTTCGCACTAAAGTATCCGGGCATCGTGCTCGACCGCTGCTGGATCATCACCGTCGGCGAATACGAGCCGACTGAGTTGCGTGCGAGCAAGCTTCTAAACCATGGCGTCATGGCGACGTTGGCCGCGGTGGCGATGATGATTTGCTGGTGGGTGTGGCGGCGCTACGTGAGCAAGCCGCGAATTCGGGACAGCCACGCGCGACCATTCCGTCGCCGTAACCCCCATCTGCCAAAGAGAATTACAGGATAGGTCGCGCCGCACACCCACACCCCCCCGTTGGTGGCCCGAATCCAATCCCGCACGGTTTACTCTCCGTATTCGACCGCCTCCTGGATGGATTGCATTCGGGTGCAGCTGCGTTTCTTACAGATTCACCGGAAACATTGGGTTTTTCAACATTACCTCCCAAGCGAGTGGATGAAAAACCCTGGAAAAACAACGACTGTGTAGAAAACGCAGCTGCACCCGATTGCATTCCAACCCAGGGAGCCGAGGTGCAATCCATTTTGGGCAGCACACTAGCAAGTCCTTTCATATTATCAACTTGCGGCGAAGCACCGAATACGGCGCGATGTGCAATCCATTTCCGAATCAGGTCCCCCGTGAACGAATTCCGGCCGGATGGGTTCCCGCCCGGGCCACCTCTCGCTTGCATCATTGCGGATGCGGCACGCGCGCGTTATACACGTTCCATGAGCACATCGAAAGCTCCTGGATCGCTGGAGAGCTTGAAACACGTCCTGTCCCCGGATGCTCCCGGACTTGTCGCCGTCCTGAACAATCGAGCTGATCTTGAGCGGGCGGAAGTCGAGCACTGGTACCGCATTCCGGTCCAATCCGCGCCCGACGGCCTTCGCAAGATTCGCTGGGTGGCGTTCTATCTGACAAAAGTTTTCGGACGCGAGAAGTGGTCCGTGCAGCATTGGGCGAAGGTGCGCAAGATCACCAAAGCACGACGGGTGGAATTGTTGCCTCAGCAAGAGCGGCATCCCCGAGCCCAGAACCTGTACTACCGCCTGGAACTCGGCGCGCTGCAAACTCGGCCCGAGCGCAACATCGACGTGGAGTGCGACGGCGACACCTGGCACATCAAGCCCGAGGCAGCCGCCCACGACAACGCCCGCAACAACTTCATGGAACAGCGCGGCTGGCACGTGCTGCGCTTTAACACGAAACAACTAACCGACGATCTGGGCGGCTGCGTCCATAGTGTGACGAAAATGATCAATCGGTGCGGGGGACTGATCCTGTCGGACGATTCGGTGAAAGCGGTTTCCGAGTCGCGGCCGGATGGATGGAAGCAGTTGCGGTTGTTTTGAAATCAATCCACAATCGCCTTGACAGACGCCTCCAACCGGTCGAAAGTGCAATTGAGAGACGACGACCAATCGGAATAGCGGTGCCGATGATGGCTTCTCCATGGCCGGACCAACCATGTCCGTATCCCAGCTGCACTCGACACATACGGGACTTGTTAGCTGAGATGGTGCCGAACGAAGACCAAGCCAAACCCGAATTCAAGGCGATCGTCGGCCAACAGCCCGGAGGTGCAATCACCTGCCCGTTTTGCCAAGGAGCGATTGAATACGGGTCCGATGGCAAATCGTTGGTGATTTCCCAACGTCCGCCTTTGCGGTATTCCAGAGCTAAAATGGAAAAAAGAGCCAAGGACTATGGAAGTCAGAAAAGCCCGCCCGACGCTCAAATGACTCCCGAACAATGGCTCGCCGAAGAAAAACTAATGCCAGGCGCGTTGCAGGGCTATCAGTACGTGGAGGATCTTGGACCATGAAACTCACAACCGCCGAACTCGAGTTTCTGTCTGCGTGGGCCAAAGAGGAATGGGAGCCGGAATGCTACCAGAGGCCGGCCCATCGGCTGCAACTTGCCCATGGAGTCACGGGCGCCTTCCTCATCGATTTCATCAAGGCTTGGACAGAAGCCGAAGGCAAGAAGGACCAAGATATACTCCAAGCGGCCGGCAATCCGGAACCGCGCTGGCCTTGGTCTTCCACAGAGGAGTTCCGTGTTCGACTCGCAGAAACTAGGCGAACGGACGTTGGGGGCGTTGTGTAATTTGGACTGAAGAGAGTTGCCGACTCACAACTTGGCTGGGGAGGATAACCAGATGCCATCAAAAACCCACAATGAGAAGCCCACAGTATTCAAAGTCGGCGACCGTGTCCGCGTGCGACTTGGGATTCACAACTCTCTCGGAACAATCGTCGAAGATCGCGGCTTCCTCGGTTCCGGCGGCCGCCATCTCTTCCGCGTCAAGGTGGACTTCGATCCACCGAACGTGACTTTCATCGAATTGCCGGAAGAGGAGCTGACTGCGGTCTGAGATGGTCTCCATCGATTGTGCCACACGCTGCCGGCCGAACTTGTGACCCAGTCTTCGACTATTGTCCGAACGTGCTATTCGCCACCGACCGTCGCGACGTTCCCAAAGGCATGATCGAGGTGCTCCCATGAGCATTCAAAGCAAGCGCGAGCTGGAAGTGACCCGCAAGAAGCTGCGCGGCCTGGAAGCGATGTACGAAAAGACGCGCCTCGCCTCGTCCGCCAAGGATTACGCCGCCCAGCTCACCCTCCGCTCCCTACGCCGCACCGTGAACCAGCTCAAGGAAGAAATCGCTCGCTTTGAAGCACGCGATCCCACAACGGCGACCAAGAAATGAAACTCACAACCGCCGAACTCGAGATTCTGTCTGCTTGGGCCAAAGAGGAATCGGTACCGGAATGCTACGAGAGGCCGGCCCATCGGCTGCAACTTGCCCACGGAGTCACGGGCGCCTTCTTCATCGATTTCATCAAGGCTTGGACCGAGACCGAAGGCAAAAAAGACAAGGCTCTTGTCCAGGCAGCGAATAATCTGGAGCCGAGCTGGCCCTGGAAGAGCACACAGGAATTCATAGCGCGACTGGAAGAAACGACGAAAGCTAAAGCTAGTCGTGGGGCGCGTGCAGGGCCTTACGACCAGCAATCTAACCGCCGATCTCGACAGTTGCGTCCCTTGCTTGACGACGCTGACTAATCGCTGCGAGGAATCCGAATCTGACAACACTCCTCATCATCGAAGAATGAGAATGTCCATAGTATCGCGAACCATTATTGGCTTGCGAAATCCTTCCTCATCGATAATTAGCCGCTCCGGATCGTAAACAACAAATAGCACTCGGCGGGCACTGTCACCATACTTCGTGATATCGGCAGCAATCGGGTCGGTGATCTTGGCGAGGCCTTCCTTTTTTCTGGCATACTTGGCTTCTATCCAGAGTCCTAGTTCTTCATGGGACCAGTCCGGCTTGGTTAGGCTACTGCCGCATTTCATGTACGGATATTCCCGGTCCAGGTCCACCGAAGCGGCTTGGAGCAGACCATCGCATATTTCTTGAAGCCTCGGCTCGTTCTGGGGTTGCTCTTTCTGGCAGATAGTAGGAATTCCGCGCAGCAGAACTTCTTTGATACGATTCGCGTATCGTCGCCACGATTCCACGAGGTGTTTTCGGCTCAGAACGAGTGCGAGGAGACTCTTCTCGGCTACCGTTCCGTCAATAATGCCCCCCGCATTCGCCTTGACTTGGTTGGCCAGCACACTCTGAATCGCTGCGGCATGCCGTTGATGGAGATCAACCAGCAGACGCGGCGCGTTCCAGCGATCCGGGCAATGCTGAAACGCGCCGGAGATTTCGCGATTGAACCTTGTCGCAATTTCCTCAGCCGACATCTTGGCAAGCTCCGTCGCATGACGAACGTATCCAATGGCGACATTCTGCTGGTAACCGTCCTCTCGATCACCAGCGAAAACATCAATCTTGTAGTCCAACGCATCGTCGTAGCCCAGCAATCCAGCAGCAAGTATGGCAAACCGGCGGTCAATGCATTGGCTGCACGAGCCGCAGTGCCACTTTAGCTTTGAGGCAAAAAGTCCCTGGTGAGCGCATGAGCAGGAACATCTGATCAGCTCATTCTGATTGTGGCGGACAATCATGTCCAGCACTTCCTTCTTGGTCTTGTAAATAAACGGGTTGTCCACCTTGAAGTCGCGTTCGAGAACCAGCGAATAAAGCCGCGCGAAATCGTAAAGTGATTTCGGATGAGTTGTACGTGAGGCACGGGCGCCGATTACCTCGCCAGAGACCGGGAAGTTTAGGCTGACGACGCCGTTCTCGAAAAACCGCACACCCGCGGCGTTAACTGATGAAGCGACAATTGCTCCAAGGGCTGAGTATAGAAAAGATCGCGTTCGCTGAGTGAATTCCTTCGAAATCGTCTCGGTCTTGTTCACCCAGACCGGAACATGAATGATTTTGATGGTCGGGAACGCTTTCTTGATTTGTTCGTACAGGGCGGCCTGTCGTTTGAACTGTATTGCGACCGGCCGATGGCTGACCAAGACAAGATTGGCACCACTGGCCGCAGTCTCCACGACGCCTGCGAGAGAGTCGAGGCCGCCAGAAAACATAATCACTCGATCGACATTGTGGAACGGCCAGTCGGGGTCGCTGCCGAAATTCAGATAGGGCTGCTGGTTTTGGGCTCGCTGCTGGTACTCTCGAAACTCGAATGCGTACGTGTCGTCGGAAAGATGCTGTAGGGTTTCTATCAGCAGTTCCTTGATTTCGGGTCTCTCCCAGAAGGGAAGATCCCGGACTCCAATCACAAACTTATGGTCTCGCTCCCACTGCTCAAGCGAGTCATCAGCGGTCCATTTCCCACCTCGTTTTGTCGCACAATCCGCGACGTATACATAAGTGGCAATTTCAAGCAAGTCTTCGAGCCTTGGAGTCAGATGCTCGCTGAATTTCTGTGCAACGTCGTCAACCTGCAGATTGACGTTGCAGCGTTGCCGCGCGTGTTGAACTCAACGCTGTAGCGACCGTCCCGGAGGGAATCGCTCTCCGGCACCCGAACCCCGTTACACAGGATCAGCCGCGGATGGCTCACTTGATGCCCTCCCGCTGTTTCTTGAGTTCCTGTCCAAGCTTCTGAATCGCGACGGCGACGAATCCTCGGGTGTTTTGTCGATCAATTCCTTTTTCCCATTCGGTCTTTGAATACCACTCGCCGCTGAAATCGTGAACGATCTTCGCGCTCTGATAGCAGTGCTGGAAAAGAGATTGCCGAAACTCGGAAAAGTGCTGTATGGCCAGCAAGGCACCGCTTCCGGCGACGCGCGGCACGATTTTGCTTGCATACGAATCTAGGTACCGGGCCGTAAAGTTTCCGAAGAATCGTTGACCGAGATCGCAGAAGCCCGCCTTGGTGGAGAAATTCTTAACTGCGTGTTGAAGTTCATCACGGCCGCTTCCAAAGAGGCTGATTGCCTGATCCCTGGTTAGCTCGGCGAGGGCTTCCCCGGCGGCTTGCCGAGCGATCTCTCCGATGGTTGTTGGACGACCATGTCTACGCACGTCCTGGTCGATTACACGTTGGACCTCCGCCGTCAGGTCAAATACAGTCGCGTCCGAATGGAGCCTTATTCCAACCGTGTCGAGGCCGCTCTGCCAATCTTGTGCGCGTGCGGCCAAGACGATCTGAGTCAACAAGAACACCGTCGATTGAAGCCCAGGGTCGTTGACAGCCTCATGAAGTCCGCCCTCAGCAGCTTGGAGTATTTGAGTGGCGATGCTCTCAACATCGATTTCGCCGACGCCTTGAGGAGATGAAGTGCGCAGGGCCGAAGTGATCTTTTCGACCACTTTCTTCCATTTCTGAGTGTTGGAGATTTCCCCGAGGCGTTGATGGCCCATGGCTATAAGTCCCCTCGAAACGCCCGCTCCATAATTGCCAGCAGACGCGTCGCTCGCTCGTCATCAGATTTCCAATTCCCCATGGGCGGGGCAAGTGCAGTAATATCTGATTGGAAGCGACCACCGCTCCTGCAGGTGCTGCAAGAAATCCATGTCTCGCTGTGTTAACTCGCCGGGACCAGCAACCACGAGCTCAGTCGGCGGTTCGCCTTCGGCCGCAGAGTGGAACTCGTAAAAGAGCAGTTGCCCCAGCGCCTCCCGTATGGCATGAAGGGGCCGGCTATCTGGCTTGATCTCGATGAACAGTAATCGCGGCTTGTCCTTGAGCTTGATGTCAACGTACCCTTCTTCGACGATTATTGCCTCGCTGCCGAATTTCGCCTTGAGCCTCGCGACCAGTTCGTTCTGCATTTCATTGTGAACCAAGTCGATGAACCCCGGCGCGACGCCTTTTCGGGGGATCTTGCCCGTCGGACGAGCCTTCGTCGCCGCGACTCGAGTGGACCATTGCTTATCTACTGCAGGCGCGTTCTCCGTCGAAACCAGCGAATACCGCTTGATCTTTCGAATGGCGTCGGTTCCGGCAACGGTCACGGGGGGATCATACAAATCTGCACTCGTCCTTCGGAACCGGATATTAAACACTAGGCGCGGGTCACTTGATCGCAGGCCTTGAACATCACCGCCCACCGCGCGCACATGATCTTCCATCTGCCGAAGCCAGCCGCGCACCCTGAACGCCTTCAGCGCATCAGCAGCCTGTTCTCGAGTCAATACTTCGCACGCACTGATTTGGCCGACGTAGAACCATCCTCTCCGCCCGCCCACTGTAAAAAGGCGGACGTTGATTATCTTGCCTTCCAGATGTGCCAGCGACTTGTTGACGGGCTCCAGAAACGAGTACTTCCAGCCTTCCAAGAGCCAGTTGAAGTTAAAAAGCCACTCTTCATGACCAAACCCCATTCTTGACACATACGTCCCGGGCGTTTCCACTTTCGGCGCGTCACCGGTTGGGCAAAGCCATCTCTCCGTATTCCAGCATAGCTTTGCAAAATAGCTTGCGGGCTGATGCGTTGGCCTCGGTTGTCGCGCGCGTCTTGCTAAACCATGGAAGCGCCAAGCCCCGCGGGACGTCCCGGGCGTGGCGATCCCGCGTTCCCTCATCTTCTTCAGCACCGCCCGGACGGTGTGGTTCCACTCTGGCTGTTTGTCACGCGTCTTGCAATTCATCGAACATAGGTAAGTGTCGTCGCAGAGCTCAGGATACCGATCCTTGACGATATTGTAGATTTCCCGGAGCTCCACCTCCTCCGCGAGGATGAAGTTGAAGCCCGTGTCCATCAGGTTGCGATATAGTGCTTCCAATTCGGCTTTTGCCATCGTTCGATCTCCAGGCACCTCGCCACCATAACACGGTGCCCAAGGCATCGCCAAGAAAAACACCGCCTTTGCCTCGTGTGTCACAACCATGCCAAGAATCTTGGCTCTTTTGTCAAGAACGAAATTACATTGTTCATGGCCGCCGTGGAAGCCGCGCCCGATGAGTGAAGTCTTTCGAGAAACTGCCACAGGTCATACGCGCACGAGGCCGAAAAAGTCATCGTCGAAAAGATCGGGCATCGAAAGGACTTTTATGAGACCGCAGTATCTCAACGTTGCTGGTCGTCGCATGGTCGTTTTGGAGGAAGCCGACTTCGAACAACTGGCCAAGAAAGCAGACGTGTGGGAGCCGGCGCTGCCAGAACCCAACGAACGCGCCAACTATCCGATCGAAGCACTGCACGTTCTCATCGCCAAGGACATTCTCCGCGCCCGGCGCAAATTGGGCCTGACGCAGGTTGAAATCTCCGCATCCTCAAACAATCCACAATGCCTGGTGCAGGATCAAAATCTGCTCCTCGCCACTGCATTGCTCCAATTCACGGCGCAGTGCGCGGAAAAATCTCCATGTTCCCCGCCAACGAGAAGCAAGTATACGGTGATCACTCGATGCACGTTGGCTTCGAGCGACTCACGGCGACGGCCGATGCCCCGTTGGTAGGACGGCCCGACCGTGTAGCCGCCGAAATGCTGCTCCAGTAAATCCTCCAAGCGCGCTTCATCCTCCGCAGTGCAAACCATGGTTCGTCCTGCGGAAGTCAAAAGCCAACGTGGAAGAAAGATCGCGAATTGCCAAACCGGTCCTTCAAACGCTGTTTTGGATCGCGCGCCAACCTGAAGCTTCGGCGACGCATAAGCGTCAAGCGCCGCAGGACGGAAATCACGAACCCGCGGCATGGACAGTCTCCTTGTCCTTTTCGCCGACGATTTGATATCGCACGCCTTGCGAGCAAAGAAGCCGCCCTGCGGCCTCGGAGATCACGTAACAGTTGGTAGGAACGCCGTGGTAGGTCTCCCCGGCTTCGGCCAGAATGTCGATAGCGCGGAGGCGATCTTCACGCGCCGGGAATACAATCAACAAAGGCATCGAATGCTCCTGTGTTCAAGCCGCGACCAAGCCTTGGGTCTTGCCCCATCCACTATGGTCAGCCTCGCAAGTGATAATTGCAAAGATCGTCGTAGGATAGGATTCCGTTCCCTTCCATACAAGCGGACAGGAACGGAATCCTATCCTACGACGATGCCGAATCAGGCCGTGAGCAGATCCAGTTCTACTCCCGCAAATACACCCACACCGACCCGGCCATCTGGCCGCTGTCGTAGGGCCGGGTGATTTCCTGGATCAACATCATTTCGATCTGCAGCGGGAACTGCTTGGCGTGATAGGCCTTGATCTTCTCCAGGCGGGCTGTCGTTTTTTCTTCAGGCTCGTCGAAGGGCGCGAGCTGATAGAGAAACACCTCCGACATCATCGCGCTATACTTCTTCCCTGTGACATCCAGCTTGGCGCGCAGCTCGGCCACCTCCTTCTGTTGCTCAGGGCTATTGGCGTTGCGCTGGAGCTTGGCCAGCGCCGTTACGCTTTGCTGATAGTCCTGGCTGAATTGCTGAAACTCCTTGTTGTCGAGGGCTGCCTGGAACTTCTTTTGGCGGGCTTCGGCTTCCGCGGGCGTCTCCTTCTTGCGCGGACCTTCCATCGCTTTCGAGTACTCCTGAGAAATCTCCGAAAAACTCTTCATGAGTTTCTCTTGCTTAGCGCGGGCTTCCGCGACCGCCTTCCTGTCCTTCTCGGGAATCTCGGTCTTCTTCTGAAACTGGCAGAAATCGCCGGTCAACAGGTCCAGTCTGCCGTCGCCGTTCCAATCGACCACGCAAATCTTGACGCGGCTGCCTGGGCGAATCGTCTCACGCGCGGTGGCGCCGCCTGCGAAATCGTCGCTCTTGGCGATCAGGATCTGTGCCTTGGCAAGCTTAGGCTCATGGGCGGTGCCCTGGTTCTTATAGAAGAGCACGCTGCCGTCGCCGCAGCCGACCAATAGATCGAGGAGCTTATCGCCGTCCCAATCGACCACGATCGGATGGGAATCGCCGTGCCCGACCTTGATCGGTTCGCCGGCCACGCTGAGCTGCTGCGCCTTGGCGAAGGCGTTGGCCGGTGCCTTTCCTTCGTTGAGCATAAGATGGACGCGGCCCTGCACGTCGCCGATGAGCAGGTCGAGCTTGCCGTCGGCATTCCAATCGGCGGCAAACACGGTCGAGGCGCTTTCGATCTTGATGTCTTTGCCGGCCTGGTCTTTGAGAGTTTGTTTTGGAGCGAATTGACCTTTACTCAGACCCTTGAAGAAGTAGAGTTGGCCGGGCCAGCAGCCGCTGAGGATGTCGGAGATGCCGTCGCCGTCGAGGTCCACAACCTGTGGAGTGAAGCCGATGCATCAGCCCGTTGGGACGGTGCCCTCAGGCTTGCCGTCAAGGAGGACGTCGTACTTGGCGTCGAACTTGGGTGCCTTGTTGGTGCCCTTGTTGCGGTAAATGCGAAGTTCGCCGCCGGTGAAGGTGCCGACGAGCAAATCGAGATTGCCGTCGCCGTCGATGTCATGGATGAAAGGGGCGGAGTGACCGACGCCGCCGATGTTGATTGCTTGGCCGCCGGCTTCGAGGGCCACGGGCTTGGCGAGCTTGGGCGTGTCGCCGCCGGCCGCGGGCAGGGTCAGCCCGATGACGAGCAGGCCGGCCGCCATCCATTTCGAGTGCATCACATACCTCCCTTGGTTAAGGACCTCGAACGAGGAACGAAAGGCAACAACTATGATACGCTGGCGGAAACAAACAAGCCAGGGATCATGGAAGCGTGCTAAGGTGCCGCACAAATGGAAACGCCGCCTGTAGTTTCTTGACGAGCTTGTCGTCGGCTGTCACTAGCTCGCATTGCTCACGTTCGGCAAGTGCAACATAAATGCAATCGTAAACGCCGATTCGATTCTGCGAAGAAATTGCGTATGCCCTGGGCAGAAGCGGCAATGCGAGTTCCAACCGCGGAAGCGCGTTGATCGTGTCGCGCAGGGCAACCAATCCTTCCGCTGGCGTGATACGTCCCTGCCGTTCGGCGCGAGTGATGGCGTGAGCGACTTCGACTGGATAGAAGTCGGGAGCCCAAATCTGATCGAGTCCATTCAAGTAGGAATCACGGAGCCGAATCGCCTTGTCGGAATCCGCCTCGGGCACAACCCATTTGAATCCGACGGAAGCATCCACGGCGTACTTCATTCGCCGTCTCGGAGTTCGCGAATGGCCGGGACGCCGATGTCGAGGATGCCGTTCTTTTTGCGGATTTCTTCGCGCAAGCGGTCCATCGATTCACAGGCTTGGCGCATGATCGCGGGATCGCGGACTCCTCGGGCCGCCCGGTCCGCTGCTTCTTGGAGTTCCGCCATCAACTCCGGCGGGAGCGTAGTAAGGTGATTGGTTTCCATGATTCAATTGTCAGTCAAAAGCAGGAAGCAATCAAGTCCACAAAAGTGAGTCTTCATAGACAATCGGTTGTCAACGATCGCTCCTCAGATGGAGCACGGTTGCTCCCGCGAACGGCGCTTGCAACTCACGACGTGCGCCACCCATTA
>JAKEFD010000024.1 GCA_022616245.1 Gemmataceae bacterium
GCTTGGAAGCTCGAAGCACTGCGCAAAGCGCGCACGCACTACCATGGCTACTGGAAGCAAAACAAGAACGTGCCTATGTGCGCGTGGCATTGCCCAGCCTATGCCGAGGCCTTTGTGCTGACAAAGGAACAAGCATTCGCCGACGCGGCTTTTGAAATGTGCGACTGGCTTTGTGGATTGCAGTATGCGCAAGTCGATCCGCGGCGGGCACAGTGGCTGGGCGGCTTCATGCCCTGGCGCGACGGCAAGACTTGGCCGGTCGCGCCGGACATCGGCTCCGCAGGGCCCGCCCTGGCACTTGCCGAAGGCTGCCGCCTGGCCAAGCTTACCGGCGACGTGCAACGCCACCAGCGCTATCGGCCCGCGCTCGAACAGGCGCTGCAGTTCTTGACGTCGCTTCAATACAACGAAGCGAATACACAACACTTTGCCGAATGGTATCGCTCGGCACTTCTGGGCGGCTTCCATGCAGCCCCCGAGGACGGCAACTTACGACTCGACTACACCCATGTGTCCTTGGCCGCGCTGGTTCAGTACTTGGATCTCGTGGCGGACTTGCCCAAGTAGGCCCCGCTTGACGAAGGGACAAACGGCGCACGCCAGCCGATAGCCAAACCGTCCGAGTCTGTGTATACTGCCTCCTTTAGCACTTTGCGAGCGACCGGCCTGAAACGCTCGACGCTTGTGGTCGATTGGCATGAACGACGAACGCTCCCCCTCGCCGCGGCCGCACTGCCGCTCTCTTTTGGGGGTCCGCATACTAGCCACGGGCAGTTACGTGCCGGATGCGGTGGTCACCAACGACCATTTGCACCGGCGTTTCGGCTTTGATTCCGACTGGATCGTCAAGCGCACCGGCATTCTCGAGCGCCGCCACGCACTGCCCCATCAAGCCACCAGCGACCTGTGCTTCGAAGCTGCCCGCCGCTGTATTCAAAACGCGGGCGTGAAATCATCCGACATTGACCTCTTGGTCTTGGGCACCTTTACGCCGGACATGTCCTTCCCCTCTTCCGCGTGTCTGGTGCAGGACATGCTCAACCTCAATTGCCCGGCCATGGACGTTCAAGCCGCGTGCGCTGGCTTCATGTATGCCTACATCACCGGGGCGGCTTATGTCGCGAGCGGCGCAAGCGATTGCGCCCTGATCATCGGCGGCGACGCCAATTCGCGCATCGTCAATCCCAACGACATCAAGACATACCCCTTATTCGGCGACGGCGCGGGGGCAGTGCTCCTTACGCGCGGCCGGCCGGATCAGGGCATCCTCAGCTTTAGTCTGGGCGCGGACGGCCGCGGCGGCGACCTTTTGAGCCGGCCCGCGTGCGGCAGCCGCTTGCCGCCCACCCCGGAATTGCTCGAAAAAGGCCTGCATTACATGCATATGGATGGGCGCGCGGTTTTTCGCTGGGCCGTCGCCATCCTGTGCGACACCATTCAAGACGTGCTGCGCCACTCGGAACTGACCCCCGAAGACATCCAGCTCTACATACCCCATCAAGCCAACATCCGCATCATCAACGCGGCCATCGACGTGTTGCGTATTTCCCGAAATCGAGTTTACAACAACCTCGACCGCTACGGCAACACGTCGGCAGGCTCCGTCCCCTTGGCTTTGGACGAAGCCGTCCAGGAAGGCAAAGTGAAAGACGGCGATCTACTTTGCCTTTCCGGTTTCGGCGCCGGCCTTGCCTGGGGCACGGCAATCGTGCGCTGGTGAAATTCGTCGTAGTTTCTTTCCTATCGTCAAGCGCGATGGTCTGCTACCATGCCGGAATGCACGAAACCTTCGAGCACACCGCCGACCTCGGCTTGCGCATCCGCGCCCCGGACCTGGAGATCCGGTGGCCCCAATGAAGTGGGGCACCCAACTTGTGCTCTTAACCGAACGGGTCGAGCTTGGCGAGCTGGTCAAGGATCTGGGCGAAGGTGGCCGCGACTTCCTTCAGGCTCAGGGTCGCGGGGATGTTGCTCACGTCGCCGCCGAGGTCGATGAGGCGCTGGCGCTGCCGGACATAGTACGCCAGAGCCGCGTCGATGGCGGCCTTGCCCTGCGACTCGATGAAACCGAGCGGCGTGCGGCGCTCGCTCGTGCCCAAGGTCGCCGTCATGATGTTGTTATTGAGAATGGACGGATCGATGCTCGCGTAGCCGAAGATGTGGCCCAGTTCATGCATCACCACGGTCAGAAGATCGACGCCCTTCGGCCCCGACTTCTTGAACTCGCTGTCGTCGCCGGGCGTCGGGTCGATGAACCAGCCGTGTCCCGCCGCGTTGATATCGATCCAGATGACGCGGCGATAAGCATACCCCAAGTAATTGCTGGGCAAGTCGGCGACGACGAAGCGGACGCCGCCGAGGAGCTTAGCGTCGAAGCCCGCCGCCACCCAGCGTGCCTTGGCTTCAGCAATAAAGGGCTTAAGCCCCTTCTCGCTGATCGTGACCGTGTCCGGCGCCGGCGCGATTTCCTTGCCGGCGAAACGCTGCTCCTCGCCGCCGCCCGGCAGCAAATCATCATCGAGAATCGTCCCCAGGCCCTGGCTGTCGGCGATGGTGGCGTTCGTGGGATTGGTCAAGTTCACGTAGAAGGTCTCGGCGGGTTCGTGTACAACGTCGCCAATGATAACGACGCCAATCGTCTTCGTGGTTTGCCCCGGATAGAAGGTCACGCTGCCGCTGGCAGCGTTGTAATCCTCGCCGGCCGTGGCCGTCCCGTCCGCGGTGCTGTAACTGACCGTGATGGTTTGCGAGCTGCTATTGGACAGGGTGACGGTGAAGACGAAATTGCTGGCGCCGTTGTTGCCCTCCGGCTGGCTGACGTCGTTGATGGTAAGACTCGGTGCGGCGACAGTGACGTTGACGGCAGCGGTATCGAAGCCGCCACGTCCGTCGCTGATTTGATAGGTGAAGCTATCCGAGCCGACGAAACCGGGGCTGGGCGTGTACTTGACGGTATTGTCGGGATTGACCGTCGTGGCGCCATGGCTGCCGGGAGAGGCCGTGACCACGGTCAACGTATCGCCGTTGGGGTCGGTGTCGTTGGCAAGCACCGCGACGTCAACCGGAGTGTTTTCTGTGGTGGACGCCGTGTCATCGTTGGCCACCGGCGGCTGATTTGCCGGCGAATCGTCATTCACGATCAGGCCCCGCCCCTGCGCGTCGGCGAGCGTGGCGTTGATTGGACTGGTGAGATTGACATAGAAAGTCTCATCGGGCTCTTGGGTCGTATCGCCGACGACATTGACAGTGATCGTTTTGCTGATCTGGCCTGGCAAGAACGTCAACACAGCGCTCGCACCGGAGTAATCAACCGGCGCGCCTGCAGTCCCATCGGCTGTGGCATAAGCGACGGTTACTGTTTGGGTGCTGGAGGCGGACAGGTTGACGGTGAAAACGAAGTTGGTGGTGCCGCTGTTGCCTTCAGCGGCGCTGACGTCGGTGATCGTGATGTTGGGCAGTGCTGTCAGGGAAACATCGTTGCCGTCGCCTCCCACATAGGAAATTCGAAACGTTATGCCGCCGATCCAAATCGACGCCCCTTCCGGAAGGCCGGCGAAGGTCCCGGTCACGGCGCCCGCGCTCTGCTTGTCAATGAGGAGGACCGAATTTCCAAAACTAGGCAAAAAACCGGCCAGCGAAGCCATGACAAGATTGCCGCCCAGCGTGACGCTGCCTGATACGACGACCTGATCGGAGGTCGGGGATGCTAGATCGAGTTGCAGGGTTCCATTGGCGGTTTGGGTGTAATTGCCGGCCACGACGAACTGTGCTGCTCCTGAGCCTCCGGGAGCGAAGGTCCCCCCGCTGACATTGAAGTTTTCGTTGTTCAGTAGCTGTAGCTGCGGGGTGGTCACCACGTCACCGGCGACCACCGCCAGGTCGGTCCCCAGGCCCGCGTCGAACGTCACCGACGAATTGGCCGCGAACGGGCCGTAGAGATTGATAATGTCCTCGCCGTCGCTGCCGAGGATCGTGTCTTGGGTTGCGGCCGCACCGGTCAGAACGTCGATGGTGTTTCCCAGTGCGCCGCCACCCGGAGGCGGTTGATTCGCTTCCCGGATCGTCAGGGTGGGCGTGTTCGTGTAGGTAATGGTTGGCCCCGTGCCGCGTTGGAACGTGCCGGCGGCCCTATTGCGGTTGTAGACTTGCCCGCGGGGAGAACCGCGGTCGTCGATGGTCAAGGTGTTTGCGCCCCCTTGGCCGTTGATTGTTAAGGGGCCCTGGATCCCGTTAAGTGTGCTGGTGGCGTCGAGGGCGCTGCCCACGTTGATCGCGTCGTTGCCCAGACCTGCGTTAATAGTTGTGTTGGTATTCGCCGCAGTTGAATAAACTTGAATAGCAACATTGCCGCCAGCAGCGCCGTTGAGAGTCAACGTGTCGAATGAACCATAGGTGATGCGGCGCGCACCTTGCCGATCTACATAGAAATCGCTAACGTCGTAAGTCCTGCCGACCGCGGTGCCGTGATCGTTTAACGTAAGGCTGTCGGTTCCGGCGTCTCCATTGACGAACAAATAACCCGCGATTAGATCCAAAGAGTTCTGAGCGCCGATGTGGAAGTTATCATTTCCATCCCGCCCATTGACCGTAGTTTCCACGCCATTTTGCGTGGATTGAACAAAAATCTCATCCGCTCCCGTCCCTGCATTAAGCGTGAGACGATCGATGACGTTGTAAGAGATCAGCGGTGTGCCATTGCGCTGCACCGTGTTCGTGGTCACCGTGTAAGTTTGCGTCCCCTGAGCCGCGACATCGTTGATGATCAAGCTGTTGACGCCAGGGGCCCAGCCCAATCCGTCATCCACAGTCACAGGGCCGCCCAAATCACTCAAGTTGCCTGTGACAGCGTCGCCAATGATGACCGTGTTGCCCCCGCCTCTGGGTTGGATGGTAATTGCCCCATTTCCGGTCGGGCCTAAGGCCAACGGCCCTTCCAATTTAATGGTTTCCAAATCGTCTGAGCCACGGATGGTGAGCGACAGAATGTTTGCCCTCGGCGCGGAATAATAATCCCCGTCAAGAGTGGCTATGCCCGAGCCACTGACGTTGAGCACCAGGTTTGCACCCACGCTTTTAGCGGTAATTGTCAATGTGTCCTTTAGTCCCCCGAATTGGTTCGAAGCCCCTAATACCTGTTGCTGCATGTCCAGCACAACGTGGTAAGCAGGGTTGGCCGGGTTCAAGACACCTTGGAGAGCGGGGTTACCGATCGTCCTACTGCCATTGGTGACAAAACCAAGTTCCCCGAACGAGATGTCCACCATCGCGTTGATGTCTGGCGGCATGCCCGGACTATTAAAGCCGCTTAGTACGCCTGCGATGACATTAGCACCCACGAAGGCAGGCCCTCCGGAATCTCCCGGCGCGAGCGCGGCTTCAGCGGGGCCCAAACCCGGGTTGGGGTTGGCATAGAGCATGCCTATCGGATCGATGTTCGGCAGCCCACCCGGATCATTGAGCCGGTCGAAGTCGTACAGGAGATAGTTCGTCCAGGCGGCGTTCCAGGGAACGGCATTGGAATCAAACCGATTCTGTCCGGCACGTTTCGTTCCGGGGGCCACCGTGTTGCCGGTGGCTCCAACGCCGCTATCGCCGTAGCCGACCATGGTGAATACCTGGCCGACTTCAGTCGGATTGCCACTATACAAGCTGTACTGCTGGGCCGTGAAGGGCGCGACCAGCAGCCGATCAGGTGCAGGATTCACCTGATCCACGAGCAGCAGCAAGGCAAGGTCGTTGTGGTAAGTAGCCGGCTGGGCACTGTTAAAACCGGAATGCTGAATCTGGTATTGAGCACCGCCGGCCACGTTTGCCGGCACGTTTATTGTAACGGGTACGGGCGCTCCCACGGCGCGTTGGAGATCGAAACGAACATTGCGGAGACCGGGCTGATTAGGGTTAGTTTCATGCGCCGCGGTCAGGATCTGGTGCCCAAACCCGCGTCCCTGCCCGGTTTGGAACAAGGAGCCGCTAAACGTTCTAGGAGGAGTAGTAGCCGGATTTGTGATGTGAACAACACCGTCATAATCACTCCCTGGATTGATCGGAGCGGGCTGTGCGAAAGCCCCAACGATCGGCATGATCCGGTTTTCCAGTCTTTCCAAATTCAGAACTGTGCGACGAGGTGGTAATTTTCGTTTGGACTTACCCTTCGCACGAAGCAGTTTAGCGAGCAAAGACATAGCCTGCTCCTTTTCGTCCTTTTTGAGAAAAACGTTTTGGACAGTGAGTGCATCAAGACACTTTTTTTGGTTCGACAATCCGCCCCAAGAAGAGAGTGCTTCCCGTGTGGTTGTCGCGAATGAGGAAAAGAAAGGGCCGATCGGCGGTAAAGGAAAACCGCGGACTACTGCCCCCAAACATTATGACAGCGGTGGCAGCTGCGGCCTCGGTGCCCGATTCATCCACCTTAATGTAGGCTTTGTGGATCACATCGCTGATCACCAGTCCTCCTCCGGAGACCATACCCGAAAAGTCGGCCGTCGGAGAAAACGCCGTGGGCATTCCCATGGCGCTCAATTCAGTTCCCAACTGGAACGGCGAATCCATCGTAAAGCGCGGCAATTCCACTTTGCCGCTGCGAAGCAGCAGCTTGGATACGGCGTGATCTATTGTCGACGCTGTGAGAGATTGTTCGATCTTTGCCAGGGTGATTCCTTTTTGCGGCAGCAACACTAACATGGAGAAGCGCTCACCTTCATAAGGCAGTTCTACCAGTTGGAAGTTGGGCCCCGCATAGTACCTAAACGGGCAATACCCGACAAACATCATGGGTACGGAGATGGTGTTGCCCAGCGCTGTCTGAAATGGAGCATTTCTGGTGCCCTGTTTCGAGAACTGGTACTTCCAGGTGGCCTTGAAATAGACCGCGTTGGTAAGGACCAACCGGGTTGCAGACGAAATGACACCGCGAGCGAGTAGTTCCTTTATTTTTTTGTTGGTTTGTTTCTCCACCCAGTCATTGATGATGCGGCGGGCTTCTTCAGCGTTTGTAAAATCAAGTTCTCTCAAGCCGGCGCCGTAGTACTTCCGACTCAGCGTCAAGAATTGTTCCCGAAAACCGTAGCGTTCCTGACCCCAAAGAGCATTTGCGATATTGAGTTGAAACGGCAGAGGTTTTTCGCTCGGCGGCTGCAGCGATTGATTGAGGGCAGCAAAGGCCGGATGCGTTCCTTCTTGTCCGAGCGAGAAATGCAGGACCTTGGCCATTTCCTTGGCCGTTTCGCCGCGTGCCCCGGCGTAGGTCATCGCAAGGGCGATTGAGATGCTGTACGGCGAGAAGATGACGTTGCCTTTCTCCTTCTGGGCCAGCCGCCGGTAGAGGTCGAAGGCAAACTCGTTGTTGCCCTGGACTAGCGTTTGCAGGTCCGGCTTGGGATCGGGACCGGTTTTCTCCTGGCAGCAACTAAAAGAGAACGCCCCAAAAACCAGGGCCAACTGGACCATAGCGATGGTGTAGCTTTTCATGTTCCCCTCCGACCGAGGTTGAAATGGCACTGTGATTGTCAGACTGCGTTCGTGGGCTGTCAAGTCTGTTTCCGATTCTCGGACGCTGCCTTTAACTTCGATTGAATGCTTTTCTCACGGGCGAGCCTGGCGGTGGATTTGATTTTCCAGGCATTGGCGGCGCGAGGCGTTGCGTCGATCCGCGTGTGAATGGCGGCGCCTCGGATCGTCCCAGCGACTGGGCCCCCGATCGTCCGCTGGTGAGTCGTCGGAATCATTCTGTCTGATGTTCACTCTGTCTGCTACCATTGCGCCATGCACGAGACCTTCGAGCATACCGCCGACCTTGGCTTGCGCATCCGCGCCCCGGACCTGGAAGCACTGTTCACCGAAGCAGCCCAGGCGCTCTTTGAAGCCATCGTCGAAGATCTGAGCACGGTGCGGCCGGATCGCAAAGTGAGTGTCGCGCTCAAGGGTGATGACAAGGAGTTTCTGTTGTTTGATTGGCTCAAGGAGCTTCTCTATCGGTTTGATGCCGAGCATTTGCTGTTTGGACGCTTCGAAGTCAGAATCGGGCGCGATGGACTCGACGGCTCGGCCTGGGGCGAGCCACTGGACCGTACCCGCCATAATCTCGAGCACGAGGTCAAAGCAATCACATATCACGGATTGCGGGTAGAAATGGTCGATGGCACGTGGGAAGCCGAAGTCATTGTGGACATCTAACTCCACACGGAACGCCCCAATGGACACCAATGATATACCGGGCGGGTTGGCCAAAACCAAAGGCGTTGTCTTTCATTCGATCATCGAAGAAGTATGCGCCGGAGCAATGCACGGGGCGATGTTGGGCGGCATGGCGGTCTTGCTCCTTGGCGGCATCGTAGGAAGGCTGGGCGAGAAAGCTGGCGAGCAAATCGGTGTCCCTGGAACAGTGACGGGATGCCTGTCTATTTGGTGTCTTTTCGGGTGTTTGCCTCTGTTCCTCGCGCGTTCGCTCGGGCGATGGCACGATCGGCTTGTGGTTCTGTCGGCTGGCGCATTGTACCTATGGGCACTGCACGTCTGGACCGGCGGCAGGGACATTGGGACCTTCTATCCCTGGATCTTAAGCGCCCTACCATTCGGAATCTCGCTCGGCACCTTCTACGAACCCATTCGCTTGGCCCGTGGGGGCGAGACGGAATCGTACAGAGACGCACCTGGATTCGCCAGGGAGATTTATTCGTATCGGGGGAATCATCTTCGGGAAATCGCGCTGTTCGTCGCGGCGCTTGTTTCCATAATCAATCGCAATCGACTCGGTGCGGTGCTCGGCGGCGCGCTTTGTGGCGGCTTGGTCGCATTCGGCGTCTGTGCCTTGGTGGTGTGGCGCGGGGACAACAATGTCGCGCAGTTATTCTTTGGCAGTCTTTGGACCATTGCCTACGCCGGCACCAGCCTGGGTGTCATTGCCGGCGGAAGCTCCGGCCTCATTGCCTGGTCGATCCGGAATCAACAGGAGCAACGTCTTGCCAAGGCACTGGAGTCCGACCGTTAAGCCGTGAATGGAAAAAAGCGAACCCATTATGCTCTGCCGTGTCCGGCTGATCACCAGAATACAATAAGCAATGTGGGTCAGAACCAATTCGCGTATGGCGCCTTTGAGCAGCGCCTGGAAGCGAGATGCCGCCATGGCCAAAGAAACTTTTGCCGGTCCTCTGGAACAAATCGACGCCTGCTGCTGGCGTATTCCCAAAAGCTACAAGCAGGGCATGCGCGTGGACGGCCTCATCTTCGCCAGCGAGCAACTCATCGGCTCGGTGAAGAAAGACCAGGCTGCCGAGCAGGTCGCCAACGTCGCCTTTCTGCCCGGCATTCAACTCGCCAGCCTCGCCATGCCGGACATCCACTGGGGCTACGGCTTCTGCATCGGCGGCGTCTGCGCCACCGATCCCGACGAAGGCGGCGTCATCTCGCCGGGCGGGGTCGGCTACGACATCAACTGCGGCGTGCGGCTCATGCGCTCCGACCTCTTCTACCGCGACGTCAAGCCGCACATCGTCAACCTTGTCGAAACGCTGTTCCGCAACGTCCCCACCGGCGTCGGCAAGTCCGGTCGCTTCTCGTTCCGTGGCAAGGAAATCGACACCCTGTTGGCCGAAGGCGCGCGCTATCTCCTCGGCCGCGGCCTGGCCACTCAGGGCGACATCGATTTCACCGAGGCCCACGGACGGCTCGACGGCGCCGACCCCGCCGAGGTTTCCGATCACGCCAAACAGCGCGGCGCCGAGCAATGCGGCACGCTCGGCTCGGGCAACCATTTCCTCGAAGTGCAGGTCGTCGATGCCATCTTCGACGATGAAGCTGCCCAGGTCATGGGACTGGAAAAAGACATGGTCTGCGTGATGATCCACTCCGGCTCGCGCGGCTTGGGCTATCAGGTCTGCGACGATGCCTTGCACATGCTGCGCAAGGCCCCGGAGAAATACGGCATCGATCTGCCCGACCGCCAGCTCGCCTGCGCGCCCGTGAACAGCCC
>JAKEFD010000225.1 GCA_022616245.1 Gemmataceae bacterium
AAACGAAAGACACACCGTATTCTTCGTTAGCTGTGGCATAGCAGTATCTCCCTTGTACTTCATTTACTCTATCGCATGCACTCATATCCAGGACGGTTCGACCTTATGCAGTTGCCGCCGCCCCGCAAAAACCCCGATCCGCGGAGCCTGGCGTTGCGGCAAAAGTCAGGCTTTAGGTCTGCCGTATCTTCGCGGTGACGCGGGACGCGTACGGTGTGTTTTTCACCAAGGCGTCGGCCGGCAATCTGGAGTCCGTCGGCCGGCCAGTTATTCTTCGATTGCCTTCAGCGCTTCAAGGACCAGCTTGTACTCGTCATCGCAAAAGGGGCACGCCTGGAGATGCTCCCGGACGCGCGCAAGAACACCGTCGATCGGCATTCCGTCGAGAATGCTTTGCGTGTACCTGTCCAATTCATCAAGGCATTCCGGACAGGTCAGCTCAACTTCACGCGTCTGTCGGATCATCTTCAATAGCTGGTCAACTTTTTCAGGATTTAGCGCCATGATTTCGCCTCAGGCCCACGCCTCGCGAACGTCCTCGATTGTGAAACCGGATGCTTCGAGACCGCGACGCAATTTTTTACGCGCATCATGTAGTAACTTGTAAATCGAATTCGTATTGCTGCCAAATTTTTCTGCCAGCTGAGGAAGCGGCATGCCGCCTAGCTCCGCGGTGATTGCGGTCCATTGCCTTTCAGTCAATTCGCTGTCGATCAATTCCTTCAGCCTACTGAGAAGGCTTCGTCGACTATTCGCCTGATCACTCGTCTCGGACGTATCGACAGCAATTTGAGGATCGAATTCAGCGTTAGCCGTAACACTCTCCAACGATACGTTCTGCCAGTCTCGTTTGCGCATCTTGCTGATGGCAGTTCGCACCCCGATTGTCACGGCCCAGGTGCGAAACTTGCTCCGCCCTGCGAAAGTGCCAATCTTGTCCAGAATCTTCATACACGCTTCCTGCACAATATCCTCTAGAAACGCGTCGTCAACCCGGCCACTTTTCGACAGGCTCTTCGCGAGCCCCCGGCAAAGCATGTCACGAAGGTCACGTACGGCCTCATCGCGCAACGCGACGTTCTGCGACGCAAGGTCCTGCGCCCATTCGTAGTCATTGCGGCGAGCAATCATCCGTGCACTACGTCCGTGGTAATGGGTGGTCGCTGAACAGCAGCAATATACCACCGGATCGATCGTGCAGACGACTGGCGGCCCTACGTCGACCGCTAACCACTAAGACGCCGTCCCTGAGGATTCCTTACCTAATCGGGGAAATCCGCGGTTCCCATAGCCCAGGCTCAACGAATTATTTCTCTGGTTCGTAAGGAATCGCGGTGGCACGCATCCTAGGTTCGGGCTTCAAGTTCTAGCTCGACAAACTTCTTCAACTGCACCGCAAGTCATTCGAATTGCCAGAAAGGATGTACCCATGTCGACCACTTCACGCAATGTATCTGTCAGCAAACAAGAACTATTTCGGCAAGCCGACTCGCTGGCGTTGGCCGGGGCACAAACCGTGGAAGCCGTCGGGCGACATACCGTCCGCTATGGTTTGGTCCTTGTTCTTCTCTGGATTGGCGGCATGAAGTTCACCGCCTACGAAGCCGAGGGCATTTCGGGATTTGTATCCAACAGCCCTTTGATGTCTTGGGCCTACCAGTTGTTTAGCAAAGGACAGTTCTCTGTGATCTTAGGTATCACAGAACTGCTTACCGCCGTGCTGATTTCCTTTCGACCATTTTCGGCAAGGCTTTCAGCGGTCGGTAGTGCGCTCGCCGTCGGCATGTTCCTGACGACTCTTACGTTCCTGTTTTCGACGCCCGGCGTCGTTGAATCGTCGCTTGGATTTCCGGCGCTATCCGCACTCCCAGGTCAGTTTCTCATCAAGGATGTCGTCTTGCTGGGCGCTGCTCTATGGACCACCGGCGAAGCGTTGCGGGCAGTTGGGTAAGAAGGCCAATCAAGACCATGGAGGAATTTGCCATGAAAAACAAAACTCGCATCGTGATCATTGGTGGGGGGTTTGCGGGGACGGCAACTGCCCTGCAGCTGGAGAAAACTTACCGCCGCGATCCGTCGGTAGAGATTACGCTGATCGACTCGGAGAACTTTTTCACGTTCACGCCGCTGCTTGCTGAAGTGCCGTCAGGTTCGATCCAACCGAAGCACATCGTGTTTCCTCTGAGAGCATTGCTTAAGAAAACCAGAGTGAAGCAAGCCGAGGTGAATACCATCGATCTGGAACATCGGACAGTAATCGCACAACATTGCGCGGCTTGCGGGAACGAAGCGATTCCATTCGATCAGTTGGTCATGGCTCCGGGATCAGTACCAAACTTTTTTGGATTGGCCGGCGTGGAGGAGCACGCCTTGACTATCAAGAGCCTAGCTGATGCAACGGCGATTCAGGCCCACGTGATCGACAATCTTGAGCACGCCGACTTGGAAAGCGATCCAGGCGCACGGCGGCAATTGCTCACGTTCATCGTTGCCGGCGGTGGCTTTGCCGGTGTCGAGACGCTGGCGGAACTTAACGATTTCGTTCGCGAAGCCAACAAATTCTACCCCAATGTCTCGCCGGACGATGTGCGCATGGTCCTGGTTCACTCGGGCAACCGCATCCTGCCGGAAGTGAGCGAATCGTTATCGGCCTATGCACTCGAAAAGCTGCGCAGCCGAGGCGTCGAGGTCTTACTGGAAACTCGCGTGCTCGGCGGTACAAGCCGGTCCGTTCGGCTGTCCACCGGCGAGGAGTTGCTCGCCAGCACATTTGTTTGGGCCGCCGGAACTGCGCCCAATCCGATCCTGGGCCGTTTGGACTTACCACGAACCAAGGCCGGCAAGATCGAAGTGGATGCCACAATGGCTGTAATCGGTCATCCGGGAGTCTGGGCAGTCGGTGATAGCGCGGCGATTCCCGATGTGATCACGGGCGGTTTTTGTCCGCCCACCGCGCAATACGCGCTCCGGCAGGGAAAGCGGCTGGCTCAAAACATCGCTGCTGTCCTAGAAGGCAGAGAAGCGAAGCCGTTTGAGTTCAAGGCCCTCGGCGTTCTGGTCGGTCTGGGGCGGCGCAGTGCGGTGGCGGAGATTCTCGGTTTCCAGTTTTCCGGCTTCGTCGCCTGGTGGCTCTTTCGAACGATCTACTTAATGAAACTGCCTGGATTTGAGCGCAAATTGCGGGTGGCGATTGATTGGACGCTCGATCTGTTTTTCCCCCGCGACATTGTTTATTTGAAGCCCCTGCACACCTCACACGGGCGCGTCGCCGTCTCACACAAACGTGAAGCCGATGAAGAATACTCTGAATCGCCGGTAAGGACGGAGATGTCTTGGGAGCCCTTGCCGCTTTGACGACGAAAGTCCGTCAACTTTAAGAAAACGAAGTCAACTTTTTTTCCGCTACACATGCCAAGCGTCTATAAGCCAAACTCGAAAGGAGACCGACATGACGACAGCAATCACGCAAATCGAAAAAGTGATTTACACCGCGAAAGCGCACACGACCGGTGGCCGGGAAAGCGGAACATCACGCACCTCCGATGGCCGCCTAAATGTGAAACTTAGAACTCCTGGAGCCAAAGGCGACGGCACCAATCCCGAGCAGTTGTTCGCCGTCGGCTGGTCGAGCTGCTTCCTTTCGGCAATCAAGCTTGAGGCGGCGGCAACAAAGGTGAGGCTGCCTGCGGATGCCGCCGTGGACGCCGAAGTAGACCTGGGCACGACAGATGGCGCGTACTTCCTTCAAGCGCGTCTGAATGTTAGCCTGCCGGGCATCGACCGCCAGACCGCCCAAATCCTGGTGGACGGTGCGCACCTCAGGTGCCCGTACTCGAAGGCCGTGCACGGCAACATCAACGTCGTGACAAATCTTGTTTAAGCCGGAACAACCACGTTGCACTCACGTACAGCATGGTGGCGCAACGGGCTCGACACTCATTCCTTCCACGTCCAAGGAGAAGAAAATGCGAACGTTCACAAAGAGCGACGAGGCGATCCGAAAGCTCTCGCCAGAGCAGTATCGCGTAACACAGCAAAACGAGACCGAGCGTCCCGGAACTGGAGAATATCTGGATAACAAGGAACCGGGCATCTATGTCGATATTGTGTCCGGCGAGCCGCTTTTCGCTTCGTCCGACAAATTCGAATCGGGATGCGGCTGGCCTAGCTTTACTAAGCCTATAGAACCTGCCAATGTCAACGAACTGCGGGACACTTCGCTCGGCATGACGCGCACCGAGGTGCGCTCAGCGCACGGCGACAGCCACCTCGGGCACGTATTTCCCGACGGGCCGCGCGACCGCGGCGGGTTGCGCTATTGCATCAACTCGGCCGCGCTGCGGTTTATCCATCGCGACGATATGGAGGCCG
>JAKEFD010000226.1 GCA_022616245.1 Gemmataceae bacterium
TACAACGTGCCCGGCGGCACACTTGTGGAGTTTGCCACGCGCCTCAAGACGACAGGCGGCGCGGTGCTGCTCGACGGCGACCCGCAGCACGCCGGCTTTCAGTTCCGCGCCGCCAATGAAGTCGCCGAGAAGACCAAGGCGCAAACCTACTACCTTCGCCCCGACAGCAAAGGCAAGCCAGGCGAAACCCGCAACTGGGAACCCAAGACCAAGCAAGGACCCGTCGATTTACCCTGGCACGGGCTGTCGTTTGTCCTCGGCAAGCAACGTTACAGCGTCGCTTATGTCGACCATCCCACGAACCCCGGCGAAAAACGTTACAGCGAGCGCGATTATGGCCGTTTCGGCTGCTATTTCGAGTACAAGCTGACCGAAGAAAACCCGCTCGTCCTCAATCATCGCGTCTGGCTGCAAAAAGGCGAAATGACTCAGGAGCAAGTGCAGGCCCTGCGCGAGCAGTTCCTCATCCAACCGAAGATTACTCTTAAGTAAAGTGAATCTGATTCATCGTTTCGCGCTCGCGTTATATACTCGCAATACTGCGTGCCTCTCATGAAATGACGAATCAACACCCCGTTTCCGTGATCTCGACGGACACCAATCGTCCGGCGACGCGCGATCTCGCCGTGCTGTTGTGCGCGATGCTGTTTCCCAGCGTCATGAGCCTCATCGAGTTCTGGGTCTTGCCCGGATCGGCGTTGGCGGGCAGTTCCGTGCTGAAGGGTGTGTTTTTCGCCGGTAAGATCGCACAATTCGGCTTACCACTGCTTTATGTCTGGCTCACCGAGCGCGACCAGATTTGCTGGGCGCGGCCCGATCGCCGCGGGATGGCGCTGGCCGTTGGCTTTGCCGCCGTCATCGCCGCGGGCATATTTGTCTTGTATTTTCTTTTGCTCAAAGACACGCCGGTCTTGGCGCAGACCGGGGAGAAAGTCCATCACTGGCTCAGCGAATTCCACGCCAGCACGCCCGCGGCCTTCCTGACCATGGCGCTGTTCATTGCCGTCTTCCATTCCTTCCTGGAAGAATACTACTGGCGCTGGTTCGTCTTCGGCTGGCTCAAGCGCTATCTGCCGCTGTACGCCGCCGTCGCCGTTTCCAGCCTGGCGTTCATGGCGCACCATGTGGTAGTGCTTGGGTTTTATCTGCCGGGGTACTTTTGGACGGCGGCGATTCCGTTTTCGCTGTGCGTGGCAGTGGGCGGCGGCGTGTGGGCGTGGATGTACCACCGCTATGGAAATCTGTATGCACCCTGGATTTGCCACCTGCTGGTGGATGTCGCCATCATGACGGTGGGCTACGATATGGTTTCACGCTATTGGTAGGGCCTCACGCTTTGCGCATGAATTGGAATCGCGACTCGGGATGCAGCGAGCGCGAAACGCAAAGCGTGAGTTTACTCGTCGTCATCGAATTCCATTTCTTCCCAAGGACGGCGCGAGATCTTCTTCTTCTTGTCGTCGCGCGGCGGGTGAACCAGGCCGGCTTTCTCCAAGAGCGGCATATCCATCACTTCATCGACGTCATCCAGAAGCTCGTCCAGGGCCTGCTTGCCCATGGTCTGGACGTATTCGATGGTGTAGCTGCGCTTGGCGATGGTGATGGTGTCGCCCGGATGCAGGATTTTTTTCTGCACGCGGACGCCGTTGACTTTGACGCCGTTGGTGCTGCCGCGGTCTTTGACAATCCAGTAGCCATCGCGGAAGTTCAATTCGCAGTGCGTGCCTGAGACATTGGGAAAGCGCAGGCAAATGTCGCACGACTCGCGGCGGCCCATCGTCAAGGTTTCGCGAATAAGCGGAATTGCGTCGCCCCCTCCCACGGGAACGAGCTCCCCATTTCCTGCAAAGCTCATGGTTCCTCGCTCGACATGCCGGTCAACCAGGGATTCCACAGGAACAATGCCCAACTGGGGCAAGGCCCAAAAAAGACGGGATTGGGCCTCAATCTCCTCATCATAATATACCCACCGGAAAGCGTCCAGCGGCCAGGTAGCTGTGCAAGGGTTTTTTTCTAAATTGGGCAGGAACTGATCCGAAGATAGCGAGATTGTCATGCCAGTTCTGTTGGTGGTCGGCGCCGGTTTGTTTGGCTCGCAGGCAGCTGCCTACGCGCGCCAAAAAGGCATTGAAGTACGCGTGTTCGATTCGGGACTGCCCGGCGCTGCCTCGCCTGCGGCTGCCGGACTTTTCAAGGAGGCATGGGCCGGGCGAAAACTGCAAGAACATTTCCGCCCGGCCGTCGCCGTTTTGGACCGGCTTTACGGCATCCTGCACGTGGATTTGACGCATGACGACGGAACAAAAGAAGGTTTTCTGTTTGTGCCGCCCACCACGATTCTCGAACCAAATCCGATCAGGCAAGTTGTGACGGCTGTCGGCGACGGCTGGCTCGAAGCAGGCGGGCAACGCCATCAGGGCTGGGTCTACGTCGCCGCCGGAGTCTGGTCGGCCCGGTTCCTTCCTGGTCTTGATGTTCATGGCAAAGCCGGCACGTCGTTCGTCTTCACGGGGGAACAAGCAGGTCGCATTCGGAACATCGCCCATGGCCGGCAGGCCATTGCCTTCGTCCGCGATCCGGGCTGCACGCACTTCAGCGACGGCACGGCCGAACGGGATTACAAAGATGAACACGAACGCCAATCGCTGGAGCGCGCGGCGGCCATGGGGTTGACGGCGGCGCCGGTCCGTCGTCTGCACGGTTTGCGGCCTTACACCAAGGGCGGCCCGATATTCCAGAAGATTGCCAGCCGGACTTGGCTCGCCACCGGAGGGCGCAAGATGGGCACCATTCTCGGGGCAGTGTTCGCCCAGAGGTTAGTGGATGTGGAAATTGAAAACTCCGACTGATTGCATCTCGTTTCGTGGAGGAACCTTTGGGGCGGCAATCGGTCTATGTCCTGGAATGGCTGAACGCCTGCCGGCGCGGGCGGCATCACCTGATCCGCCATGTCTATGTCGGCGTGCTCGTCATCGAAGTCCTGTTCTATTTCTTCTCATGGTTCGCCCGCGTTCAAGCGACAGGCCAGCGTTCGGCAATTGTGCCGTGGAACATCACCGTCGAGCGCGCCTGGTATTTCCTGCAATTCTTTGCCTATCAGCATTTCTTCTGGATATTGATTACGACACCTGCCTTTGTGGCCGGCGCGGTGGCCGATGAGAAGACCCGCGGCACTTTAGAGCTTCTCCTGACAACTGATCTGTCCCGGACCGAAATCGTGGTTGGCAAGTGGCTGGGACAGGTCGCCCAGGTGCTCGTGTTCACGATGCCGGTCTGGCCGATTCTTGTCTTTCTAACGTTTGTCGGCGGGTTGCATCCGGGCACACTGCTCGTTCTCGGTCTGGACACGCTCGTCCTGATCATGACCCTGGCCGCGGGCGGTATCCTGACTTCTGTATGGGCCCGGAAAACGTCTAGCGCCGTGTTGCTGCTCTATGGCTCGTTTGCCGCCGTGCTGTATCTGTTGGCGAATGGCGACTGGCTCGCGCACATCGGTTTTTATTCCTTCGAGCAGGTGAATCGACAAGCGGCGGGACACGATTGGTGGTCGCCGGGCTGGCTGTGGGGCTGGGCGGCCGGCCTCTTCATCGTGCTGTGTTGCTTGAGCGTGGCGACAATCACCTTGCGGCGCGCTTTCGAGCGCTTCCTGTCGGCCGTGCCCCGGACGCCGCGCTGGCTGGCCTGGCTGCGCCGGCCGCCCGTGGGCGATCAACCCTTGCGCTGGAAAGAGCGCTTCGTGGGGCAAGTCGCGGTCTTCGCCTGGCTGCGGCAGCTGCCGCGCCGCTGGGCCATCGCGCTCGTCTTTTTCTTGGGCGTCGCGCTGTTTCTGATCCTCGAATCGAAACCGGAAACCTACTTCTATCACGGCCTTGTGATGATGACGCTTGTGAGCTTGTTCGTCGCCGTCCGGGCCAGCGGCGCCATCAGCGGCGAACGGGAGAAACACACCTGGGACAGCCTGCTCATGACGCCGCTGGAGGCGCGGCAGCTGGTGCGCGGCAAGCTCTGGGGCATCATCGATTCGGCCCGGCCGTACTTTCTCGCCTACCTGATCCCCGCGCTTTTGTGGTCGGCGCGCGGCCAGCTGTGGGGGATGTTTTGCACGGTGTTTTGCTGGCTGGCATCGTGGGGCCTCTTGTATTACTACGGCGCATCGGGCATCTACTGGTCCGTGCAATCGACGAGCACTTATCAAAGCCTGTTCAAGACGCTCAGCAAAGGCACAGGGCATCTTTTGAAAGCCGCCATGACCTTTGGCCTGCCCACGACAGCGTTCTTCGCGGGCTGCGGCGCCGGCGTCGGCGGCGGCTCGGACGAACGCGAACAGACCTTGAACCAGATCCTCAGCGAAATGGACGGCTTCCAGCCCAACGAATCCGTCATCGTCATCGCTGCCACCAA
>JAKEFD010000227.1 GCA_022616245.1 Gemmataceae bacterium
CGGGCATGGTTCACAACCGGGCGGCTTGAGGTGACAGTCAGGCGAGCGTAGTGAGAGGGGGGGGTGTCACCGATTTGCACACAAATTGCACAGAAATGCGAGTCGTTGTCGCCCAAGGAGTTACGGCCAGAAGCCTCGTTTCAGTGCAGTTCGCTACCTCCGCCGCCACGTCCCGCTCTCCTTTGTTACCTCTATTTGAACCATGCCTGGACGGCCTGGTCCAGATCTGCTATATCGCCGCCCCTTAGCAAACTCTGTTTTCGCAGGAGGCGCGGGATATGAGGCGCATGTTCTTTGCTGCCGCGGTATTGGCGGTCGCGGGTTGGGCGGTTTTGAGCCAAGCATTACCGGGCCGGGCACAGGTCGGACCGGACGAAAAAGGGTCCACGTTCAAGGACCCCTTGAGCGCACCGTTGCCGGCCAATCCAGCCGGCCAGCCAATGGGCGGCGGGACATATATCGAATCCGTCCTCAAGAAATCGCCGATGGGCGCCGGGCAGTTGCATTCTCCCCTTGCCCCATCGGCAACAGGGATCGGCGCCGGCCAGATGCCCCAGCAACTCCTGGAAAAACCGGACATCAACCAGGACATCCACGTCACCAAGGAGCAAGGCCCCTGGATGGTCTTTGTACAAAGCTATTCCGGCCCGGAGGCATCGATCCTGGCCCGGCAAATGGTCGGCGAATTGCGCGGCACCTATAAACTGCCCGCCTATACGTTCAACTTCGGCGCCGAAGAACGCCGCAAGGAATACGAGCGCATCAAGGCCACCATCGACCAGCAGAAAGAATTCCTTCGCCAGAACAACCTGGCGCTCGATCAGCCGATTCGCGTTCGCCACATGCGCATTGAGGAACAAGTCGGCGTTCTTGTGGGCGGTTATTCCTCGGACGAAGCCGCGAAAAACGCTTTGGCAGGCCTTCGCAAGCTGAAGCCGCCCGATCCCAACAAAGTGCACTTGTCCAAGATGTTTTACACGCACGAGGACGCCAAGAAGTCAGATCAACCCAAAAAGGGTGAAATCATCTACGTGAATCCATTCAAGGCGGCATTCGTGGCCCGCAATCCCACGATCAAGCAAGAGCGCCCGGCGGAGTGGGACAACATGGACATTGGCTACTTGCGCAAGATCAACGCCGGCGAGCCGCTCAGCTTACTCAACTGCAAGAAGCCCATCACCCTGGCCATCAAGCAAATCCAAACGCCCACGAACATGCAAGGGCGCGAATCGAAGGGCGGCTTCCTGAAGATCATCGGCATCACCAAAGCGGGCGAACAAGTGGACGTCGCCGCCCAAAGCGCCCACAACCTGGCCGAGCTGTTGCGCAAATCGAAGCTCGAAGCCTATGTGCTGCACACGAAGTTTAGCAGCATCGTCACGGTGGGCGGCTTCGACAGCCCGGACGATCCAAATCTGCGGGCGATGCAAGAGACGATTGAAGCGCGCGTTTGGCCGACGATTGCCCCCATGCTGTTCCAGGGCCAACCGATCCCACGGCCCTTGCCGATGAAAGTGCCGCAATAGTGGGGAAGGTGAGTGGTGAGTAGTGAGTGGTGAGTGGTGCCGCGATACCACTAACCACTCACCACTTACCACTAAACAATCACGAACTCCACGCTTCACGAATTCTTCAGCGCGACCGTCGATCAATTTACACATTTTTGTTGACAATCCACTTCACCTTGTGGAACCTTCCACCTGTAAATCTGAAAAGTGAGCATCCGTCCCTCCCGACGAGCCAGCCCAAGAGAGGATCTCGCGTGCAGCAATCATCGCGGTTGGCCCACAAGCTGGGTCCAGCACTTTCTCTTTTCGCAGCAATGATCGCGCTGTCTTGTGTTGGCTGCGGATCCGGCCAGACGGCCCGCAAACCGACCGTGCCGGTGCAGGGCAAGGTGTTTTGGAAAAACGAAAAGTCGCCAGCTGCGAATGCGTTGATTGTACTTCACCCCGTCGGCGACGCGAAGCCGGAGAGTTGGCCCCAAGGATTTCCCCGGGGCACGGTCGCGGCCGACGGCACCTTCAAACTGATGACCTATGAGGCAAACGACGGCGCGCCGCCCGGGGAATACGGCGTCCTCATTCGTTGGACGAAAAGCGCGACCGGCAAGAAGAGGGATGAATCCGAGGAAGAGACGGATGACGAGGACCGCTTCGACGGCGCTTATAGCAATGCCGAAGCGCCGCGCTGGCAAAAGACGGTGAAGCAGGAAAACGACCCCAAAGACTTTGTTTTCATACTCAAGTAGTGGTTTCATTCCAGGCCGACCACATTTCGGATGGCTTGGAAACGAACAAGGAGGCTTCCATGATTCGACCATTCAAGCGCACCGGCTTTACCTTGATCGAACTCCTGGTAGTGATCGCCATCATTGCCATCCTGATCGGACTGTTGCTCCCGGCGGTGCAGAAAGTGCGCGAAGCCGCAGCGCGAGCGCAGTGCCAAAACAACCTGAAGCAGATCGGCTTGGGATTGCACAATCACCATGACGTGAAGAAGTTCTTTCCACCTGGCGCGGCTTCCGGTATTGCGCTTCCCAAGTTGGGGATCCCGGCGGGAGTACAGCACGGGTGGGCGGTACACATGCTTCCATACATCGAGCAAGACAATGTCTACAAGTTATACCGTTTCGATTTGGATTGGCGCGACGCGGCCAACCAAGCCGCGCGGGAGAGCCCCGTGGCAATCTTTATTTGTCCGTCGGCTCCCACGCGCGGTCTCGACAGTTTTTCATCATCGGTTTTTGGAACGGTTCGAGGAGCTGTTAGCGATTATGCGCCAAACAACGGCATCAATAGCGCCCTGGCTCCGCTCGGCCTGATTCAAACGGTCGGCAATTATCAGGGAGTCCTACGGGTCAACCTCACTCTCCGCACGGCTGACATTTTAGACGGAACCTCCAATACGATGTTGATTGCAGAAATTGCCGGCAGGCCGCTGCGATTCAAGACTTCCGGTCAAATTTCAGGTGGTCGGCGTGTCGGGGGAATGTGGGCCGACCGCGAAGCCGAATACATCACCCATGGCTTCGATGCAAAAGGCGAGGTCTCGAATCCTCCAGGCCCGTGTGCCGTCAATTGCACAAACGCGGACGAGATTTTTGCCTTTCACACCAGCGGCGCGAATATCCTCCTGGGCGACGGCTCCGTGCGTTTCCTCAGCACCAGCGTCAGCATCCGCGTGGTCGGCGCCACAATCACTCGCTCCGGCGGCGAGACCACGACCTTGACCTCTGAGTAAACTCAGGTCTCACGCAAAGACGCAAAGGCGCGAAGGAATTCTTTGCGCCTTTGCGTCTTTGCGTGAGTTCATGCCGAAACGCTTGACCCGTCCCCCACGTTTGCGATAATCACACAATCGCTCTCCCCGCCTGGCATCATAACCTCCACGCTTTGGGAAAGTCCATCATGCGCCGATTGTTCACGTTGCCTCTGGGTTTCTGTCTAGTCGCCGCTCTGCCCGCGTTCGCCGGCAATTGGGAGCGCTTCCGCGGGCCCAACGGCGTCGGGACCGCGCAAGACAAGGACATTCCCATCACCTTTGACGAAAAGAGCGGCATCCTCTGGAAACTCGCCATTCCCGGAATCGGCAACTCCAGCCCGGTTGTCTGGGGCAAGCAATTGTTCCTCCAAACCTCCGCCCCGGACGGCAGTGAGCGCAGCCTGGTTTGCGTCGATGTCGAAAAGCGCGAAATCATGTGGACGCGTTCCGTACCAGCCCAGAAGTCGCCCACGCATTCCAAGAACACGCTCGCTTCTTCCACGCCCGCCACGGACGGCGAATCCGTCTTTGTCGCTTTCTGGGACGGCAAGGAAGTCGCGATGGCCGCCTACAGCATGAAGGGCGATTTCTTGTGGAACAAGAATCTCGGCCAGTGGATCAGCCAGCACGGCACCGGCGCGTCGCCCATCGTCTACAAGGATAAGGTCTTCTTCGCCAACGACATGGACAGCGAAGACTTGAAGACGAAAAAACCGGTCGCCAAGCCGGTCACGCTGTTCGCCCTCAGCAAGAAGACCGGCGACATCCTGTGGGAGACGCCGCGCGCGGCCTACCGGGCGTGCTATTCCATGCCGTTCATCCTGGAGCCCAACGGCTCGCCGCCGGAGCTCATCGTCACCAGCACGACGGCGATCACCAGCTACAATCCGGACGACGGCGCGCAAAACTGGCACTGGAACTGGACTTTCAAGAAGACCAAAACCAAGATGCCGCTCAGGACCATCGCCTCGCCCATCGTCGCGCACGGCCATCTGTTCGCCAGCTCGGGCGACGGCGGCGGCGACCGGCAGATGTTCGCCGTCGAGCTCAAAGGCGTCGGCAAGAACACGGTCGCCAAATCCGCTTGGGAGAACAGCAAGGACTTTCCCTATGTGCCGTGCCTATTGAGCCTTGGCGAGCACCTCTACTTCGTCAACGACGCGGGCTTCGCCGGCTGCTACGAGGCCAAGACCGGCAAGCGCGTCTGGCTCGAGCGCATCCACCAGGCCGACTTTGTCGCCTCACCGGTGCTGATTGAAGACCGCATCTACGCGCCCAGCGAGCAAGGCGAGGTGCACGTCTTCCGCGCCGCCACCGCCTTCCAACTCTTGGCCAGCAACAACCTGGGTGAACGCATCCGCGCCACGCCGGCAGTGGCCGACGGCCGGCTGTACATCCGTGGGCAGAATCACTTGTTCTGCATCGGCAAGAAGTAGCGTTTTCAACCGCGGAGGCGCGGAGGAACGCAGGGAGGAAAAACGACAGCAAACACGGACTGACGATTCTTGCTGCAGTTTACTCAACTGTCTTGTTGCTTTAGAATAGGTGACGGCTAACTATGTGGTTCATGGAGCCCAAGAATGTCCTCTGTTAGGCGAAAAGCCAAGACGAACGGCCGTACCGGCGATGACATGCGCGAGTTGAAGCGAGAGAATCTGGAATTAAAAAAGAAGTTGAATGAGGCCGAGCGTCAATTTCGTCGGGTGATCCAGGCATGGGCCAAAGAGAAGGCCACGGACAAAGACCGCGCGTTCTGGGAGCGCGAAATCAAAAAAGGCGCCAAGGGTGGATCGCTTCTTGCCTTGATACAAACGCTTGAAAAGGAAGTCGAGTAAGACTATGCTGCCCCGGCATGGAAGAGACCTTTGACGTCGTCTATCTCAATGTTGCTTTGGACCAATTCCGCGACCTATTTCAACGTGCGAAAAAGAAAGGCGCAGGAGCAAATGTGCTCGATGTCGGCAAGGAAATCGACAAACAGCTGCGCCTCGATCCAATTCACTTCGGCGATCCGATTTACCCGCTTCGCCACCTCGGATTGATGGTATACATTCGAGCGATGTCACCCGTCGTCGTGACCTATGGTGTTCACGAAACTGAGAAAGTTGTCTTCGTCGGTAGTTTTGAGGCGGTGCCCGGACTCGGGATTTAGAAACCCCTCATTGGCACTGTTCCCCACGTATGAGCGGCTCTTGCTTCTGTGTCACATGACCGACGCCGTTCTTGATTAATTCGGCCGAGCGCTCTGCATTCAACTGCACGTATTGGGTCCAAGCTGCCGGCACTTCCGTGTCGCGGAAGATTGCATCGACGGGACACTCTGGAACACACGCTTCGCAGTCGATGCAATGTTCCGGATCGATATACAGCATGCGCTCGTCTTGATAGAAGCACTCGCAGGGGCAAACGACGACGCAATCGGTGTACTTGCAGTCGCGGCACGGTTCGCAAACGACAAAAGCCATGGCAAGCTCCGGGTCAGGGTACAGAGGTCAGGGTACAGAGGTCAGGGGTCAGAGGTCAGGGGTCAGAGGTCAGGGGTCAGAGGTCAGGGGTCAGAGGTCAGGGGTCAGAGGTCAGGGGTCAGAGGTCAG
>JAKEFD010000228.1 GCA_022616245.1 Gemmataceae bacterium
CAGTCATGGTTGATCAGGCAGTGATTTCGGACCAAGCGCCGGCCGACACAAATCGCGAGAGATGGTCAACGTTAGTGGTCGCGACGACGAAATCGGCAACGTCCAGCGTGAGCGCCTGTGCCGCAAGAATGGCGTCGCCGTCCAATGCCTTGTCGTCTGCGGTTGGCTTGCCTTGCTGTCGAGCCTGCGCCCAGAGCAGAGCGGCTTGACGCATCGCTTCCGTGCTAATCGGCAAATATTCGAGCCAACTGATCACGGTATCCAGCCTGGCGATGCCCCGTGTCTTCTTCGCGCGCAGCAGCTCTCGTCGGACTTCGTAATCGGCGATTTCGGGCACAATCACGCGCACGTCGGCTGCCACCAACGAGGTCAGCCAACGGCCGCAGGCGACGCCTTGTTGCGTTCGTCCGGGACTCGAGGCCAAGCCGAGCGGTCCCGTGTCCAAGATCACAACGGAACTCACCACGTCTTGCCTTTCATTTCGGGTGGAAAGAGCTTGCGAGCTGACAAGCGATCCTCATCGAGGACGCGGATAAGGTATTCCTGTGTCTCGCGCTGTTCTTCCGGATCGTCGTCTTGAATCCACGACTCGATCGCCTCGGACAGCTTCTTCGCCTTATCGACCGGTGGCGCGTGCTGCTGAAGCACTTCCAGCAGGTACTGGTCGATCGGAAGACCGCGATCGGATGCTTCTTGGGACAGTCGCCTTTCGAGGTCGGCCGGAAGTGTTAAGGTTACTGTCATACTCTCGTTCCTTTATTGGTCGGACCGCCACTAAAGAACAGCGTGTAGGGCTGTCATCTCGGCATTCTGGCAAGAACGGCCAAAGTGCAATCATCCCCCGTCTTCTCCCTGAACACACCGCGCAGATTCTCTTCGATCGCGTTAGACACCTCTTCGTTCGAAGTCCCCACAAACCACCCAAAAATCGTTGCCAGGGCAGGTGCAATGGCCATCGTTCGTCGATTCACCAAGCTGCTTTCTACTCCGTCCGTGAAGAGCACAAATCCCGATGCGAGTCTCGGCCCGTCGGCTGTCGATGAAGCCTGGATGTCAATCTTCGTTGCAGCATCGTTATCCGTAATGAAAAACGTCTCGTTGGCGAACTCGCCTTTCTTAGGAAGGCAGATGGCCTCCAGGCCCTCTTGAAAGTTTGCAACAATGCCTCCGTCACCCACATGGACCGCGACCCAACGTCCATCTTGAGCCGCCGCCGCCGCGACCACCGTACAAGCGAATTCCCGCAAAATTAGACGAGATTTCCGCGCCAGCCGTCGCAAGGGCCGTTTGGCGGCAGCCACAATCTCACGGCTGGAATCTTCCTTCGATAGCTCCAATATCGTCACGAAGTTCTCCACGAGCCAACTCGAAACCAACTTGCTCACGAGCGAAGCTCCCAGCCACCCTTGGCTGGCACTTCCAGCGCCGTCGCATACGCAAGCGGCCACGACCTCTTGTTGGACACGAGGCACGAATCGGCGGGTGACGTGCCAAGCGTCCTCACATCGTCCTCCTGCGTGTTCGTGTTGCGTGCCGATCACACTTGCGGCTGCGGCTCGCCAACTGGGAGTTTGTAAGATCAATCCAGCGTTCCCCATCCCTTGATACCTTTATAGTCCCAGTCCATCTTCTCACCTGGCCGCGACTGTGAGACCCGAATGACCGATTTGGAAAGCCATTGGAAGCATTCCCGAAACTTCAGTCCTTGCAATGAGAATGGTTTGTGCTTCTTCGAGAACATGGCAAGGGTATTCATATCCGCGGAGGTGCCAATGCCGATATTGATCACAACAAGTTTGCCCTGGCCCTCCATGTCGCAAGCGCGCTGTCCGGCCTGCTGTGCGTTGGATATGTCTGTTGGCTGCGCGTCCGTCATCAGCACCAGCCACGGCTGGAAGTAGTCTACCCCCGCGTTTTGATATTCGTCCTTGCGCGTTTCGAGGAGATCGAGGGCGAGGTTCACCCCCTCCCCAAGTGAAGTCAATCCGCCAGTGCTCGTCATCACGGGCGGCTGAGAGATCCGTTCGAGGCCCTGAAAGTCGACCGCCGTCTCCGCGCGGTCTGCGAATGTGACGAGCGCAACTTCGGCGCTGGCTTTCGCAATCGGGTCGGCCTGCAAAGCGTCAAAGAACACTCGCACACCTTGGTTTAGTTCGTCCATCGGCGCTCCCGCCATCGAGCCAGAGGCGTCGAGGCAAAGAGCGATTGGCACCCGGTTGGTCGGGTTAAGAAGGAGGTCTTCTGTCCGCACGAGCATTAGTTCTCTGGCCATGAGTGCCTCACGCAATTGGGAATCATGACGTCCACCAAGTCGTCATATACTCAGCCGCCTTCTGTTCTCCGGTGGCGATACGCCACGCGAGCAGCCCCCCAGTCAAGCCAAGCCATGCTCCAAGAAAGCCCCACCATGCTGACCCGGCGATAAGTGCGATGGCGACCGCGCCGGCCGCCGCCCCAAAGCCGCCCGCGGAATAAATTCGATCGTCAACCTTCGAGATGGAGCCCCCTGCCGCGCCGAATCCTCCGAGCGCTCCCAAACCACCGCCGATCATTCCTCCCCATGTTAGCCCGCCGAACATGAATTGCTGGGCCGAACCAAAAAAAGCTCCCATGATTAAGCCGGCAGCACCAAGAATCACGGCGCCGATGATTCCTCCAATCGCGGTTATTCCCAAGACTTCAAGCAGTGCCTTAAAGGGAGCGACAAGTGCCCACACTACTGGATTTGCGTACCAGTCGGCGGCGCTGAGGGAAGTTAGCCACGTATGAATGGTCGATTGAGGCGGTGGCTGTGTTTGAAGGCCTGCACCCGAAGGGAGAGACGCACCGGAGATGTTTGACTGAGATTGTGCTGGCTGCGCAGCACTTGCCGGAGGCAAATACTGACCGGCAGCATAGTACCTGCCAGCCACGGAAACACCCCCCTTGGGGGCTCTTCGAGCAGCTTGCCCCAAGGTCGTTGAGGGCTTCGTCGCTGCCGGCATGGTTCCGTGGATTGAAGTCGGCTGCTTTCTTCTGCCGCTCGTTGCTGTTGACATGCGTCGAACGGAGCGCTGCAAGTCCGTCTCACCGCCTGTCGGGAGGGGCCGTCCTTTCCCTTGGATGTAGCGAAAGTTCTGTGGCAGGATTGACAAGTCGAAGCCGTATTGGGGCCGTGGGCCGACGAAGACCTCGCTGTCCTTGTTCAGAATCCTTGCATACTCCCGAAAGAGATGGAGCCATGTCACAATGGCAATGCGGGGTTGTCCCTCAAAATCCTTGTGAAAAGATCGGTGAAACGCCTCTTTGAGCGGTCGGGTCAAGTGCGACCAGCAGAACCGCCAAGCGCCTTCTGGTGCGCCGGTGGATCCTTTCTCGCCCAACGGATAGGGGAAATGCATCTTGCAGATATTGGCCGCACCGTCCCCGCCACCCTGGTGACTGTAGGGACACTTGCCGGGCATCATGATCATGAACAGCAAAGTAGCCGCCGCAAAAAGCTCATGCTCCTCCGTACGGAGCGTCCGGCCAAAATCAACTCCCTGTATTTCTGGGGCAACAAAGTTCGGAGAGCCGACCGGACACGGAAAGCCCTCGACCTGAAAACTATCGCAGTCCACAAAAAAGACGGTCCTCTCGTCTCGGACGAGGATGTTCATTGGGTTGATGTCGCCGACGAGGACGCGCATTCGGTGCAGATAATCGATTTGTTCAAGCACTCGAACGGCGAGTTGAACGGATTCTCGCCTGGTCCAATCAGGGCGCTTCGCGCGCCAAACAGTCGGGATGAACAAACCGTGCCCAAGTGGCTCACCTGACGCTCGGGGCATCAGGAATCCCCTGAACACCCCATGTCCATCAACGACGGGCTCAAGGGGCCAGCAAATTGCAGAGTTGGCGACCGTCCGCGTAGTCATCAACTCAATCTTCTGTTGGGCACCAATGGTGAGACGGTTCGAGTGGTATACCTTGCACAAGAAGGCGCCTTGATCCGTTTCATACACTGCACCCTCTCCACCGCTAGCCAGCTTCTTGACCAGACGCACCGGGCGTCTACCACTCAGGTAAACGACGCCGGCCTTTTCAACGTCGTCCTTCGCGTGGAGTGGCGTGTCCAGGTTTGAGGCAATGGACTTGGAGCGTGCGAACGGCTGGGGGACATTTGGCCTTTTGATGATGTGCGAAGGCCGAGGCCGAGGGTGGGCAGACCGCACCGGCGGCGCGCCGCCCCCGCTACCATCGGCAGGCGCCCAAACGTGCGGGGTCCCGCGCTGGGGACCAAACCGAATCACAAGAAGGCTGTTCTTGGTGCTGAAGCATCCGGACCGCTTCTTTGCGTAGATCCAGTCACGGAGTTTTCGATCATTGGTCAGCACGACGATGTTGTGCTGGACGATATGCTGCTCAACGACACGCGAAATTACGTTGTCAGCAACCGTGTGATCGTCGGACGCTTCACCCCTGACCTCGGCCATGCCGTCCGAGACAGCCGCATGGATGGAGGCGAGGGCGCCCTGCGCTGCCGGAAGGCGGTGGTCCCCAAGCTTCTCGATCCGCTTAAGTTCCTGAATGACCTTCTTGGGGATAAGGATCGGGTTACACCCAAGAACCTCTGCGTAATCCGAAAGAAAACGAGTGAAGCCACGGTCCATGAAGAAGCACGTGTCCCCTAGAATCTTGTGGGTCTTGAGCGCCTCAAGCACGCGATCGGCTTTGGTTGTCTGCGTCATGGCGACAGCCCCAGTGCTCATATTCGACGGCCCCAACGGACGCCACAACCGATTCTACTCCATACGCCCAATCACTTGCATCAGCGGCGACAACGTGGCCATCGGCGCGTCGTCCTTCCAGAACAGCGTGCCGGGCAGGCAGACGCCGGCCGCGCCCGCCTTCACGGCCTGTTCCACCGATTCCAGCAGGGCCTTGTC
>JAKEFD010000229.1 GCA_022616245.1 Gemmataceae bacterium
GGAAGTTGCCGTTGAAATTGGCCAGGTCGGAGGTGAGCCGGTCGCCGTAGTGGAAGGCCGCGCGTGTCCCGGCGCGGCAGGCGTATTCCCACTCCGCCTCGGTCGGCAAGCGATAGACGCGGCCGGCCTTCTTCTCCTCCGCCAGAGCCGACAGCTTGGCGCAGAACTCCTTCGCCTGCGTCCAGGTGACGCTTTCGACCGGGTGGCGGTCGGTCTCCTTGTCGGCGACGCGGTCTTTACCTTGCCCTTTGGCCGAGAAGTGACTCGGATTATTGACACTTCTCGCCCGACGCGACTGAAAACGAACTGACCTTGCACCAAAAAACAAGCCTGTGCCTTCCTAGGGGTTCAACACCAACCCTGGAGGGACACAGGCATGGATGCCGTGCAACCGCGCGTGCGTGTCGAACGCCTTTCGTACGCCCCGAAAATGTTTCCTTGCCCGCACTGTGGCAAGAAAGGACGACGTAAAGATGTTCATACGCGCCGCATCCGCGATATCGCTTACCGCGAGATCGTCTGGCTCGAAATCGAAGTTGGAGAGTACCGCGCTCGCTGCACTTGTTGCAAGACCTTCCGTGCCCAAGTCGGAGGCATCGAGCCTCTCGCCAAATACACCAACCGCGTCCGTGACGCCGTCATCGACCGCTTGCTTGACGACCGTATGAGCATGGAACGGCTGCGCCTGGCCCTCCAGCGCGATTTCCATCTCGATCTCTCCGATGGCTTTCTCTACGACTGCCTCGACTGGAAAGTCCGCCAAGTCGATCTGCCCGACTATCGCCAATGGACCTTGAACAATTTCTCCGGAACCTTGTGCATCGACGAAATCCACCTCGGCCATCGCACCTTGCTCTTGGCCACCGACCCCATCAACGATTTTCCAGTCGCCTTCGCTTTGGTGCGAGCCAATGACCAGGCACACATGCGTCGCTTCTTGCAAAACCTCAAGAATTGGGGCTTTCTGCCCAACGTCCTGGTCACCGACGGCTCGAACCTCTATCCGGCCTTGCTGGCCGAGATCTGGCCCAACGCACGCCACCAACTGTGCGTCTTTCACGTCATCAAAGACATTAACGAGCATGTTTTCGATGCCCTGCGTCGCCTGCGCAAGCAATTGGCCCGGAAAACAAAACGCAAACGCCGCCGCGGTCGGCCGAGCAGGGCCCAAAAGCGCGCCCGCGCCCGCGCTGGCAAAACCAAGAAAGAACAGGCTTACTTCATCTGGAAACATCGACACCTGATCGTCACTCGCCCCGAAAACCTCGACGGTCATCAGCGCCGCTGGCTCAGCCAGATGTTCGGCTATCTGCCGGCGCTGCGGATGTTGCGGCGCTTCGTGCTCGCGACCTATCGCCTCTTCGATCCGGAACAAAGCCCGCATCAAGCGCGCTGCCGGCGTGCGGCGCTGGTCAAGACTCCCGAGTTCCTGGCCGATCCCGACCTGGCGCAAGCTCTGGCGATGCTTACGCCGGAGAAGTTCGACAAAATGATCGCGTACTTGCACAGTCCGGCCGGGCAGCAGGTCCGCACCAACAACCACGTGGAGCGGCTCAATCGTCGCTGGCGTTTTTTCGAGAAGGTCCGTTACAAATGGCGACGGCGCCGAACGATTATCCGATTCATCGTCCTGGCCCTCGATCGCTGGTATCATCAGCAGGGGCAACATCGAGCGAAACCCAAGGTTATCTGCAAGATCCAACCCAAACCGCGAGCTTCTCACCACCCTAGCCGACTCCAGGACGCAGCCTAAAGTTGTCGCGTGCAGCGAGAAGTGTCGTAAATTGCCTCGATTCATTCGAGGCAAACCGGAATGTGGCGAAATCGCCCGAGTCCGCGTGCCCGAATTCTCAACGAATTCGGCTACGTCAGGCGATGGCCACGAAGCTCGACGGGCTTCGGTCCCTGCCGCACCGGAAATGGCGCCGACGGAAATGCGTGGTAAAGCGCCTCAATGTTCCGGCTGGGTAAGGAACAACGAGTGGGGAAGAGTCTACCAGCGAAAAACCAGCTTGCAAGAAAGAAATATTTTTCTCTCCGAAACGATTGGCTGGTCGTCGTTTGGGCGCGAAACCGACGCCACCATGCCCGGCGCAAAACGGGTGTATTCGCGCTCGATCCGGGGTTTTCGGGAGTTTTTTTGGGGTTTTTTGGCGCAATTTTGGGGGTTTTTTCGCGCGTTTCGTGCAAACGCAAGATGCGTGTAGCGAATGACTTGGGGAGAGTCGTCATAAAGATTGCGGGATTATGGACTTGTGTCACCGAGCCGATTTGACCCAACATTAATCAGTCAAGCGACTTATGTAATAGGGTCCTTTCCGGCAGGTCGAATTGTCTACTACACTTTTGCATCTGCGCCGCTTTGCGCGGCAAAGGTGCACCGGTGGGCAGCACGGAATCAGTCCTACTTCTTCACCACCCGCTTCTGCTTGAGCAGCCAATCCCAGACTTCGGGGTTGCTGTAGGTCGGCGTCCAAGAGTTGTGGGCGGCGTTGGGGTAGAGGGTGAACTTGACGTGCTCGGCGCCGGCTTCCTTTAGGGCCTTCACCATCGTTTCGGAGCGGATTGGGGGGACGGTGGTGTCTTTGGCGCCGTGGAAGACCCAGATGGGGAGGTCTTTGATTTTCTTGGCGTTGGCCGGGTTGCCGCCGCCGCAGATGGGGATGATGGCGGCGAACTTGTCGGGGTAGGCCGCGGCGAGCGACCAGGTGCCGAAGCCGCCCATGCTCAGGCCGGTCACGTACATGCGGGCCGGGTCGTTCTTGTGCTTGGCGGCGCCGTCTTCGAGCAGGGCGTTGAGCGCCGTGGGCCGCCCGCCGCGCGACGGGTTCTCCGGGGCCACGAGCACGAAGGGCTGCTTCTTCTTCTCCACCTGTCGCGGCAGGCCGGCTCGCTTCAGCCGCTCGATCTTGTCCCCCAGGCCGTGCAGAAACAGCAC
>JAKEFD010000230.1 GCA_022616245.1 Gemmataceae bacterium
AGCGTGAACGAGATCGCCAGCGGGAATCTTCCATTGGGCGCGCCCGGCGTGTATGTGCCCTGACCCCAGAACTGGCCGCTGGCGACGATGTCGAAGCGCGCCACCTTGCCGTTATTGGCCTCGACGAAGCCGAAGAGAGCTGCCTCATAGCCCCGGCTGCCGTCCTTGGTTTCCAGGTGGACACTGCCCGTCAGACGCCCGCCCTTGAGCGTCATTTCCAGTTTCCTAATGTCGTTCTCGGCCCAGCCGGTGGGGGTGCCGCGCGTGTTATCGACCAGGTGATAGCGGACGATGCGTTTCTTCAGGCCCTCGGGCAACTCACCTTTGACCAGGGCCTGAACCTCGTCCTTCCGCACCCAGAGATGTTCGCGGCCCAGCGATGTCTTCCAGGCGTTTTCCATGTCGAACTGGATGGTGCCCTTGGCGCTCTTGGCCGGATCGTGACCGCCCAGCACCTTGGCGATGGTGACCACGACCAGGCCGTCCTGGGGGCATCACGAAGCGTTTGTCCTTCTGGGTGAAGTCGATCGGCGGCGCATCGACGTGCTGGAACTTCTTGAGTGACTTGTCGAGCATCGCCGTCACGCTTTGCGGACGGAAGTCGTAGACGTAGCCGATGAGTTCGCCGGCGGTGTTGATGACGTGCAGTCCTTGCAGGGTGCCGCCCTTACCGATGAGCTTGCGGGCGAAATCGCCTTCGGCATCCTTGCGCCGGCCAGCGCCGTTGTGGGCGATGCCGACGCAGACGAAATGAGTCTTGAGCAGGTCGATTACTTTCGGATCATTGAAGGCCGTCGCACGGAAGGCCACGACGTTGTTTCAGCCGCAGCCGAGCGGCTCGCCGCTGGCAACCCAGACGAAGATCGGCTTCTTGGCCTTGGCGGCCGCGTGCTGCGCTTCCACGATCGACACGTGCCACGGGATGGAACGCCACAACTCGTCCTTGGGCGGTTGCAGCTCTTTGTGCAGTTTTTCGAACTCGGCCGGGGTCAAGCCACCGGTTGACTTCCCGGCGAGCACCGCATCGATTAGCTTGTAAGCCGCCTCGCGCATCTCGGGCGTGAAGTCGTGGCCGCAGTCGGGATGCTCGAGGCGCAGGCGCTCTTCGTGGCCGTGCAGCTTGAAGACGGGACGGGCGGCGGCGATGATCCGGTCCACGCTGTCGGCGCGGAAGTTGGAGTCTTTGGTCGGGGCGATGATGAACGTGTGCCGCGGCGCGAGCGCTCCGATCATTTCGTGAAAGTCGAAGGGAATGTCCGCGAGCCGGCCCTTATAGTCGGCCAACTTGTGCATGTAGCGTGTTTGGCACCAGCCCTTCTCCGGGTCCCAATTCTTCGCGTTGCCCTCGAAGTAGTCGAGGTAGGAGTCCAGGCCGCAGCTCGACACGATCACCTTGAGCCGGTCGTCGAATACGGCGGTGTAGACGCCATTGTGGCCGCCCAGCGAGTGGCCGATCGTGCCGAAGCCCTTCGCGCTGTTCACAAACGGCAGTGAGGCGAGCAAGTCGAGGCCGCGCATGTTGTCCCAGACCGCCTTGAGGGTGCCGCTGTCCCAGCCGAGCTTTTTGAGGTCCGGCTGGTACTTGGCAAGCAGCGGATAGTTCGGCGCTAGCGTGACGTAGCCGCGCTGCGCCAACTCCAAAGCGTAGCCGCGGTTGGGTTTACCCAAGCCGACGACGGTACCGTGTCCGATGACGTTGTCTGTGCCGTGCAGGCACAGCACCGCCGGCGCCTTCCTTTTGCCGGCTAGGACGTCCTTGGGGATGAGCAGGTAGGCGGGCACGCGGCCCCCCTCACCCCTGCCCCTCTCCCCCGGGGAGAGGGGTTGGGGTGAGGGCTCCGACGCGTAAGTGATGAGCCGGCGGACGAAGGTTTCGCCATCGACTTCCTCTTCGACTTTCATGTCGAGTGGGCAGCGCTTGTCATCGCCAGGCAGCTTGCCCATCACGCTTTCCATGCCGCGGACCACCTCGGCCCGGCGCTTGGCCCAGTCCGCGACCGACTTCACGGTTGCAGGTTTGCCGTCCGCGCCGCGGTAGAGGAGCAGTTTGTCGCGCGGCAGCCGGGGTTGCGGTTCGCCGGCCAAGGATAAAGTGGAGACTCCACAGACCAATGCAAGCAGAACCGCTCGGCGCATGAGAGTCTCCTTGGAGGATTTGGGTATCGTGATTGTAACCAGTGAAGCCGAGCACGCACAGGTGGCGAGAAGTCGCTTTGGAGTGCGGCGACTCGTCGCCGCTTTAGGATTTTTGGATAGCCGCAACGTCTCCAAAAACCCAAAGCGGCGACAAGTCGCACGCACTCCAAAAAAGAAAGCGGCGGAAAAGCGCCGCACTCCAAAGATCCTAAGCGGGGATTCGGCTGGGGCCGAAGCATTTGAAGACATCTAGCATCTTGCGGTCCGCTGGCGGATGCACTATCATTCACAGCGGCTACTTCGGGGGGATTTCCATGTTGTCGATCTGCCAACCGCGGTTGGGGCGACGGGCATTTTTGAACGTCGGCAGTCTGGCCCTCGGCGGTTTGACGCTTGATCATTGGCTGGCGGCCAAGGCTCACGGCGTCGAGATGCGGCGGCAGGTCGTCCGCGACAAGTCCGTCATTTTCCTGTTTCTGCACGGCGGGCCGAGCCAGATCGAAACCTTTGACCCCAAGGTCGAAGCCCCCGCGGAATTCCGCAGCGCCACCGGCGCCGTCCGCACCAACTTGCCAGGCGTACACTTCGGCGGGACTTTTCCGCGCCTGGCGAACCTGGCGGACCAGGTCACCGTGGTGCGCTCCTTCGTCACCGGCGACGGCAACCACGACATCAAGCCCATCGTCGGCCGCGATTCTTTTGGCGCGAACCTCGGCTCGTACTACGGACTGATCGCCGGCCGCAATCATCCGGTCACTGGCTTGCCGACCAACGTCGCGCTCTTTCCGCGCGCAGTTGATGCTTCGACGCAGCAAGCGACTTCGGCTTTCGGGCGTTTTGGCGCTACCGGCATCCTCGGCACGGCCTACGCACCCTTTGACCCCAGCAGCGGCGGCAATGTGCGCAACGACATGCGCCTGGGAATAGCACTCGATCGGCTGAGCGACCGCCGTCAACTGCTCGCTCGACTGGACGATGTGCAGTGGCAAGTCGCCGAACGCGCACGACTGGACGGCATGGACCGCATTCGCGAACAAGCGCTCCAGACCGTGCTCGGCGGCGTGGCGGACGCGTTCGAACTTTCCAAGGAAGATCCGCGCGTCCTGGGGCGCTACGACACCGCGCCGCTGGTTCGTCCCGAGTACATCAGCCGGCGCTGGAACAACTACAACAACTACGTCGATAACGCCAAATCCCTGGGCAAGTTGTTGCTCCTGGCCCGGCGCTTGTGCGAGCGCGGCTGCGGCTTCGTGACGGTCACTACCAATTTCGTTTGGGATATGCACTCCGACGTCAACAACGCCGGCGTTGCGGAAGGCATGGGCTACATGGGCGTGCCGCTCGACCACGCGGTATCGGCATTTATCCAAGATGTCGTAGCGCGCGGCCTGAGCGAGAAGATCTTGCTGGTCGTCTGCGGCGAGATGGGCCGCACGCCGCGCATCAACGGTCAAGGCGGCCGCGACCACTGGGGCAATCTCGCGCCGCTCCTGCTCTATGGCGGCGGCCTCAACATGGGACAGGTCATCGGCCGCTCCAATCGCAACGGCGGCGAGCCGGCCAGCAATCCGATCGGCATTCAGAATCTCATCTCGACCATCCTGCACACGCTCTTCGAGGTGGGCGAGCTGCGCCTCGTGCCGGGATTGCCGCGCGAGCTGACGCAGGTGATGACCGGCTGGGCGCCGATCCCCGGCGTGTAGTCCATGTAGCGGAACTCGCAAGAGTTCCGACGGCAATACGCCCGGAATTCCTGCGAGTTCACCGCTTACTTCGTGCGCGGCTCCAAATTCCCGCTACGCTACACTTTGCTCCAACCTGTAAGAATGCGCTCGATTTCTTCCTTGTGCCGGGTCTCGTCAGCGATCTGGTTTTCCAGATCGACCTTCAAGCCGATGTCGCCAAACTCCTCCGCATGGCGAATGCGTTCCGTGTAGTCGGCGATCGCTTTCTTCTCGGCCTCCAACGCACAAAGCAACATGCCCTGCGGCTGGTCCGCGTGCGGAACCTGGCGCGGCTCGGTGGTCGGCTCGCCGCCCAGCACCGCGATCTTGTCCGCCAAGAATTGGGCATGACGCTGTTCGTCGGCCACCTCCGCTTGAAACAGCGCGCGCAGCTCCTTCCGGTACGGCCCGGTCAGCTTCGCGGAAAACAGGATATACATCAAGATGGCCTGGTATTCACCGGCCAAATCCTCGTTGAGACCCTTGATCAGATTCTGTCGGCTTGGCGCCATGTTGCACCTCCTCCAATGTTGTGACTGTTCACGGCTGAGAAAAGTGCAATTCTCGTGCCGCTATTCGGCGACTTTGACGATCAGAAATGTGATATCGTCCGTGGGATTGCATTCGGCACGGAATTTCGCGAAAGCTCATTGCTTCGGCCCCAGCACCTGTTGCATGTAACGCATTTCTTCGACTCGATACGGCGTGCCGTCGGCCCGAAAGATGTCGTGAAACCAAACCTCCGGCTCGGCAGTGTATTTCTTGCGCCAGGAGTCCCAGGGATAGATCGTTTGCGATTTGCCGGAAACGAAGCCCCAATTGTAAGCGCCGATCTGGTTTTCCTTGAAGTAGCCGAGGATGGGGTCAAAGGTGCTGCCGGCTGGGCGGGCCATGTACTCGGTGCACAGAATCGGCCGGCGATATCGCTTTAGCTCTTCAACGCGTTTCTTCACGTCGGCCAAGGGCGAATAGGCGTGAAAAGAGATCACGTCGGATTGCTCGAGCAGATAGCGATTGAAAGGGATCAGTTTCTTCTCGCTCCACTCGCCATGCCAGACGCCGGCGGTCAAGGGCTGTGACGGATCGACCGACCGGGCCCAGGCGAACACCTTTTCCAGGAGCATCAGCGAAAGCTTGGCCTTGTCCTTGGGTTCGTGTTGCTCATAGCTGCCGGAGTTGCGGTTATCCGGCTCGTTGAAGACGTCCCAGGCATGGACGCGGCGGTCGTTGCGGAAGTGGCGCACCACTCCCTTGACGTAATCCTCCAGCTCGTCGTGCCGTTTGGGATCCTTGAGGATTTCCAGGCCCGGACTTTGCACCCAGCCGGAGTTGTGCACGTGCGGCTTGGGTGCGCGCTGCTTGCCCGCTTTGGGAAACGGATCCCACACGGCGTCGAGCAAGACGAACATGACGCCAATCTGGTGCTTGTCCGCCGTCGCCAGGAACTTCTCCGCGCGTTCGAGGAAGCCCTCCTGTTTCCACAAGAGGTCGTGCAGAAACACGCGCACGCAGTTGAAGCCGAGCTTACGAGCCCAGCCTAGCTCGCGGTCGATGGCGGCTAGGTCGAACGTCTCGGCCTGCCACATTTCGAGCTGGTTGATGGCGTAGGCGGGAATGTAGTTGCAGCCGACTAGAAACGGATGCTTCTTGTGCCAGGCGGCGGCCTGTTCCACGGTCCACTGCTCGCGCGCGGCGGCGGGACCGGCCAACATAGTGACGATGAAGAGGACAAGATTGCACGAATGGATGCGTTTCATGGCGCGACTCCAAAACAGTTTGAAGTGCCGGGACCGGTCGCAGCTTTGGGATTTTAGGGTGCTGGCAATCAATCCCAAGATTCGACAAGTCGCCGAAGTTCAAAAAACCAAAGAGGCGGAAAAGCGCCGCACTCCAAAAGTCCCAAGGGGCGACTAG
>JAKEFD010000231.1 GCA_022616245.1 Gemmataceae bacterium
GCGATTCTCTGCGTCTCTGCGGTTCTCTGAATTCAAGCGCGCAGGAGATCAAAGGAATGAGCCGCCAAAACTCGTCAGCCCGCAAAGCAGCGTCGCCCCAGGGTTCTCCAACGCCGAAGCTCTTCAGGCCTGCGACCAATGCGAATGCATTCGACGGTACCAACATGCACACGCCATCACGCCAAGCCGGCTCTTTGTTTCAACGCCATCCAAAAAATCCAATCCTGACCGCCGCAGATTGGCCGTACTCCATTAACTGCGTCTTTAACGCCGGGGCGACCTTGCTGCCCAACGGCACGACCCTGCTATTGTGCCGGGTCGAGGATCGGCGCGGCCACTCGCACTTGTGCGCCGCCCGCTCGAAAAACGGCGTGGACGGCTGGGAAATCGATCCACAACCGACCCTCATGCCCGATCCCGAAAACCATCCGGAAGAGCTGTGGGGAATCGAGGACCCGCGCATCACTTTTGTGCCGGAGCTGAAAAAATACGTCGTCGTCTACACGTCCTTCTCAGCCAGCGGTCCCGGTGTTTCGCTGGCGCTGACCGAGGATTTTCGGACCTTCGAACGTTATGGCGATATACTGCCTCCCGAAAACAAAGACGCGGCCTTGTTGCCGCGGCGGATCGGGGCCTATTGGGCCTTGATTAACCGTCCCGTGAGCGGCACTCGTGGCGCCAATATCTGGCTGTCCTATTCGCCGGACTTGCGCCATTGGGGCAGCCACCGAGTCATCCTCGAAGCCCGCCGCGGCGCCTGGTGGGACGCCAACAAGATCGGCCTGTCTCCCCCGCCCATCGAGACGCCAGTGGGCTGGCTCTTCCTCTATCACGGCGTCCGCAAAACCGCGGCCGGCTGTCTTTATCGGCTGGGTCTGGCCCTCTTCGATCTCGAAACGCCGGAGCGCTGCGTGCGCCGTGGCGACTCCTGGATCTTTAGCCCCGAGGCCCCCTATGAACGCTTTGGCGACGTCGACAATGTCGTCTTCCCCTGCGGCTATACCATAGCGCCCGACGGCGACTCGCTTAACCTATACTACGGCGGCGCCGACAGCTGCATCGCCTTGGCCACCGGCAGCATCCGCGCCCTCTTGGATTGGCTGGACAAAGACGGCAAGCCAGACGGCGAACTTGCAGTCTAACAATTCTGTCCGAAGATTCAGAATTCCTATTTTTTCTTGGTTTCCCGAAAATCGGGCGACCCGGCCAGGGTGAAGAGCAACACCTCTTCGCCCGTCACCGTGCTGATGTCGTGGTGCAGGCTCAACACCTTGACGCCGGTTACTTTGTAGACCATCGCTTCCATGACCGGCCGCGCTGTCTCAATGAGATGGGTCCGCACTTGCTTGAGCAAATCTCTTCCCTTCTCTGCTGGAAGCGACTTTACGAGATGCTGTTCGGCCGCCGTCAGAACGCCCTGGAGACGGACCAACAGGAGATCCCCGATCAGGTGGGCGTGAATGTCCTTGGGTCCCCGGCCCATGTAATCCTGTTCGAAGCGGCTAATCCCTTCGCAAATGCCGGCTTCGATTTCTCCCTGCGATTTCATCACAACCTCAAACGCTTGTGCCCCCCGCCGAAGGCCTTGGGCGCTGCCTTGATCATCATGATACCGAGTGCGAAAAACTAATCCACTTGCTATCGACGTCAATGCGGGTAGAATTACCATCGTCGGATAAGACATTGTCAAGTCGGGTGACTAGATGAAGGACGACCCGGCAGCGCCGGGGAGTTCGTTGACGAGTAAGCCGACGTGGTCAGATGCCAGCTGGCATTTGACCACGTCTTTTTTTTGGCATCGCGAACGGTCGCACCTCGAAGGAGGAATGTAATGACCCAATCCAACTCGACCGTGGCGGAGCAGATCGCCCTCGCTGCAAAAACTTTCGAACATCGTCGTACAGGCCGCGCACCCAAGTCGGTGACCGTCGTCCTGACCGAAAACACGCTGGTGATCACGCTGCACGGGGCCTTATCGGAAGCCGAAAAAGCCGTGGCCAAGGATCCAGCCGGCGCCGCGCAAGTGCAAGAATTTCACCGGCAACTGTTCGCGAACTCTTCCGAGTGGCTGCGGGAGGAAATCAAACGAATCACCGGCGTGGAGGTGCGCGAAGCCATGGCCGAAGTCGAACCGACCACCGGCATCGTGGTGCAGGCCTTTACGAGCGGCACCGTGGTGCAAGTCTTCTTGCTCGCCAGCAATGTTACGGCGGGCACATGGAGCGGAATTGTGCCCGACGGCCATTCATGAAACGGGGTTTTCAGCCATTGTCGGGACTTGCTATTCTGGCTTCCCGCGGTAACATTAGTCTACGCTAATCACAGATTCGAGTTGCAGTCGGATGACCAGGTGAAGGGCAACCCGGCATTGCTGGGAGACCCGTTGACGACTAAGCCGACGTGGTCGAATACCCGAGTGTGTTCCGCCACGTCGGCTTTTTTCGCTGGGCCAAATCGGAGTCCTGAGAGAAGAAGATGCCGTCGGCCGCTTAGTGTCTTCTTCACAAAAGGGAGTTCGCCCCATGTCTACCATGCCGTCCGTTAGTGAGCTACTGCGCCGGTACCTCGAGCTTCGAGAGTCCTGGTATTCCGTGTGCGCCGAGGAATTATGCCGCGCGTGCCCGGAATTGCTCGACGAGTTGAAAAGCCAAATCCGAGCTGTTCAGAACGAGCCTGCGCAAAGTGCGAGCACCAAAACCGAGACAGTGGCGCGCACGACTTATCTCGTTGCGAAGAGCGGTCCCATTCCGTCGGTGGACCCGAATGGGCTGGCATCCCCCATGCGGTATCGGACCCTGCGATTTCATGCGCACGGAGGGCTGGGCGAAGTCTTTGTCGCCCAGGACTTGGAACTGAACCGACAGGTCGCGCTGAAGCGAATGCTGGCCGGACGCCTCGGGGACGCCAAGTGCCGGGAGCGATTCCTGTTGGAAGCCGAACTCACCGGGCGGCTTGAACATTCGGGCATCGTGCCCGTCCATGGGCTGGTGCACGACGAAGCCGGCGCTCCGTGCTACGCCATGCGCTTCATCAAGGGAGAAACGCTGAGCGAGGCCATCCGGCGCTTTCACGAGGCGGGCCGC
>JAKEFD010000232.1 GCA_022616245.1 Gemmataceae bacterium
AACGGAGCGAGCCGATCGAAATACTTGAGGCCGCGCACGTCCTTCTCTTGGAGCTTGCCCGGCGCATCAGCAGGCTGGTTATTCACGCCGACATGATGTCAAATTGCGGCAGCAGGCGCAATACTGTACACAAGTATTCTCGAGGCGCAAATTACGTGCCGAACACGATTGGACTCGGTCTCCATCATTACCACGATGTCTACAAGAGTTTTCCGCCTGGATTCACTTCTACCACGACGGCCCCGTGGCCGGGCGGCTCCAACGACCGGTGCCGGAATCTGGTCCCGGTTGGAGCCTCTTCGCCTATCTGCTGCCCTACGTAGAACAGGAAAACCACTTTCGGAGCATCCAATTTCAATTGCCGATTGCACATCCAAGCAATGCCGCGGCACGGCGCACCATCGTCGACATTTTCGTATGCCCAAGCGACCTTGGGCCGCGCGTCATTCGGATGACGGATTCCGGCAAGCCGCCCGCCGACGCCAATGTGCCCATGTTGCTCGCGGAGGCCGGCGTCTGTAGTTACGCGGGCGTTTTGGGCGACGGCGCCTATGAGCAGTTGCCGTTCAGCGGCGTCTTTCACCGCAACTCGCGCGTGCGCTTCACCGACATCACCGACGGTACGTCGAACACCGTCGGCATTGGCGAGCGCACCAGTGCGTTTTCCGAAAACAGTTGGGTCGGCGTCATTCCGGGTCAGGAAACGGTGTATGCCCCGACAGCGCGCGAGTATGATCCTCAGCGGCCCAGCTTGCGCGCCCGGCCGGCCATCACCGCCGTCCTCGTCCACGTGCGCATCACGTCCGGGCCACCCAATACCTTCGGCAACAGTCCCGGCAGTTTCGCATCCAGCCACACGGCTGGCGCTCAATTCCTGAATATGGACGGCTCTTGCCGGTTTATTTCGAGCAACGTGTCGCGCGCGACGTACCGTGCCCTGGTCACGCGCAATGGGGGCGAAGTAATTGGCGAGGGCGAATTCTAGGCGAAAATCGGGCCCATGTGATGGCTGATTCCAGACCTGTCGACACAGCGCGGACTTGTGAGGTCTCGAACATCCTGCACGTCAGCCGCTACAATAGGTTTAGCGGAAGACAACCAGGAGCTAGTCATGGCCAACACCTTCGGCAGCCGCGGCACGCTTTCAGTCAACAACGAGTCGTATACGATCCATCGCCTGGCCGCGGCATACGCCAAGCATCCGCGGGCCGAGCGGTTGCCGTTTTCGATGAAGATACTCCTGGAAAATCTGCTGCGCACCGAGGACGGTCAAAGCGTGCGCGCGGAAGACATCGTAGCACTCGCGCAGTGGGACCCGCAAGCGACGCCCGTGCGCGAGATTGCATTCACGCCCAGCCGGGTGCTGTTGCAGGACTTCACCGGGGTGCCGGCCATCGTCGATCTGGCCGCCATGCGCGACGCCATGAAGAAGATGGGCGGCGATCCGCGCAAGATCAACCCGCTGCAGCCAGCCGAACTGGTCATCGATCACTCAGTGCAGGTCGATTACTTCGGCACCGCCAGCGCCTTTCAAAGCAACTCCGAACTCGAGTTTTCTCGGAATCAGGAGCGCTATCTCTTCCTCCGCTGGGGCCAGAACGCCTTCCGCAATTTCAAAGTCGTGCCGCCCGAGACGGGCATTGTGCATCAGGTGAATTTGGAATACCTGGCCCGCGTCGTCTTTCTCGACGACGGGGCGAGTCATCAGGGGGCTCACGCCCCCCGCTCGCCGATGCTGTATCCCGACACGTTGGTTGGGACGGATTCGCACACGACCATGGTGAACGGCTTGGGCGTCCTGGGCTGGGGCGTGGGCGGTATCGAAGCCGAGGCGGCGATGCTCGGACAGCCCGTGTCGATGCTGATTCCGCAAGTGGTCGGCTTCAAACTGGTCGGCAAATTGGCCGAAGGCGCGACCGCTACCGACCTGGTATTGACGGTCACGCAAATGCTGCGCAAGAAAGGCGTGGTCGGAAAGTTCGTCGAGTTCTTCGGTCCCGGCCTGGACCAACTGCCGCTCGCCGACCGCGCCACCATCGCAAACATGTCGCCTGAATACGGCGCAACGTGTGGGATTTTCCCCGTCGATAGCGAAACACTGGCCTACCTGCGGCTCACGGGACGCAGCGAAGAACACATTCGCCGCGTTGAGGCCTATTGCAAGGAGCAGGGCCTGTTCCGCACGTCCGCGACGCCCGATCCGGTCTTTTCGGACACGCTGGAATTGGATTTGCGCAAAGTAGAGCCGTCGCTGGCGGGGCCGACACGGCCGCAAGATCGCGTGTCGCTGCGCGAGGTCAAGAAATCCTTTCACGACTCCCTGGCTCTCATGCTGCAACGCGTCGAGCCCAAGCGCGCGCCGAAAGAAACGCTGCGGCTCGTCGGTGAAGGCGGGGCGCAAACCGCGGTGGCGGCTGCCAAGGCGACGACCGAGCCGCATCCCTTGCCGGCGAAACTGGAAGGAGCTGTCCAGCAAGAAGCGCCCGCGCTGGGGCATGGCGCCGTCGTTATTGCCGCCATCACGAGCTGCACCAACACCTCGAATCCTTCGGTCATGCTCGCAGCCGGCCTGGTCGCGCAAAAGGCGGTTGCCCGCGGCCTGGAAACCAAGCCCTGGGTCAAAACGAGTCTGGCGCCGGGCTCCAAAGTAGTCACCGACTATCTCGTCCAGACAGGCCTCATGCGCTCGCTCGAGCAACTACGCTTCTTTCTCGTCGGCTACGGCTGCACCACGTGCATCGGCAATAGCGGCCCCTTGCCCGCCGCAGTCTCCAAAGCCATCCAGGATCACAACCTCGTCGTTGCCGGCGTGCTGAGCGGCAACCGCAATTTCGAAGGCCGCATCCACCCCGAGGTCCGCGCCAACTATCTGGCGTCGCCGCCTCTGGTGGTCGCCTACGCGCTTGCGGGGCGGGTCGACATGGACTTCGCCGCCGAGCCATTGGGAACGGACCAACAAGGCAAACCGGTATTGCTGAAAGACATTTGGCCGACGCAGCAAGAAGTGATGCAGACGGTGCAAAGCTGCGTAAAACCCGAAATGTTCGCGCGGATTTACCAAGACGTATACCAGGGCGACGAGCAATGGCGCGGCTTGGACGTGCCGAGGGGCGATCTTTTCGCCTGGCAAGACGACAGCACGTATGTCAAGAATCCGCCATATTTCGAGAATATGCCTGCCAAGCCCAGCCCGGTTCAGGATATTGCCGGCGCCCGCGTCTTGGCCGTCCTGGGCGACAGCATCACCACCGACCATATTTCGCCCGCCGGCAGCATCAAAAAATACAGTCCCGCGGGCAAGTACCTGATCGCCAACGGCGTCCAGCCGGCCGACTTCAATTCCTACGGCGCGCGCCGCGGCAACCACGAAGTCATGATCCGCGGCACCTTCGCCAACGTCCGTTTGAAGAATCGTCTCGCGCCGGGGACGGAAGGCGGCCTCACCAGGCATCTGCCCGATGGGACGCAGATGTCGATATTCGAAGCGTCGGAAAAGTATCGAGCCGAGAAAGTGCCTCTCTTGGTCTTGGCGGGCAAGGAGTATGGCTCTGGCTCGTCGCGCGACTGGGCGGCCAAAGGGCCGGCTCTCTTGGGCATTCGCTATGTGATCGCCGAGAGCTACGAGCGCATCCACCGGAGCAATCTCGTCGGCATGGGCGTGTTGCCGTTGCAGTTCAAGCCGGGCGAAAACACCGAGGTCCTCGGACTGAGCGGCGAAGAAATGTACGACCTGGAAGGATTACCCGCAGTGCTGGCCAAGTTCGCGCCGGGACTGCTCGTGTCAATCAAAGCAAAGAACGCAGCCGGCGACGTCAAGACCTTTCAGACCACAGTCCGCATCGACACGCCGCAAGAGGTGCTTTACTACCAACATGGCGGGATTCTGCAGTTTGTCTTGCGACAGTTACTGGCCAAGGCTTGATACGAATTCCACGCCAGCAGGTTGCAACTAGACGCGAATGTTGCAACGATAGTAGCCATCGCAAAGAACACGGAATCGCTGCCATGACCGCTTTCTTACGCTGCCAAGCTGCTGTGCTTGTCCTTGCGTTTTTCTGCTTCACTTCGTCGGCAGGCGACAAGGCCTTCCCCATCGTCTTTCGCGACATCACCAAAGACGCCGGATTGCATGAGCCGTTAGCCGGCATCATGGGCCACGGCGGCGCCTGGGGCGATTTCGACAACGACGGCCTCATCGACCTTTACATCGGCGGATTCTGCGATCGGCCCAACGCGGAATACAAGCCCGCTGCCGGACCGGTGCCGAACATGCTCTTCCGCAATCTGGGCAACGGCCGCTTCGAGCAGGTGAAACAGGCGGCGGTCACTTTCTTCGGCCGAACCAGCGGCGCAGTCTTCGCCGATCTGGATAACGACGGCTGGCTCGAACTCTACTCCGCCAACAACGCCAAGGCCAAAGCGCAAAGGACCGACGAGCCGCAGAAATCGGCCCAGGTTCGTCACAGCCTGCTTTTTCGAAACACGAAAGGCGTCTTCGAGGACATCTCGGCTCAAAGCGGCGCTTGCCCAAGCACGCTCTTCACCGCGCGCAACATCGGCGTCTTCGATTACGACGCGGACGGCCTGCTCGACCTTTTGGTCGTGGAGGACCGGTTCACGCCCAGGCCGCGCACCGCACTGTTTCGCAACAAGGGCAACTTGCAATTCGAAGACGTGTCGCAAAAAGTCGGCCTGCCGGACAACCTCTTCGGCCTGGGCCTGGCGGTCGCGGACCTGAACGGCGACGGTCGGCCCGACTTCTTCGTGCCGCACAGCAACCGCCTTTTTCTGAGCACGCGAGCCCGAAGCGCTAGCAAGGGCGAGGACGTGACCTATCGAGAAGCGCTCGAATTGAAAAGCATCCTCGCCTGGGTTCCGCTCGACGGCGAAGACTGGCCTTGCGGTGCGGCCTTCGGCGACCTTGACCGCGACGGCCGGCTCGACCTCGTCGTCGCCATCCACGGCAAGAAAGCCCGCAACAAAGTTTTTCTCAATGACGGCCTCAAGAACGGCGTGCTGCAATTCCGCGACGTCACCAAGGAAGCCGGCCTGGGCGACGTTATCCCGGTCCGTTGCCCGCATGTCGAAATCCAAGACCTCGACAACGACGGCTGGCCGGACATCTACATTTCCGCGGCCTGGATGGACGAAGCCGGCAAAATCACGCCGCTCGTTTATCGAAATGAAGGTAGGAAAGAGGGCCTGCCGCGCTTTACGCCCCCTCGGCCCATCGGCGGCAATATGGTGTACTACCCCGCCGGCCCTTCCGGCGACTTCGACAACGACGGCCGGCTCGATCTCTTCCTTATCAATTGGTTCCAAGGCAATCACTCGCGGCTCCTGAAAAATGACAGCACGCCGCGCAATTGGTTGCAAGTTCAGGTCGTGGGCAAGACACTGAACCGCATGGGCCTTGGCTGCCAGATTCGCCTGTATCGCGCCGGCGAACTGGGAAACCAGAAAGCCCTTGTGGGGTTTCAAGAACTGTCCATCGGCTACGGCTACGCCAGCGGCCAGCCTGCCTTGTGCCATTTCGGCCTGGGCGACCTTGAACGCGTGGACCTTGAGGCGACGCTGCCGAGCGGTAAGAAGCTCGTGAGAAAGAATATCGAATCCAAGAAACGAATTGTTCTGGAAGAGTAACAAAGGAGGACACATGCGACGCTTGCTATTGCTTGGTCTCGCGATGATTTGCCTGCCGCTCACCCACCTGCTCGCCCAGGAGCAAAAGAAGGAGCCGCCCAAAATTCCCGATTCCGTCGAAGTCGTGCGCGATGTGGAATTCGGCACGGGCGGCGGCCGGCCTTTGAAGTTGCACATCCTGCGGCCCAAGGCGTCGCCCAAGGAAGCCATGCCGGTTATCGTCTGGATTCACGGCGGCGGCTGGCAAAAAGGCGACAGAGACAGCGGCATCCCTCGCCTGGCAAGCTATGCGGCCGAAGGCTATTTCTGCGCTAGCGTCGAATACCGTCTTTCCAAGGAAGCCATCTTCCCCGCGCAAATCGAAGACTGTAAATGCGCCATCCGCTTCCTTCGCTCCAAGGCCAAGGAATACAATCTCGATCCTGAGCGCATCGGCGTCTGGGGCTCGTCGGCGGGCGGACATCTCGTCGCGCTATTGGGCACTTCCGCCGACGTAAAGGAGTTGGAAGGCAGCGGCGGCTCACCGCGCTTTTCGAGCAAAGTCCGAGCCGTGTGTGATTTTTGCGGGCCGACGGACCTCATCGCCATCGTTGGCAAGAGCAGCGGCGCGGAAGGACCGGTCGGCAAACTGCTTGGCGGCGCGCCTGCCGAAAAGAAAAGCCTCGCCACCCTCGCCAGCCCCATCACGCATATCACCAAGGATGCGGCCGCCTTTCTCATCGTTCACGGCGACATGGACAAGACCGTCCCTTTGAGCCAGAGTGAATTGCTCGAAACGGCCCTCAAGAAGGCCGGCGTGCCCGTGACGCTTTATGTTGCCGAGGGACGAGGCCACGGCATTAGCGGCGCGGACGTCGACAAGAAAGTGCGTGAGTTTTTCGATAAACAGTTGGGGAAATAGTCGGAGCTAGTAGTCCGAGCCGCGCCCGTGAGGAAGCGGGGAACCCGAGGCTACCCGCTTCCTCACGGGCGCGGCTCGGAAATACTGTGGAGTGCCCGATGAATACTTACGCTGCCGTTTGTCTTTCCTTCACGCTCGCAGCTTGTCCGCTTCTGTGGGCTCAGGAAAACGTTGCGAAGCGTCCGCTTGCGTCCAAGGCGACGCGTATCGAATCGGATGCCTTTCTCAAAGTTCCCGCCGGCCTCAAGGCAGACGCCTTCACCGTGGCGCGAACTGCGCCCGCGATCGACGTCTGCTTCTTCGAAGGTCTCGCCGACCGCGGCAAAGGCACGCTTTGGTCGAGTTGGGGCGACGGCTGTCTCGCCTCGAACGGCAAATACTACACGTCGGTGGGCGATCACTTGGGCCAGAACGCCACGAGTAAGGTCTTTGAATATGACCCTGTCGACATGATCCTCCGGCAAATCGCCGACGTGCTCGAAGCCATCAAGCAGATGTTCGGCCTCTACGGGCACGGCAAGATCCACGCCGCTATTCACGAAGGCGCCGATGGTAAGCTCTATTTCGCCACCTATTGGGGCAAACCCAAGGAGGTCGACGCTGCCTTCCAGAAGGGATTCCCCGGATCGATCCTGTTGAGCTACGACCTCAAGACCGGCAAGGTGGAGAACCACGGCGCCCCGGTGCCCAAACAAGGTTTGCCGGCGTCGCACTTCGACGCGCGGCGGCAACTCTTATATTTCCACGCGGTGTACAAAGGCGACATCGCTGTATATGACGTGAAAGAGCACAAGACCAGGTTCGTGGGCGGCGCCGATGAATCAGAAGCCAGCCGCACTTTCCTGGCGGACGCGAATGGCCGTGTTTATTTCAGCGGCACAAACGGCCTGCATTATTACGACCCCGAAAAGAACGAGATCGTCGCGACCAAGGTGAACCTGCCCCCCAATCCCGGCGCGAAGAAGAAAAACGATACGCTCCGCGCTGCGGCCCAGTGCCCGACCAAAAACGGCATCGTCTATGGCATGACGGCGGCGGGCCGATTATTCGCCTTCGACCCGGCTAAGGAAAGCGTCAAGGATCTCGGTCCCAACTGGCAAAACGGAGACTACACCGCGGTCATGGTCATTAGCCCCGATGAAAAATTCCTCTACTACGCGCCCGGCGCGCACGGCTCCGGCGCGAAGTCCGGCGCTCCCGTGGTGCAATACGACATCGCCGCCGGCAAGCGTAAAGTGCTCGCTTTCCTGGCCGAACCGCTCAGTCAGAAACTCAACTACCAAGTGGGCGGCACGTATAACCTGCAAATCGACGGTAAGGGCGAACGCCTCTACTTCACCTTCAACGGCGCCGACCCGGGAGCACGCAGCCCCTTCGGCAAGCCCGCCGTCGTCGTGGTGAACATCCCCGATTCGGAAAGGTAGCAGGCTTCGAATGATCGTTCCCTACACCGTCGACGTGCCGATGGAGAGGATCCCGTTCACGAATTGGATCCTCATCGCCCTCACCGTTTTTGTCAGCGGTCTCATCTTGCTCGACCGGGCAATGGACGACGACCATTTTTTTCCTCTACCTGAGGAGCGTGCTTACGTGGGGGCGCTCAACCCCAAGGATTTCAATCCGCTCCAGCTCATCTCCCACCTCTTCGTCCACGGCAATATCTTCCATCTCGTCGGCAACATGATCTTCCTGTTTGTTTTCGGCAACGCGGTCAATGCCAAGCTCGGCCATGGGCTGTCTTGCTCTGTTATTTCTCGATTGGCGCCTTGGCAGGTCTCGGCTGGCTCTTGTTCGGCAAAGACGTGCCTCTGATCGGCGCTTCGGGCGCGATCATGGGCCTGTTGGGCATGTTCTTCGTTTACTTTCCACGCAACGAAGTCTACGTCTGGTACTGGGTCGGCTGGGCCATCATGGGTACTTTCGAGGTTACGTCCTACTGGATCGTCATTTTCTATCTGGGCGGCGATCTTGTTGGCACGCTGATCGACCTCGGTTCTCCGATCGCTTACATCGTGCATCTCATGGGCGCATTGGTCGGCTTCGGCCTGGCTTGCACGTTTCTCTTGACTCGCGCCATCCGCCCGAATGACGATGAGGAAAACCTGCTGCAGGTCATGGACATCATGGAAAAACGACCGGACGATTATTGGGAAAGCAAGAAGCGGAAAAAGAAGAAGAAAAAGAAAAAAGTGCGTCGCTCTGAGGATTGGGACGACGACGATGACTATTGACAAAGTCAGGGAGCGGCGCCCGTCGGAGCCGCGCCCGTTAGGAAGCGGATCGCTTCACGACGCAGCGTGCACCGCCTCGACAAAACGCCGCATTTTTTCCGCGTCTTTGACGCCGGGGCTTTGCTCGACGCCGCTGGCCACATCGACGGCGTACGGCCGCACGATGCGAATGGCCTCGGCGACATTTTCCGGCGTCAGTCCACCGGCCAGAATGAGCGGTACGCCGGGAGAGAAGCCGGCCAAGAGTTCCCAGGGAGCGGTCTGTCCCGTGCCGCCGTAGAGGCCGGGCACATGCGCATCAACGAGGATTGCCGCGGGCTGTGCATGAAGCCCATCGAGATGCTGCTGAATGGTCCTCAAATCCTCTTGACCTTTAATCGAAAACGCCCAAATGTAGCGCCATGTCGACTGCGGCGGTTCACCAAGATGATCGCCGTGGTACTGAATGGTCCGGATCCCCGGCAACGCAGCAACGGTTGTCGTCATGTCCTCCCAAGATGCATTGACGAACAGCGCTACCGGTTCGACGAAGGGCGGCAACGATCGAGCGATCCGATCCGCCGTCTTTGGCGCTACATAGCGCGGCGACTTGGGATAGAAATTGAGGCCCAAAGCGTCGGCCCCGCAGGCGACGGCCGCGCGGGCGTCTTTCTCGTTTGTGACGCCGCAGATCTTCACGCGCACGTGTTCTGTCATAGGACTCAGTCTATCACAGCGCCGTGGTCCACGTGCAACACTAGCCTGACGCGCCAGCGAGGGCGGACGTGTCCCCGGCGGAAATGGATCCCGTTGCAAAGATGCTGTAAAGAATCCCTGCCGGCAATTGATTTTCTCACGGGCGACACGTCCGCGCTCGCTAGCGCGTCGGGCTGGTGTACGCGGCTTGGCCGCGATTGGCAGGTCCGCGCCGGTTTGGTAGAAAAAGCCCATGGATCAATCCCCCGAAGTGTTGTGCGCCGGCATTATCGTTGCCGACCACGTGTGCACGCCGATAACTCACTTGCCCGCCGCCGGCGAACTCGTAATGGCCGACGGCATGCTGCTCACGATCGGGGGCTGCGCCGCCAACGCTGCCGTCGACCTTGCCAAGATGGGCGTGCGCGCCAGTGTGGTGGGCCGGGTCGGCAAGGACATTTTCGGCCGCGTAGTCAGCGATCTCTTGCGTGAAACCGGTGTGGATACCACCTTTGTGCACACCAGCCCAACCGCCGACACCAGCCAAACACTCATCGTCAACGTCGCCGGCCAGGATCGCCGTTTCATCCACACCTTCGGCGCCAACGCCGAATTCAGCGCCGCCGACATTGTAGTAGGCACACTGCCGCGCGTCCTGTACCTTGGCGGCTATCTGGTCATGCCCAATCTCAAGCAGGAGGAGTTGGCGCCCTTGTTCGCGGACGCGCGGGCAAAGGGCGTGAAGACTGTCCTCGATGTCGTCGTCCCACGGCCGGGCGAATACGTCGGACAGCTCGACAAACTTCTGCCGCACGTCGATGTCTTTTTGCCGAACAATCACGAGGGCGAACTCATCACCGGAAAAAGCAGTCCATTAGAACAGGCGGAGTTTTTCCGCCGTCTGGGGGCAGGCACGGTCGTCATTACCATGGGCGGCGAGGGCGCCCTGCTGGTACAAGATGGGTTGCGGCTTAAGGCGGGCGTCTTCGCGGTTCCTTATGTGGATGGCAGCGGCGGCGGCGACGCCTTCGACGCCGGTTTCATCTACGGCCTACTTCAAGGCAAGGGACCCGAAGACTGCTTGCGACTAGCCAGCGCGTTGGGAGCAAGTTGCGTTCGCGCTGTCGGTACAACGCCGGGGGTTTTCACGAAAGCAGAATGTGAAGAGTTCCTTGCGCGGAACGATCTCTTCTTGGAGAGAGTTTAGCGAAGCAGATTAAGATCAAGAGTAAGATTACGATCAGGATCCGAGGAGGCTTATGCCCGCCTACAACCCGAAAGTCATCGAGCCGCGTTGGCAGCGTTTCTGGGAAGAGAACAAGACCTTCCGCACTCCCGACGTTTCCGACAAGCCGAAATACTACATCCTCGATATGTTTCCGTACCCTTCCGGCGCAGGCCTGCATGTCGGCCATCCCGAAGGTTATACCGCGACGGATATTCTCGCGCGCTACAAGCGCATGCGCGGCTTCAACGTGCTCCATCCCATGGGCTGGGACGCCTTCGGTCTGCCCGCGGAGCAATACGCCATCGAGACCGGCACGCACCCGCGCGAAACCACACAAAAGAACATCGACACCTTTCGCCGGCAGATCAAGATGCTCGGCTTCAGCTATGACTGGGACCGCGAGGTCGATACCACCGATCCGGGCTACTTCAAGTGGACGCAGTGGATCTTCCTCGAGCTGTTCGACACATGGTACGACCATGCGCAAAAGCGCGGCGGGCCCATAAAAGAGCTGCCGATCCCCGCGGACGTGCAAGCGAAGGGCCCGGTTGCCGTGCGCGCTTACCAGGACACGAAGCGGCTTGCGTACCAGGCCGAAATCCCCGTCAACTGGTGCGAGGCGCTGGGCACCGTCTTGGCCAACGAGGAGGTCGTCGACGGCAAGTCCGAGCGCGGCGGCCATCCCGTCGTGCGTATGCCGCTGCGGCAATGGATGCTGCGCATCACCGACTATGCCGACCGCTTGCTCGAGGATTTGGACAAAGTCGAATGGCCCCACGCCATCAAGGAGATGCAACGCAACTGGATCGGCAAGAGCGAAGGGGCCGAGGTTGATTTTAGATTGCGGATTGCAGATTTGCGATTGAAAGACCGCGTGCCGCAATCTGCAATCTCCAATCTGCAATCCGATATCCGCGTCTTCACCACGCGGCCGGACACGCTCTTCGGCGCGACCTACATGGTGCTGTCTCCGGAGCATCCGCTCGTGGATCAGATCACCACGCCCATGCAGAAAAAGGCCGTCGACGAATACAAAGTGGAGGCGGCGCGCAAAAGCGATCTGGAACGCACCGAATTGACCAAGCGCAAGACCGGCGTCTTCACCGGCGCCTACGCGGTCAATCCGGTCAACGGCGAGTCCGTCCCGGTCTGGATCGCGGATTATGTGCTCCTCAGTTACGGCACCGGGGCAATCATGGCGGTGCCCGCGCACGATGAGCGCGATTTTGAATTCGCCAAGCAGTTTCGATTGCCGATCCGCCCCGTGGTCATGCCGCCGGCGGCGTGGCTGGCGAAGACGAAAGTGTTCGGCGTCGTGCACAAGATGCTGTCCGGCAGCGACCCGCTCTATTCTCAGAAACATATGGACGCGCCGTCGCCGGGAGCGGCCACCCTGTCCCAGTTCGAGGTGCAAGTGATTCGCCGCGCCGGCCGCTTTGTGTCGGCGCAGCCGCGCGATCCGCACAAGTACGCCGAGCAGGTTTATCGCGACGCCGTGGAACTGTTTGACGAGTGCTTCGTGGGCGACGGCGTGGCCATGAACTCCGGCAGCTTCAACGGCCAGACGACCGCCGAGTTCAAGGCAAGAATCACGGCCTGGCTGGAAAAAGAAAAAAAAGGCCAGCGCAAGGTGAACTACAAGCTGCGCGATTGGATTTTCAGCCGGCAACGCTATTGGGGCGAACCGTTCCCGATTTTGCACGAACTGGACGCCGCGGGCAAGCCGACCGGCGTTGTAGAGACTCTGTCTTTAGAGGAATTGCCGCTGACATTGCCGGAACTGGCGGACTACAAACCCACGGGCAAGCCCGAGCCGCCCCTGGGCAAGGCGAAGGACTGGGTCGAGGTCACGCGCAACGGCAAACGCCACCGGCGCGAGACGAACACGATGCCGCAATGGGCCGGTTCGTGCTGGTACTACTTGCGTTACCTCGATGCCAAGAATGAGAAGCAAATCTGCGACCCCGAAAAGCAGAAATCCTGGCTGCCCATCGATCTTTATGTCGGCGGCGCCGAGCATGCCGTCTTGCACCTCCTTTATGCGCGCTTCTGGCACAAGGTGCTCTTTGACCGCGGCCACATAAGCACGCCGGAGCCGTTTCAGAAGCTAGTTAACCAGGGCATGATCCTGGGCGAGATGGATTATCATGTTCCCCGCGCAGTCTATGAGGCGAACAAGTCGGAGTTTGCGCGCATGAATCTTCAAACGGTCTTGGTGACGGAAGAAAAGAAAGAGATTTGCATTCTCCGCAATCTTTCCTCCGATCCCAGTAAGTACTCTCCGCTCAATGAGGAACAGATTGAGAAACGAGACGACAAGAACTTCTTGAAAGGGACAAAGATTGAATTGGTAGGCAAAGCGGAGAAGATGTCGAAAGCGCGCGGCAACGTGATCAACCCCGACGAAGTCGTGGACGAATACGGCGCCGACAGCCTTCGTTTATTCGAAATGTTCATGGGCCCGTTGGAAGCGACCAAGCCGTGGAGCATGCGTGGCGTCGAAGGCGTTTTCCGTTTCCTGAATCGCGTCTGGCGCTTGATGGTGGACGAGCGCTGCGAGGAATTGAAACTCTCCGATGTGGTGCAAGACGTTGAGCCGGAAAAAGAAACGCGGCGTTTCTTGCACCAAACGATCCAGCGCGTGACGGGCGATCTGGACTCGATGTCCTTCAACACCGCCATCGCCGCCATGATGGAATTCACCAATCATTTGACGCCTCTCAAGATCCGGCCGCGCTCCGTGCTCCGGACGTTCGTCTTACTGTTGAGCCCGTTCGCGCCCCACCTGGCGGAAGAGCTATGGAGATTACTTGATTCGGGCCAACAAACTCTGGCCTTCGAGCCCTGGCCGAAATACGACGCCAGCTTACTCAAGGCGGACACCATCGAGGTGCCGGTGCAGATCAACGGCAAGCTGCGCAGCAAACTGACTGTCGCGGCCGACATGAATGCGGCATCGTTGGAGCAAGCCGCGCTCGCGGACGAAAAAATCCGCGCCCTCACTGAGGGGAAAACTGTCCGCAAGGTGATCGTCATACCTGGTAAATTGGTCAATATTGTCGTGGGATAGGAACGAAGTCTAGAAGCTAATCACTATTACCTGTATGGATTGCATCGTTTGTGTGTGTGGCTGCAATGCAATCCATTCGCTTTCTCCATTGGACAAAGTTCTGATATAGTTGGTTTGTCATGGCTAGTCTTCTTAACGTTTATCGGCAGTATTTCTTGCAGCTC
>JAKEFD010000025.1 GCA_022616245.1 Gemmataceae bacterium
AGCCGGTCGTATTCCTCCGCGCCCAGGGCCTCGATGCCGCGGCGCAGCTCGTCCACGGTCATGACGCCGCGCCGCGCCAACAGCGACAACATTGCGTGGGTTCGCTTCTCCCACGGCTCGTATTTGTGCTCGCTCTGGTCGATTGGTCCTGCGGGCAGTCCGCCCATGTCGTGATGGGAGCGCATGTCTTGGCCTCCTTGGGCAGCGTTATTATTTACGTTTCCTCCAGGACGGCAAGCAGGAAAAAGCAAAGCACCTCGGTGGTGACACGTTGCCTTTGTCCCGGCCGCTGCGTAACTCAACAGCAAGAAAGCGCACGGGGCGGCTTTCGCGGAACATCCCAAGGAGTACCACCATGTTGAAATCGATAACGCTGGGCATTGTCGCGGCCGCGACATTGGCCGTCTGGACCGGGGCGCAGGCGGGGGGCGAGAAAGGTCACGATGCGGACAAGAACCACGTTGTGGTGATTCCCGACAACATCAAATGGGGGCCCGCGCCTCCCGGCCTGCCCGCCGGCGCCAAGGTCGCCGTTCTCACCGGCGATCCGGGCAAATCCGAACCGTACGTGCTCCGCGTTCTGCTGCCCGAAGGCTACAAAGTCTCGCCGCACTGGCACCCTTCCGATGAAAACGTCACCGTCCTGAAGGGAACGCTGATGGTGGGCAAGGGCGAGACGTTCAGCGCTGAGAAATCCATGGCCGTGCCCGCGGGCGGCTTCGCGCGCATGCCCAAACAAATGCGCCACTTCGCGTGGACCAAGGCTGAAACCATTATTCAAGTCCACGGCGTCGGTCCTTTCGACATCGTCTACGTCAACGCTGCCGACGATCCGCGCAAGAAGTGATTGCCTGATCGCGCTCCAAAGCCCAACATGACCACCGACTTCGCCAACCGCGTTGCTTTGATTACCGGCGGCTCGCGCGGCATCGGGCGGGCGACCGCCCTGCGCCTGGCTCGCGAAGGCGCGGACATTGCCTTCAGCTACGCCAGCCGCTCTGCCGACGCAGAAGAGACCGCTGCCGCCATTCGCGCCCTTGGCCGCCGCGCGGTCTTTGCCGCCTGCAACGTCGGCAATCCCGACGACGTGCGCCGCTTGGTCGACCAGGCGCGGCAGCTCGGCCCGATCGACTATCTCTTCCACAGCGGCGCCATCAGCAACATCCAGGACCACAGCACGCTCAGCTTCGAATTGTGGCGCGAGACCATCGAGGTCAATCTCACCGGCACTTACCTGGCGGTGTTCGCCGTCAAGGACGAGATGATCCAGCGCCGCTTTGGCCGTATCGTGACCCTGTCCTCCGTGGCGGCGTTGCGGCCGCGCAAAATGCAAATCCACTATGCCTCGGCCAAAGCCGGCGTGATTGCCTTCACGCGCTGCTGTGCCGAGGCCTTCGCCCCCTACAACGTCCGCATCAACTGCGTCGCGCCCGGCTTGACCGACACCGAAATGGCGCGTGCTGCCGCTGGAAGCGATGTCCTCGGTAGTGAGGGAGACGCCGCTCGGCCGGCTGGGCAAGCCCGAGGAAATCGCCAACGTGATCCGATTTCTCCTGAGCGAAGAATCGAGCTTCATGACCGGCCACACCCTCGCAGCCAGCGGCGGCCGCATCATGCTGCCCTGAGCGAAACGCATGTGATAGTCGATGGTGCATGGCATGAACTTGCCTCAGAGATAAAACAAGTGAATGGACTGGAAACCGACGCTCGGCGCCTGGCCTGTGGCCGATGGTATCTCGTTTGCCGTCTGGGCGCCAACGGCGAAGAAAGTGGAAGTCGTGTTCGAGGGCGGCCGCGGCAGACACGCGCTCGTACGGTCCGCCGACGGTGTGTTTGCCGGCTGGGTCGCAGGCGTCGCGCCGGGTGACCGCTATCGATATTGCCTCGACGGCGGACCGCTCTATCCCGATCCGGCGTCGCGCTACCAACCCGAGGGCGTGCATGGCCCTTCCGAAGTCGTCGATCCGTGCGCCTTCGCATGGTCCGACTTGGACTGGCGCGGCATTCCGCTGGAAGAACTGATCTTATATGAGCTGCATGTCGGCACGTTTTCGGCGTGCGGGACGTTTGCCGGCGTCCAAGAACGCCTCGACTATCTGCGCGAATTGGGCATCACCGCTATTGAGCTTATGCCCGTCGCCGACTTTCCGGGCCGCTGGAACTGGGGCTACGACGGCGTGTGCCTGTACGCGCCGGCGCGCGCGTACGGCCACCCGGATGACTTGCGGCGACTGGTCAATGCGGCGCACCGCGCCGGCTTGGCAGTCATTCTCGACGTTGTCTACAACCACCTTGGCCCGGACGGCAATTATTTAGGCGTATACAGTCCCTTCTATTTTTCGAAGAGGCACAAGACGGCGTGGGGCGCAGCGATCAACTTCGACGGCGAGCATTGCGAGCAGGTGCGCCGCTTCTTTATCGAAAACGCTTTGCACTGGGTGCACGAGTATCACGTCGATGGCTTCCGGTTCGACGCGACGCACGCCATTTTCGACGACAGCCCGCGCCACATCCTGGCGGAGTTGAGCACAGCCGTGCGTGCCCCCTCACCCCTAACCCCTCTCCCCCTCGGGGGCGAGGGGAAACGGATTCGGCGCGTCTTGTGCATCGCCGAGGACCATCGCAATCTCGCCCACATGCTGAAGCCGGAATGCCAAGGCGGCTGGGGGCTCGACGCCGTCTGGTCCGACGGGTTCCATCACCAGGTGCGCCGCGCCTTGGCGGGCGATCACGAAAGCTATTACCGCGACTACACCGGCAAGTCGGAAGACCTGGCGACGACCATTTGCAAGGGCTGGTTTTACTGCGGCCAATTCTCCCAGCATCACGGCGGGCCGCTCGGCACTGACCCGGCCGGCTTGGCGCCCGCGCAGTTTGTCTACTGCATTCAAAACCACGATCAGATCGGCAATCGCGCCCTGGGCGAACGCCTCGCGCACCAGATCGACGCGGCTTCGTATCGGGCCGCGACTGCGCTCCTCTTGTGCTGTCCGCAAACGCCGCTTTTGTTCATGGGCCAGGAGTGGGCGGCGAGCAGTCCGTTTCTTTACTTCACCGATCACCACGAAAAGCTGGGCAAGCTGGTTACGGAAGGCCGCCGCGCGGAGTTTCGCGACTTTGCGGCGTTCACCAACCCCGAGGCGCGGGCGCGCATTCCCGATCCACAAGCGCCGTCCACCTTCGCTGCCAGCAAACTGCGCTGGGAAGAACGGGATGAGCCGGAGCACACTTCGATCCAGCGACTGTACGAAGCATTGTTGCGCTTGCTGCGCAGCGAACCGGCGCTACGCGGCCAGGATTTCGAGGTGTCGGCACTCAACGAACGCGTGATACTCCTCAAACGCACGGCCAAATCAGGGCCAGCCGTGCTCGTTGTTGTGAATCTGAAGGGCAACGCCACGGCTGTCTTGACCGGCCACCCATTTCTGGCCACTCCGGAAAGACAAAACTGGGAAGTGCTTCTTGATACGGAAGACAGCCGGTTCGCCGACCATCCGCAACCGGCCGGCGTGCAGTTGGCGGATGGCGGACTGGTCATTCAATTCAAGCGGCCACAGGCACTGGTTGTTCGGCGGTGCGGCGACCGGCCGCTCGTTGCGTTGTAGGACGGGTCTCCAGGCCCGTCCCGCTCAGGGAAACGCGGACGGCCTGGAGACCCGTCCTACCGAGCCAAACTTTGTTGCGATTCATGACAGACTAGCGCAATCAATTTCTTCGCCGAAAGTCATTTCGCCTCAAGGAAGATGCAATATAGGTTGCGCGACACACACACCCTCTGGTGGAGGAAATGGATTGGGGTGCAGCTGCTCTTCTTACGCGGATCATGCGGCTAATTCCATCGGGCGATCGGTTAGGAGTTTGATTGGGTGGCGTTTGAGCAGTCGTTCGGCTTGACG
>JAKEFD010000026.1 GCA_022616245.1 Gemmataceae bacterium
GGCCAAGGTCTGGAAGCACATGTACAAGATTGGCGCAAGGACGAAGAGTCCACTACTTTGCCGCTGGGCTACATCCTCAGCATGGAAGGCGCCGATCCCGTATTGCGGCCCGACCAGGTTCAGGAATGGTTCGACGCCGGCCTGCGCATCATCGGCCCCACGCATTATGGCGTCAGTCCGTATGGTCATGGCACGGGCACCGAAGGCGGCCTGTTCCCCGAAGGCAAAGAACTCTTGCGCGAAATGGAACGCGTCGGCATGATCCTCGACGTCACACATCTTTCGGATCAGTGTTTCGACGAAGCACTGGAAATCTACGGCGGACCGATTCTCGCGAGCCATCACAACAACCGCACGCTGGTTCCGAATCAACGGCAACTTACTGACGAGCAAACCAAACGCCTCATCACGCGCGGCGCTGTCATCGGCCACGCCCTGGACACGTGGATGATGATCCCCAACTGGGTGCGCGGCGAGACCAAGACGCACGTGCCGCTCGAGCGCATCTGCGCTCACATCGACCGCGTCTGCCAGATGGCCGGCAACGCCCGCCACGCCGCCATCGGCACGGACCTCGACGGCGGCTTCGGCCGGGAGCAATCGCCGGGCGACCTGGATACCATTGCGGACCTGCAGCGGCTGCCGGACATGTTGCGCAAGCGCGGTTACACGGAGACAGACATCGAAGGGATCATGTATGCGAATTGGGTGCGGTTTTTCAAGGAGGCGTGGTAAGAGGCGAAGTGGCGATCACGAACAGACCGCTAGTGCCTCACGCGTTTCGGTGTGCCTAGCGGCGTGCTTTGCTGCGAGAAAATCACACTGCCGCCTTTTCTGGGAATGCCACTAACCTGCTCGATGATCAACTGACATAACTGGGTATGATTGGGACGCACCTTTAATTCGAATGGCCCGTGATTGAGTATTTCCAACGTGATCTTGCCGCTGAACCCGGCATGAATTGTCGGTGCAGTGATGTGCGCCGTGAGGCCGAGACGAGCAAGTTTGCTCCGCCCCTCGACTCGGGCGGCAAGCTTGCTCTTGAGTGGCAAGGAAACATGTTCCAAGGTGCGAACGAGCACGAAGCCGCCGGGAGGGATGGCGACGATGCCGGCCTCATCGGCAGTCAGTGGATCCGTCAGGTCGATGATTTCCGCTAGATCGATATTGTCTAGGTCAATGGAGTGCATCGTGCCCTTGGCTCGCAGGGCAGATTTCCAAATGCGAAAGTCGTCGCCGACGCGAAGGTTGACGGAGGATGAATCATATTGTTCAGGATTGGGGGGCGGATCGATGACGAACTTTCCGCTACGCACCAGCCTTTGAATGTGGTGATCGCAAAGGATCATAGCGCTGGCGTACCTTTCAATAGCTCCTGGCGAACGAGGACATTTGCTCCGAACGGAATTGCTGGCTGCGGCAGGACGACGCTGGCGAGCTGGCCACGAGTCGCCACAAGGCTGACTTGCAACCACGCCCAGGCTGGTTCGTTTCGCTTGGGCGTGTCTTTGAGATGACTTACTTCACGTCCATCCACGAACAACTGCACCTTCACTGGGCGATGATAGTCGCTCGGATCAATGGCATCGACATATACAAGCCATTCCTCCTTGAACATGCCAGGTTCCACTCGACATTTCAGGTACGACATTCCATTCGTCTTCGACATTGCAATCCTCGAGTTCAATCCACCTCCCTATTCTCCATTGGCGCCCTATTGTGTCAACTCAAATTCGAACATAGATTTCAGTCGCGACTTTGAGTTCTTGCGCGGCGCGGATTCCTTTGACGACAAAAGAGTTGTTTTGTGCCTTTGCAATGTCGGCTAGAATAAGAGTGTTCGCACCGACATTCAGGGTCTGCCATGAATTCACTGAACTTCTCATTGTGCGTTGTGTTGTTGGCTCCCTTCGGTCAGGAGTCGCAGTCAAAGTCAGGTCCCTCTCAGACCAAGTTCGCGCAAGTCTCCCCAGCGCAGATCGCCGGGCCCTATCAGCGATCGGACGGACAGCGCCGCGCCGTCGTCCTTGTGCATGGCCTTCGCGCCCATCCGTTCAGCAACGACAACGTCGCCAAGGCCAAGTTGTGCGACTGGCAGCAAACCGACAGCAGATTGGTGAAGGCCCTGACCAAGGACGCCGACGTGTTCGCGTTTGCCTATTCCCAGGACGCCGCGCTTGAAGACATCGCCGCCAGCGCGGAACTTGGTGACAACGTCGGCCGGCTCAAGAAGCTCGGCTACGCCGAAATCGTCTTGGTGGGACACAGCGCCGGCGGCTTGATTGTGCGGCAATTCGTCGAGGATCACCCGCAGGCAGGCGTGACCAAAGTGATCCAGGTATGCGCGCCCAATGCCGGCACTTCCTGGGCGAAGGTGACGCTGGCCGTGCGCGAACGGCAGGAAATCTTCCTCGGCTCGCTCACCAGAGATCACCGGCATAAGTGTCTGGAAGCACGTATTGACAAGAAGATACCGGACAACATCGAGTTTGTTGCAGTCGTTTGCAGGCTCACCATCCCGGACAAGTTGGGGTTGTCCATCAATATCCTTGGAAAAGATGTGGTTCTCGCCGAAGTTGGCGTCAAAAAGGGCGACGGTGTCGTGTCTTGCCTGACGCAGTGGCCCGATGATCTGCAAAAGCAAGGAATCCCAATCGTGGTTCTGTCGGACGCGCACTTCTCTGTCATGAAAAGCAGGGCCGCGACGAACAAGATCGCGGAATTGGTGCGCGAACCGCAACCGCGCTGGGATCCGGCGTCCACGGCGGCGGCCCGGCGCAAGCTCTTCGGCGACGGGCCCTGACATCGAAATGTCCGGCGGCAAGTTTCGCTTATTCGTCCACCACATCGCTCAGCCGGGCGACCGCGACCACGTCGGCAGCCATCAGCACAACGCGTTTGCGGTTACGCTTGATGCCCGTCGCCACCGAAGCGGCGACATAGTTTTCCCGCGACGTCTGCGTGTCGTAAAGGTCGTGCAGATCCGCATCGCAAACCTCTAGATATTGGTCCTCGATAAGAGTCAGGCGACCCATGCACACGAACCGGCTCCGCATGTCAATGACGACGTCCTGACCCAGGTAGTTGTTCAGCATGACGTTCACCTAGCGTGTGCCAAGATTGATGTCATCAATGTGTCATGAATATGTTTTCCACAACTCCTTGCAAATAAATGAGTAACAGAAATTGATGACACGACCACCAAAATGAGCGATGTGTCATCAATTTTTCGACCCTTGTTTTGACGTAAGTCGAGACTTCGGTTAAAGTTAAATTGCTGACACATCGTGTTTTACGATCGTGTCATCAATTATGCTGGCACATGAATTCGCAGTTTTTGGACCGGGTCATTTCATGACCTAAGTTTAATCGACAGACCATACTTGCGCCAAGCCGCTGTGAAGAACCGTCTGCCATGCCCCTCGAAAAAAAGCCTGACACCGAACCCATTCGCGGATATCGCCTGCTGGAACCCTTGGGCTCCGGCGGCTTTGGCGAGGTGTGGAAATGCGAAGCGCCCGGCGGCATTCACAAGGCCGTCAAGTTCGTCTACGGCAACCTGACCGGGCTCGATCAGAATCGCGTTCACGCCGAGGAAGAGCTGCGCGCGGTGCAGCTCATCAAATCTATTCGCCATCCGTTTCTGCTGTCGATCGATCGCGTTGAAGTGGTCGAAGGCGAGCTGATCATCATCACGGAGCTGGCGGACCATAATCTCGAAGACGTATTGCAGACCCATCGCGCGGGAGGCCGGAACGGCGTGCCGCGCGAAGAAGTAATTGGGTTCTTGCGCGAGGCCGCCGAGGTCTTGGATTTGCTGAATGCCAAGTTCGACCTGCAACACCTCGATGTGAAGCCGCGCAATCTCTTTCTGGTGTCGAACCACGTCAAGGTCGGTGATTTCGGCTTGGTAAATAGTCTGGCGGGGGGCCAGGGACGCGAAACCCGCGTCGAGCCAGGCGCGATCACGCCGCTCTATGCCGCCCCCGAATTGTTCCAGGGCAAACTCAGCCGGCATTGCGACCAGTACAGCCTGGCCATTGTTTTTCAGGAGCTCTTGACTGGCGTGTTGCCCTTCAGCGGCAAGAACGCGCGCGCCTTGCTGGCGCAGCATACGCAAGCCGAGCCAGATCTGTTGGCGTTGCCGCCGGAAGATCGACGGCGGATCGCCCGCGCGCTCGCCAAGAATCCGGATCACCGTTTTTCCTCGTGCATGGATTTGATTCGCGCGCTATCGGGCCAAAACGCGCCCGTGTCGGTGGCCAGCAGTCCCGACCTACAACTTCCGGTCCAGGCCGCGGCACTTACCGATACGCAGCACCCCAAATGCGGCGACACGGAGAAGAAGCCGCCGAGCGCCCCGGCGCTTCCCAGCGGAGTGCTCGCTCACTATCACTTCATCGACAGGCCGCACACCACGCCGCTATCCGATGTATGGAAGGTGAAAACGCCCGAAGGCCAAACCAAACTGGTGCAACTGCTGTATGGCCTTGGGCACTCTCAGGACAAGTTGCGCGATGCAGTCCAGCGGCTGCGCTCGTTGAACCATCCGGCCTTGGTGCCGTGCGAAGTCGTGCATCACGAACCCGGACGAATGGTGCTCTTGACCGAGCGCATGCGCGAAACATTGCGTGACCGCTTCGCGCAGTGCCAGGCGCGGAAGCTGCCGGGCATTCCGCGCGGCGAGCTGGTCGATTATTTGCGCGCTGCCGCCGAGGTGCTCGACTATCTCTACCAGCAGCACGGCGTTTACCATCTTGGACTGAACCCGCGCTGCCTGTACTTGGACCAGGGTTGGCTGCAGATTACGGAATTCGGCTTGAGCCAGCTTGTGTGGCTGCCGGCGGGTCAGGACATTGCCAAGCGCAACGCCCGTTACGCGGCCCCCGAGCTGTTTGAGAAACGCGTCTGCCGATCGTGCGATCAAGTCAGCCTGGCAATTCTGTACGCGGAAATTTTGACCGGCGCGCACCCTTTCGGCGGCGGCGTGTCGTCGCGCAACCGCGGCGTGCCCGACCTATCGAAAATGTCTACTGTGGACGCGGAAGTAATTGCCCGCGCGCTACATGCCGATCCCAGCCAGCGCTGGCCGAGTTGTACGGAAATGGTCATGGCCCTGGAAGGCACGTCGCGTAACCAGGATCAGGGGCTGCCCGATCGTTTCTCGACACTCTTGCGCGGCTTGCAAGGCGGCGCGCACCACCTGCCGCCCGGCGACGATCGCCTGAACAAAGTGCTCATGGATCTGGTGGCGTATGCAGGCGGCGGCGTCGCGCCTGCCGAGGCGCCCGCGCTTCCGGAGATTTCCGCGGACGGCGCCGAGCTTTCGTATCGCTTCAGCGCCGGCTTGCCGCTCGGTGTCGCCAGGGCCCGATTGGAACAATTTCACCTGGAGTGTTTCGGCGAGCGTGTCCGCGACGACGACAATTGTTGCCTGATCCGCGTGACTTTGCCGGGCAGCCTCTGGGGCCGCTGGCTGGGCCGGCAGCTCGGTTTCGACGTCGATATTCGGCTCCGCCGACTGCATCCCTTTACGCCGACGCCGGTCGAAGTCAGTGTGACGCTGACCACGTTCGGCTGCACGTTGAAACGAAGCCGCGCAGTGCTCGAGGAAATGGGCCAGCCGATCCTGGACGACTTGAGGCGGCTGCTTTTGTCCGGCGCCGAAAAGCGCACCCACGACCGCTTGCAATGGCCGCATCGCGTGAAAGTGATTCCTGTGTTGTCTGGCGGTGAAAAGGACGAACCCATTGAGTGCCGCGGCAAAGACATTTCTCTGAGCGGACTGAGTTTCTACTTGCCGCAAGAGCTGACGACCGCGGAGGTGCTGCTCGAGCTGCCGAATTCGGTGCACCCGCCGACGGTGCAATTGCCGGCCACGCTCGTGCGCGCCAACCGCTGCGCCGACGGTTGGTACGATGTTGGGGCGCTCTTCCGATTGCCGCTGGCGCGGGCCGCAGCGGCGTCCAGCAACGGCGCAGCGCCCGTCAAGCTCTCTGTCTGATACAATCTCATTTATGTTTGTTGACCGCGTGACCATCTTTGTCAAAGGCGGCGACGGCGGCCGCGGCTGCGTCGCTTTTCGCCGTGAAAAGTACGAGCCGCGCGGCGGGCCGGACGGCGGCGACGGCGGTCACGGCGGCAGCGTGATCGTGCGCGCGCGGGCCGGCGCCGACAGCCTCGCCGATCTTGTCAATCGCAAGCACTGGCGCGCCAAGAGCGGCGCGGCCGGCGGCGGCGCTAACTGCACCGGCAAAAGCGCCCACGATCTGGTGATTGACGTTCCCCCGGGCACAGTCCTTTTGGACCGCGACCGCGGCAATATCCTGCGCGACCTCACCAAGCCCGGCGACGAAGTCGTCGTCGCCAAGGGCGGCCGCGGCGGCCGCGGCAACAAGTACTTCGCCTCGTCCACCAATCGTACGCCGCGTGAATACGAACCAGGCGTTCCCGGCGAGGAGCGCTGGCTGGTGCTGGAGCTTAAAGTCATCGCCGACGCGGGCCTCGTCGGCTTGCCCAACGCCGGCAAGTCGACACTATTGAGCCGTCTGTCCCAGGCCCATCCGGAAATCGCTGATTATCCTTTCACGACCAAGCACCCCAATCTCGGCATGGTGCGCTTCGGCGAGGACGGCGGCTTCGTGCTGGCCGACTTGCCCGGCCTCATCGAAGGCGCCCACAGCGGCGTCGGCCTGGGCCATGAATTCTTGCGCCACGTCGAGCGCACGCGCGTTCTCGTTCATCTGGTCGAGCCGCTCCCGCTGGATGGCGCCGACCCCGTGGACAATTACAAGAACATTCGCCGCGAATTGGAACTGTATAGCCCTGCGCTTCTTGGCAAGCCGGAAATCGTCGCGGTCAGCAAATGCGAACTGACTGGCAGCGAGGACGTGCGTGCTCGGCTGCAAGAGGAAATCGGCAAGGACGTGCTGGCTGTTTCGGCGGTGACGGGGCAGGGGTTAGCGCAACTTGTGAGCGAGGTCGCCGGACAACTCAAGGAAATAGATCAGAGCTGCGCCTGTGAGGAAGCGGGTGCGACGTAAGGACATTGAGGCCGCAAAATGTTCGACGTTGTCGTGGACATCGGCAATTCCCGCGTGAAATGGGGCCGTTGCATCAATGGCTTCATCCAGGACATGTGCGCGCTGCCTGCCGAGGACAGCACGAGTTGGCAACAGCAAGCGCAGGCCTGGCAATTGGCAGCGCCTATGCGCTGGGTCGTCGCCGGCGTGCATCCCCAGCGCGTCGCCCTGTTTGAAGAATGGTTGAAAAGCAAAGGATTCCCGAGTGCCGTCTTGCGCTCGCGCGCGCAGCTTCCCATCAAGCTCGACGTCGATCAGCCCGACAGCGTCGGCTTGGATCGGCTTCTGAACGCAGTCGCCGTCAATCAAAGGCGCCTGGAAAATGTCTCGGCCATCATCGTCGATGCGGGTTCGGCCGTCACGGTCGACTTCGTCGACGCGCACGGCCATTTCGCCGGCGGTTCGATCTTCCCGGGCCTTGGGCTGATGGCCCTGGCTCTCAACACCTACACCGCGAAGTTGCCTGTGGTTGAAGTGCGCCGGCGCGTTGTGCCTCCAGGTACATCTACGGAAAAAGCGATCCAAACCGGAGTTTTTCATGCTGTCCTGGGCGGCATTGAAAGGCTCGTTCGCGAATTGCGCACCCGCTCAGGCCAATCCGCGGACGTCTTTGTCGGCGGCGGCGACGGGCCGTTACTGGCTCAGTATTTACCCTGGCCCACCATCGTTTGGCCGGAAATGACGCTCGAAGGCATTCGCCTTTCCGGCGAGGCGAACCCTGCCTGACATGGATCCCACTTTCGTCACTTGTTTGACTCCCCCCGGCGTCGGCGCCATCGCCACCCTGGTGCTCTGTGGTCGGCAATCGATCTCCATCGTAGGACAGGTTGCCAACGTAGCGGAATTCGCCAGAATTCCGATCCCACGGCTCGCGCGCATCACAGGTGCGGACGGGGTCGAACAAGTGGTAATTGCTGTCAAGCAGACTGAACCCTGGCCGACAGTCGAAGTGCATTGCCACGGCGGCGTCGCGGTCGTTCGGATGCTGGAGGAAATGTTCGTAGCTAAAGGCGCTACCCTCATCAGCCCGGCGACGTGGTTGCAGCGATCCGGCCTGTCGCAAATAAAGCAGAAGGCGTTGGCGCTTTTGTGCCAAGCGCCGACCGCACGCACCGCCGGCATTTTGCTCGATCAATATCAAGGCGCCTTGGAGCGCGCCCTTGCAGAAATGGAAGAAGCATCCCGGCGCGGCGATGTGCAAACGGCGCAACGGCTGAAGGATCGGCTCGCCCAGTTAACGCCCGTCGGCCGGCATGTTGTCGAGCCGTTTCGTGTCGTGGTCGCGGGGCCGCCCAACGTCGGCAAGAGCAGCCTGGTCAACGCAATTGCCGGCTACACGCGCAGTGTTGTGTCGCCAATGCCGGGCACCACGCGCGACGTGGTCGGCACGCGGATCGCACTCGACGGCTGGCCAGTGGAGCTGCTCGACACCGCAGGTTTGCGCGAAGCCGGCGAGGAACTGGAAGAGGCGGGCATGGCGTTGGCCGCCAAGGCGCTCGAGTCTGCGGATTTGTGCCTGTGGGTAGTGGATGGCTCGACGACCATGTCAGAGCCGCGCCCGTTAGGAAGCGGGCCGCGAACCGAGGTCGTCATCAACAAAGTCGACTTGCCACCGGCCTGGGATCAAACGACGCTGCAAGCGCCGCGCGTCTCGGCTCTTACCGGCGCAGGAGTAACCGAGCTTTGTGATACGATCGCGCGGCGGCTGGTCCCGTATCCACCTCTTCCGGGGGAAGCAATTCCAATCCCTTGACCCGTTTACGTTTCGCGCTCGCAGCGCGCCTTGCATCGGCTAAGCGCGCTGCGAGCGCGAATCGTAAACAAATGCGCGAAACGTAAACGGATCTTGGAAGTTCTATCCTTCTTCCCCCATTTTCTCTGTCAGATAGTTTTGCAGTCCCACAGCCTTGATCAAATCCAGCTGGGTTTCCAGCCAGTCCACATGTTCTTCCGACTCGACCAAGATAGGCTCGATCAATTCCCGGCTGCCGTTGTCCTTCAGTTTCGTGCACAGTTCGATCGTCTCATTGTAAAGCTTGACGCCCTTCATCTCCAGGACGAGGTCGTTCTCGAATTGCTCCTTCACGTCGGTGCCGACTTTGATGACATCGTAGCGGGCAATTTCCGGTGTGCCTTCCAAGAACAGAATGCGGTCGATCAGCATCTCGGCGTGTTTCATCTCGCCCAGCGACTCTTCGTAGTGTTTCTTCGCCAGCACGTTAAAGCCCCAGTTCTTGCACATCTTCGCCTGGCAGAAATACTGGTTGATCGCGGTTAGCTCGACGGTCAACGCCCAATTGAGGGCTTCAATGACCTTGGGATCGCCTTTCATGATAACTCCTTGCAAATTTGAATTTCAGGTCATCGTAGAAAGCCAGCAAGCAATTCGCAAGCAGAAAATGACGTAAATCTTTTGTTTTCAACTAGTTAAGATTGAAACTCAGTCTCAGTTTCCCTTTTTCTCATGTGCTTTTATCTGAGTGCATCTGCGGTTCATGGACGGGCGGGATCTGCTTGCCATGTGGATCCTTCGACGGTTCGTGAAGCTGCTCGGCCAGTTGCTTTTGCAGCTCGGGGCCGAGGAAATGCTCGACGCGTGAAGCGGGGGCGTGCAAGTGGTCGAGCGGCAGCTCGAAATTCTCACCCAGAAATGCTTCCCATAAGCGATGCGCCCGCACCAGCGACTCCGCTTGCTGCGCTCCCGTATCGGTGAGTTGCCAGCCTGAAGCGCCTCGTTCGATCGCGCCTTGCCGCTGCAAGCGCACCAGTGCCAGCCAAATCGTGAATCGCGATAGGCCGTGGTCTTTGAGGACAAACGTGTCAACACGGGTCTGGTTTTCACGGGCCCGATAAAGGATGGCGAGAATCTCTTCACCGGCGATGCGCAGGGTGAGGCGGAAGTTGCGCACCAGCTTGGCGAGCACGCCATGCCGCGGCGCGAACAACACGGCCAAGAGAAGCTCGGCGCCCAGGACTGTGGCGATCATGCCGCCCACGTTGCAGGCGAACACCCAGGGCGAGGCCAGCCAGTAGCCGACGACGGCGGCCACGACGGCGACCGCCGCCGCCCACAAGAGCATCGGCCGCATCCGGTCGGCAAGCATTTGCGCCGTAGCGGCAGGGACGATGAACATGGCCAGGACGACGACGACGCCCACGGCCTCGAACGCAGCCACCGAACAAGCCGCCACTAGAGCGACCAGGAGATAATGGAGCAGTTGGGCGTTGTAGCCCATCGCCGACGCCAGCTCGGGATCGAACGCGGCCAATTGCAATTCCTTCCAGAACAACGCCACAAACACGATGGTGATTACGAGCGCTGTCAGCATGGTCGGGAATGCTTCGGGGACTTCGACAAGGGTTGCAATCAGCTCCCTCAACGTAGGCGAGAAAGTTTCGGGGATCTCAACGTCGAACAGGATGAACGTCTTGGTCGGGACGAATTCGAACAAGCCGTAAAACACGCAGCCGGGATCGAGATCGATGTGTCCCAAGAATCGGCTGAGCAGTACGACGCCGACCGCGAACAACGACGTGAACACAATGCCGAGCGCGGAATCTTCGCTGACCGTGCCGAAGCGCGACAGGCTTTGCGCCAGGAACGCGGTCAGCACACCAAACACCATCGCGCCGACAAAAAGAACGAAACTGCTCAGCGTGCCCGTGAGCAGCACCACGATGGCGATGCCGGGCAGCATGCCGTGGCCGACGGCGTCGCAGAGAAGCGACATGCGCTTGAGCACCAAGAAACAGCCCAAAAGCGCGCAGGCTACGCCGCACACGCAGCCGACGGCGATGGACCAGAAAGCCAAATGAAAATCGGAAAAAGCAAGCAAGCTCACGATTTCATTCCAACTTCAATTTGCGCGCCAATGCATCGATGACGGCGGGTTCGGCGACGCTTTCGAGCAAGGGCAAATCGGTCTGCAATTGCGCGACCGCCTGATCGGTGTATTCCTCCAGATACAGTTTCCAGAGCCGTTCATTGCGCGCCGTTTGGCCGGCGTGCTCCAAGCCACGCGGCGTCAAGCGCAGCGTATCTCCTTCGCGCTCGATCCATTGTTTGCGCTGGGCATCTTCCAGGAGCTTGGTCAGTTGGCGTGTCGTCCACGCGGGCTCCGCTTGCAATTGTGCCAGTGGAACGGGGACGCAATGGGGCAGGGCGGGTTCGGTGGCATCGTAAAGGACGCTCAGAAAACGCCGCTGCCGTGCCGCGTGGCGCTGACGCGCGTTTTCGCGGCGGCGGGCCAGCCAGCCGCGCTTGGGCGCGAACAGCAACGACACGCCGAACAACAGACTTCCGGCGAGAATGATCGACGGCCCGGTCGGGATCTTTTCGAGAAACGTGCTTACCAGCGTGCCCGCGACGCCGGCGAGCACGCCGAACGCTGCCGACAAGATCAACATGATGCCCAGGCGTTCCGTCCAGAAGCGCGCCGCCGCTGCGGGAATGATGAGCAGGGCTGCCATCAAGAGCACACCGACCGCCGGCAGTCCGACCACGACAGCAAGGGCGACCAAAAGCATTAGCAGAAAATCGAGCCAGAAGTCCGGCCAGCCTTGCACGCGCGCGAACGAGGGATCAAACGCAACCAGCTTGAATTCTTTGTATAAGAGCAGCACAACCACCAGCGTCAGCCCGGCCAGGCCCGCGATCACGTAGACGTCTTGACGGACCATGCCGGCCGTCTTGCCGAGAATGAACGACTCCAGGCGGGCCCGGCTGCCTCCGGGCCAGTTTTGAATGATGCTCATAAGCGCCACGCCAGAGCCGAAAAAAACGCTCAAGACGATGCCGATGGCCGCGTCTTCCTTGATGCGCGTCCAGCGCCGCAAAAGCGCGATGACGCCGATGCCCGCCGCGCCGCTGGCCAAGGCGCCCAGGAGCAAGATCGGCAAACTGCGCTCGCCGGCGATAAGAAACGCCAGACACAATCCGGGCAAGGCGCCATGCGCCAAGGCGTCGCCTGTGAGGGCGCGGCGACGCAAGACGGCGAAGCAGCCGATCGCGCCCGCGCTGGCCGCCAGCAGGCTGACGCCCGCGAGCACCACAAAGACGTTGTACAGTGAGCCCCAATCCCAGAAGATCATGGCGTGCGTTCCTGCGCCTGCACGGCCGCTCCGACGGTTTCCAGGATGGAAAGACGGCCGCCGTACGTCTTGCGCAGATTCTCGTCAGTGAAAACAGTCGCAGTCGGCCCGCTGGCCACGAGCCGCACGTTGAGCAAGATGAGGTGATCGAAATAGCGCGGCACCGTGCGCAGATCGTGATGCACGACGACGATGGTTTTTCCTTGCTGGCGGAGATGGCGCAGAATCTGGAAGATCGCTTGCTCGGTCGCCGCGTCGACGCCGGCAAATGGCTCATCCATGAAATAGACATCGGCCTGCTGCGCCAGGGCGCGGGCCAGAAAGGTGCGTTGTTGCTGACCGCCCGACAGCTGGCCGATCTGTTGCTGTTCGAGGTCGCGGATGCCGACCATTTCCAGACACTTCTCGGCGAGGGCACGCTGCTTCGCGCCGGGCCTTCGAAACCAGCCCAAGCTGCCGTAGGTTCCCATGAGGGCGACGTCGAGCACGCTCACCGGAAAGTCCCAATCGACGCTTTCGCGCTGCGGCACGTAGCCGATGCGCCGCCGCACATTGGCCACCGGCTGATCGAAGACATTGACCGTGCCGCTCACGAGCGGAACCAAGCCGAGCATCGCTTTGATGAGCGTGCTCTTGCCAGCGCCGTTGGGTCCGACGATGCCCACCAACCGCGGTTCATCGAGCGTCCAGTCCACATCCCAGAGCACCGGCTTGCGGTGGTAGGCGACGGTCACGTCGTGTACGTCGAGAATCGGCATGTTTACTTCAACGCTCGCACGATCGTGTTCACATTATGCTCGATCATGCCGATGTAGTTGCCCGTCGGCGTGTTTTCCGGGCCCATGGCGTCGGAGAACAGCTCGCCGCCCTCAAGGACTTTGTGGCCGCTTGCCTCGCAGCCTTCAATCAACGAGCGCATGTTACGCGGGTTGACGCTGGTTTCCACAAAGACGGCTTTCACATTACGCTTGGTGATAAACTGCACCAGGTCGCGAATATCCTTGACGCTCGCTTCCGCGTCGGTGCTGATGCCCTGAATACCCTTGACCTCGACATCGTAGGCCGCGCCAAAGTACTGGAAGGCGTCGTGCGACGTGATCAAGACGCGTTGCTCCTTGGGAATCGTGGCGATTTCTTTCTTCGCCCAGTCGTGCAACTTCGCCAGCCGGACCTGATACTTCTCGGCTCGATCCGTATAGTCGGCGGCGTTCTTGGGATCAAACTTCACGAGAACGTCGCGGACAATCCCCACCGCCTGGCTCCAAAGTGACACATCGAACCACACGTGCGGATCGTGCGCTTTGTCTTCATCCTCCAGGATCAAACTGTTGTCCAAGTATTCCGCGACGGCGAAAGTCGGAATCTTGCGCGACATGCGCTCGAAGATTTCGCCCATTTTCCCTTCTAAGTGCAGGCCGCTGTATAAGATCACGTCGGCCTGGCTGATCAAGCGCGTATCGGCGGTTGTGGCCTTGTAGGTGTGCGGGTCGATGTCCGCGCCGAGAATCTGCTGCACCGTTACGTGTGGACCGCCAACGTGGCGCACCAGGTCGGCGACCATGCCGGTTGTGCAAACCGCGTTGATAGGATGCGAGCCGGCATAGGGCTTCTCGATTTGGATCGTCTTTTTCTCGTGCGCCGCGCGAGTTGAATCGCCGCAGCCTGCCAATAGTGGCACGCCGACTATGGCAATCATCGCGTATCGTGAAAGATTGGCAATCATTGCTTCCCCAATGTGTTAGACAAGACTTATCTAAACTATAAGATATGACTAAATAACAGAGTCGTCAAGGCCGAATAATGATTTAGTGATATCTAACCGCCTGGTGAAACAGTTTTTCTGCGGGCAAAACTCGAGTTCTTAGCTTCCGCTAACACGGGGGGTGGTGTGTGTGTCGCTGTCGCTCCGGAGCAGTTTTGAATCACAAAGACTTCTTAGAAAACAAGTTGTGGCGTGGTTCCGGAGCGACACGCGTGCAGAAGATTTGTCGCTCCGGAAGACATGTCGCTCCGAAAGGTTTTCCTAATCGGAGCTTCTCGCAAAACCGATGAAATCGATAGGGCTTATAAGGCGCTTATGTCGATGCTGGCAAATGTTATGAAAAACACACTTTCCTTATTGGTAGTCCTTGTCGCCGGCATTGGTGCGCGAGCACAAGAGCCTTGGCAATCGCGCAGCAGCGTCGAACCGCTGGTCCAAGTGTGGAACCGGCCTACGTTGCTGCCGATCCGCTGGGATGAGCCGGTGAACGACGGAAAGAATGCCAACGGCAAGAACGGCAACGGAGAGAATGGTCCTGAGCACACGCGCGACAACGGCCAGTTTGTTGAAGAAGCTTCCAACCAGGAGGCGGGTGTCGTTCAGCACATCTTCAACCTCGTGCCGCAATGGGAACGCAACAACGGCGAGCGCTCGCGCATCTTGGCGTTTCTGTACACCATGGAATTGCCGGTTGGTTCGCAGAAACACCAATTCTCCTTCACGCTGCCGTTTCTGACCATCCACGAAAGAAAGCCGGGTGAACCCACAACGCAAGACGGCGGAGTGAGCGATCTCTTCCTCAACTATCGTTATCAACTTTTGGCCGACGACGACTTCCTGTGGGTCGCGCCGCGCTTCACCGTGATCCTGCCCACCGGCGACGAGCGCTTCGGCACCGGAACCGGGCGGGTTGGCTATCAGTTCGGCTTGCCCATTAGCAAATACGGGGACCACTTCGACTTTCATTTCAACGCCGGCGCGACGTTCATTCCGGACGTGGTCGGGCCGATCAGCACGGGCGGCTTTTCGCAAGCACACGACCTGCGCGGCTACAACCTGGGCGCCAGCGCCTATTGGAAACTGAGCTACAAGTTGCACTTGTTCGTGGAGGCCATCGCCGTGTGGCAGAACTTTGTCGATGACGACGGCAACCGCGACGACGCCCGTATCATCCTGGTCAATCCCGGCTTCCGCTATGTCTTGGCGCAATTGGAAAACATCGAATGGGTCATCGGCGTCGGCGTGCCCATCGGCCTTTCGCGCGACGCGCCCGACATCAGCGTCTTCGGCTATATGTCCGTCGAGCATTCGTTTCTTCGAAAGTGAGCTGTACGAGTCGGAGCCGCGCCCATGAGGAAGCGGGTGGAGCGACAATTCTCATTTCTTTTGAAGTCGATTGAGTGTTTCGCCGGCGTCGCGGGTTAGGGCAGCGCGCGGCTCGCCTTGGGCCAGCGCTTCCAGCAAGGGGCGGGCAGGTGCGCCGACCTGCTCGAGGATCATGAGCGACCGCGTTACGCGCAGCCGATCCGGCGTGGGGCCGAGCTTGTCGAGCAGACGCTGAAAGCGCCGCTGCGCCTCCAAGGATACCGGCCTCTCAAGACCCTTACGCACGTCCTCTTCGATCGCATCGCCCAGGCGTTCGAGCTGTTTGTAGGCGTCTTCGCGAACGGAGAATTGGGCGTCGTCAATCTGGTCGAGCCAGGCCGTGACTTTCTTGGCATCGACGCGCGGCACGGGCTTCAGTTTGCTCTTGAGGAAAGTGATGCCGCGCTCACCCGCGGCCACCAGGCGCCACAAGGGCGCGTTCGCCTGGGCCGCATGGCGGCTGCCGAGCTGTTCCCACCATTCGTCCAATTGCACATCAGTCGGGTTGTCCTTGGGAAGCGTTCCGTCCGGCGTGAAGGCTGTCGCGTCCCACACCAAAGCGAGCGTGTCCAAGCCGCCGCTCGCGATACGCCGCCCGTCGGGCGAAAACGCGAGCACCGCCGTTTGTCCTTGATGCCCTTTGAAATGAGCGACGCGCGTCATGCTGGCGATTTCGAGCATCTCGAAACCCGTGCCGGACATGCGCCCCAGCGTCAAAAGCCGTCGGCTATCCGGCGAAAACACCAGCAAGGTTGGACTCGAGTTGTAACTGAGCGAACTTGTGAGCTTCTTGCGGTGAAGCAAATCCCAAACGTGCACCGTATTCTGCTGATCGCCCACGGCGAGGAAGCGCCCGTCCGGTGAATAGGCCAGGTGCACGACTGCGGGCAAATCCTCGCCGAACTTCGCGATCTCCTTGCCGCTTTGGACATCGTAAAGCAGGATCGTCGACTCCTTCAGCGACGTGCGCGGCTTCAATACATCGTTCGCCCCGATCCGCTCGAACGGCTCCTTGTACTTTTGCTCGAAGCCCGCCGCCAGGTGCTTGCCGTCAGGAGAGAAACAGAGCGCATAGAGCAGACGCCCGGGGCCCGGCAAGATCCGCGCCGGCTGGCCGGCGCCGACTGCGCGAACGTGGAGTTCCTTGGACTGCACGGGATAGGCGACGAGTTTGCCGTCCGCGCTCAATGCAGGCTGGGCGTTCCAATCGACGCGGGCTTCGACGCGCTCGATTTCCTTGCCGGTCGCGGTGTCCACGAGGTGCAGATGGAAGTCGGAACGGCCGAGCATGAGGGCGCCGTCGGGCGTGAATGCTTTGGGAAACACGCCGTCACGGAGCGCGACGGTTTTTTCCAGCTTGCCGTTGTCCGCGTCCCACAGGCGCACGCTGCGGTCAAGCCCCGCGGTCAGCACCTTGCCCGCCGAGAGCCAGAGCGCTCCTTCCACGCCGGCGGTGTGTCCCGGCGATTGCGTTAGCAATTCGCCGTCGGCGACCCGCCAACGATGGATGGCCCGACGTTCGCCGCCGGCGACGAGGGTGGCGCTGTCTGGACTGAAGGCGACGCCGAACAAGCGTTCGCCCGGCGCGGTCAGGCTGCGCTCCAACTTGGCGGCGCCCAGGTTCCAGACGTGCATGGTTTCGCCCCAGCCCACCGTCGCGAGGAACTTGCCGTCGGGGGAGATCGCCAGCGCTTCGACATGGTCTTCGCTCGGGTTCTTCCAACGATGCACGAGCTTGCCGGTATCCACGTCCCAGACAAAGATCGGCCCCTGTTCGCCGCTGACGAGGCGTTTGCCGTCGGGCGTGAAGGCCAGCTTCGGCCCATGGGGGTTAGCGCCGTCGGCAAAGGCGCGCTTCTTCGCGCCGGTTTTGACATCGAAGAGAAGCACGGGCTCTTCGCGCGTGCCTGATGTCGCCAGCCATTGCCCGTCGGGGCTAAGAGCGATGTCCGGCCAGGTGGAAGTGGACGGCATGTCCCACGTCCGCACCAACGTGCCTTTGGGCACTTCCCAAATGGCCACTTTCTTGGTCACATCCATGGAAGCGAGCAGCGTGCCGTCTTTGGAGAGGCTGATCTTTCGGATCACGGATTTGTGCCAAGCGTACTCTTGAACGAGCTTGCCCGAGTGCGGGTCCCAGCGCATGACGTTGTGGTGCTGACCGGCGGCATACAGGTTGCCGTCGGGCGCGAAGGCGACCGACCAGAAGTAGCCGCAGCCGCCGAGCCGACAATCGCGCAGATGCTTGCCGCTGGGGAATTGCCAGAAGCTGAGGTTCCAGACGCCGCCGAAGGCCAACGTCTTGCCATCGGGAGAGAATGCCGGCGCTTGCAAATGGTGCGACGAGCGCCATTGCGTGTCGCCGAGCTTACGCAGGAGCGTGCCTTGCAAGGGCGGCACGGGCAAGTCCTGGGCAAGAAGAGGGACGGGAAGGACGAAGCACAGGATTATGTAACACCACCGGTTTCTCAAGACTGCTCCAACTTCGATCCGGGCACCGGCTTAATGTCCAATACTAAGACGACCTTTTCGATCTGATAAACCACACAGTGAACGACAAGCGGACCTTCGATTCCGTAGCAGGTGAGGCCGCCTTGTTTTCGCGTGCGATAAGTCGGATCGACAAACGAAAGCGGGTTGCTTTCCAGTTTGTCGACGATGCTCGTAAGTGATTGAAGAGTCTGTTGCTTGATTCCAAGCTTGTCCGCACGCTCCACCAGGTTTCGAATCTGCTCACTGACGCGCGCCAGCTGGTCAGTCCGAAAGCGCTTTGTGGGCGAATCCATGAGTTCTCCCGCTACGCTCCCAGTTCCTTGAGAAGGTCACGCATGCTGATACTGGTGTCCACTTGTGCCATCAGTTCTTCTTTCGTGAGCGTGCATTTCTCCAGTTCGGGATACATGAGCGCTAGTATCGCTCGGCGATACATTTCACGCTCTTGAGTGACCCGAGCCAATTCGGCCTTGAGCTTTGCCACCGGAGAGGCCTTTTTCTTTCTTGGCGTTGCGGTTTTCTTCATTGTCCACCTGGAATATCCTGATCAATTGCAATCATACCAACGTCATTATCCCAACTCAATTCACGTACACGAACTCGCTGCTCATGAACAACACGCGGGCGAAGCTTTCCCAAACGCGCGCGGCGCGCTGCTCATTCGGCAAACCAGAAGCCGTCAAGCGTTTGCCGATCTGCGCAAGGTAGTCATTTGCTTGCCGCCGTTCCTCGTCGGCGGGCGGCCGGCCGTAGACCAGCAAGAAGGCGCGCTCGACGCGTCCCTCGTCCTCCTTGCACTCGCGCAGGAGCCGAGCCGCGAATTGGCGCGACTGCTCGTGGACGAAGGGATCGTTCATGAGATAGAGCGCTTGCAAAGGCGTCGTGCTGACAAGGCGGTTGGCCGTGCTGGCGTTGGTGTCCGGGCCGTCGAACATCGCCAAGAACGGATGACGCTGAATGCGCTGCGTCATGAGATACACGCTGCGGCGCTTGGTGTCATAAACGGCTTTGAATGGCTTGTGCTGGGTGAAATCCCATTTCGCTTGCTCCGGAAACGGATGCGCCCCGCCGCGCGAGCGATCGAGCGTGCCGCTAACAGCGAGGATGGCGTCCCGGATCGACTCGGCGTCCAGACGCCGGCGCGAAAACTGCCAAAGCAAATCGTTGTCCGGGTCCGCCTTCGCGTTCGCTTCGTTGTCCTGGCTCGACATCTGATAGGCGCGTGTCGACAGTATCAACCGGTGCTGCGATTTCACCGACCAACCGCTTTGGATGAATTGTTTGGCGAGATAATCGAGCAGCTCCGTGTGCGTGGGTGGACGGCCTTGTTTGCCGAAGTCGTTGGGTGTTTCGACGAGGCCTTTGCCAAAGTGATACTGCCAGATGCGATTGACCATGACCCGCGCGAATAGCGGATTGTCCGGACTGGTGAGCCACTGCGCCAATTCGAGCCGCCCGCTGCCTTTCGTGTCAGGGCCCAATGTCTGACCGCCGAGTATGAGCGGAAAGCGCCGAGCCACCATCTTGCCGGGCCGGTCCGGGTCGCCCTTCAATTGCACGCACACGTCGCCCACCTGGCCGATGCGCTTGTTGGGTTCGTTGCGTCCATCGATCACCGCGTAGGCCAATTGGAACGGCAACGGCGCCTTCGCGACCTGTTCGCGCTCCTTCTTGAGGGCCTTGATCCTGTCCGCGTCGCCTTTGTCCTTTTCCAGTTGCTTGATCTCTTTGTCCAACTCGGCAAGACGTTTTTGCTTTTCCTTGGTCACTTTCTCGACTTCGGCCGGCAACGCCAACGGCACGAGGTCGCGCTGATACTTCTCCAGTTCGATGCCCGGCCACGGGTAGCGCGTGCTCGAAAAGAAACCGTACAGCGCGTAGTAATCTTCAATGCCGATCGGATCGAACTTATGGTCGTGGCAGCGGGCGCAGCCAAGCGTCATTCCCAGAAACGCCTTGCCAAAATTGTCGAGCGTGTCTTCGATGGTCAGATGCCACGGATAGCGCTTGTCCTCGTAGGAGCCGTGCCGCCGCGAATTGGCGAGATAGCCTGTCGCAATGACTTTGTCGTAGGACAGGTTTTCAACCTGTCCGTCCTTCTTTGCGGACTGGTTGGAAACCTGTCCTACGGGACTCATCAAGTCGCCCGCGAGTTGCTCGCGCACAAACTGGTCATAGGGCATGTCGCGGTTGAAGGCGTCGATCACCCAGTCGCGATACTTGTACATCTGCGGGATTGGGTAATCGGAATTGTCGCCGGCGGTGTCGGCATAGCGGACCACGTCGAGCCAATGCCGGCCCCAGCGCTCGCCGTAAGCCGACGACGCCAGCAAGCGCTCGACGACGTTGGCGAACGCGTCCGGCGCTTCATCCTTCAGGAAAGCGTCAATCTCTTCAGGCGTGGGAGGCAACCCAGTGAGATCAAATGTAGCCCGGCGGATGAGCGTGCGCCGATCGGCGGGCGCGACTGGCTGTAACCCCTTTTCCTCCAATCGCGCGCGGACAAAGCGGTCGATGGCAGTCTTCGACCAGGCGGCGTCATCTACCTTGGGAGGGGCATGATCCTTGAGCGGTTGATACGCCCAGTGCTTGCGGCCTTTTTCCCAGTCGATTCCGGCTTTAGCGACGCTTGCGGCTTTGTCGGTGCGCGGATCGGGCGCGCCGATTTTCACCCATTTCTCAAGATCGGCAATCTGCGCGGCGGCAAGCTTGCCGTTGGGCGGCATGCGCAGCTCGGGATCGTCGTAGCGCACCGCCTTGACCAGCAAGCTGTCGTCGGGCTTGCCGGGCACGAGCGCTTTGCGAGCGCCGTCCCGCGTATCGAGACGCAAGTCGCCGCGCAGCTTCTTCGCGTCTTTGCTGTGGCAGCCGTAGCACTGCTCGACAAGCAGCGGGCGGACGCGCTTTTCGAAAAACTCGATATCCGCCGGCGCCGGCGTTTGGGCGATCACGACTCCGGGCGTGAAAACAAGCACGAGCGCCAGAACAGAGGCACATTTGCCGCTTACTGCGTGCGCGGCTCTTAAGACGCGACGTAACATATGCGATCCTCGAAAAATGTTGCATGTCGAGTCCTTATTATCGTACTTCGCTGCCGCCCGGACGGGCAACGACTTTTTGGCGCAAGCTGTTACAATACGCGCATGCATCGGGCGTTCTGCGTGTGCCTGGTTTTATTGGCCGTCCGTCAATCCGCCGAGGCGGGCCTTTACTACTCCGGTGAAAACTTCGCCGAGCTGCCGGCGCAGTGGCGCGGCTTTCTTTTGGACCAGCGCACATTGCGCAACATCGCCCAGAAGCCGACACCGCAAAACCCCGCCAGCCCCGCTCGGCTGCGCTACGAAGAAGAGGCGGCCAAGCTGGAAAAACAGAGCCGCGAACGGGCCTTGACGGCCGACGAAATCGCCGACCTCGGGGCGCTCTATGTCCGCCTCGGCGAAACCGGCAAGGCTCTCACCGTGCTGCGGCAAGCCGAGCGCCGGCATCCCAATCACTTCCGCCTTATCGCCAACCTCGGCACGGCCTGGCAACTGCACGGCGACTTGACCCAGGCCGCGCTCGCGTTGGAGCAAGCGGTCCGACTCGCCCCGGGCAAGTTTCTGCAAGCCGAGCAGTTTCACCTCAAGCTGGTGCGGCTGCGCATGAAAAACTCGGGCGGCCTGGACGATCTTTTCGGCGTGCGCTTCCAAAACGACAAGGGCGACTACGAGCCGGGCAAGCTCGCCGACGCCGAGGCCAAGAAGCTGCCGGTGAAAGCGGTGGCGGTCGCGCAACAGCTCGCGCTTTGGCTCCCCGCCGACGGCCTGCTCCTCTGGCAGTTAGCGGAATTGGCCAACGCCCACGGCGACGTCAAAAATGCCGCCGCAATGCTCGATGGCTGCGTGCTGCAATTTCAGATGAACCACGCCGAGCTGCGGCGGCATCGGCAGCTCGTGCGCGCGGCTGCCGACGAATTGCCCAAAACCGCCGTCGGCGCCAAGGAGCCGCACGAGACCAAGCACGCGGGCACGATCGCCTTCCGCAGCAAACGCCCGCTCATCTCGAAGCTGGACACGACGCCGCTGCCGCCCATCAGCGACACCGGCGTCAACGCGCTGCCCTGGGACCTCTTGGGCGAAACGGCGGTGGACGCGAAGTTCCGCCCCACGTTTGCCAGGTATCTCCGCGAGCTCGACGGAAAGCAGGTCAGCCTCACCGGCTTCATGCAACCTTTGCGCGACGACTTGGAGCTCGGCTCGTTCCTGTTCCTCGAATACCCGGTCGGCTGCTGGTACTGTGAAATGCCGGACACAACGCAAATCGTCTTTGTGGAGCTGCCACTGGGAAAGACCACAGCGTACCAGCGCGGTCTTGTGCGCATCGTCGGCCGGCTCAGCCTTAACGACACCGACCCGGAGGACTTTTTCTTCGCAATGCGCGAAGCACGCGTTGCGGGAGTGGACTAATCGGTCTGTCGATCGCCGTCCCATTCACCTGTCTTGACGACCGCATCCCAGAGCCGCATCCTCCGGTGTTGGCAATCGTCCCGGCAGCCGGTCCATTTGCTTGGTCCAGTATGCCGCCCCAGCCGCAGCCAGGAGCCCGCCGACCAGGCCGTGCAAGAAGATGTCGCTGACTTGTGCGTTTTCGCCGGCTCGGCCGAACTTCTCGGCCCAGTTTTCGCGCCAGCTTGCGGAAAGCGCGCTAAAGAGGAAGGCGCCGAGGAAGGCCGCGCCCAGGTGGACGCCGCTGGTCGCGAGGTAGCCGATGCCCGCGCCGACGAGGGCCGCGGGGATGCCGACCCAGAGGCAGCGTTTGAGCACCGGGCTCTCGGTCACGCGGCTCCTGTTGACGGAGGCCACGACCCGGCGCGGCTGGCCTTGCACCGTTTTGGTTTCGGCCTGCGACAGCGTGATGCCGACCGCCCCGCCCAGCCCAATGAATAGTCCTAAGGCAGTGGTTGCGATTCTCATGCGCCAAGCATAGCACGCAATCGCGTGGCACGTATGAGCCGTGGTGTTGAGTCGTTCGAAACAGAGTTTCGGGGTGGTGCGTTCCAAACGGGAGTTTGGGAACGAGGCAGATGATTACCGGCGCGCACAATCGGCAGGAGTCGATGCGTTCAGCGCCGGCGTCGCGGTCACCGCATCGTGCGGCGGTTTGCTTCGGACCACGAAGCCGTTGGCGATGAACAATTCCATGTCGCCCAGCACCAGATTGAAGACTTTTTCTTCGCGGCCGGTCAGCTTGAGCGCGCGGACGCGGACGGCGCAGCGTTTGCCGTTCTCCCAGCGGAAAACGCGGTCGCCGGGCTTCAACTCCTCGGCCGTACGGATTTCGCCGTTCTCCAGGCACAGGGGCTGCGTCTGGGTCGTCAAAAGCTCGCCGTCCTCGGTTTCGATTTTGAGAAGGCGATTGTATGTCACGAAGACGGACTGGACGGCGACCGGAGTCGTGCGGCCGTCGGGGAGCACGCTGAGGACGAAGTCGCCCGCTCGGAGGATGTCTATCGGCTTGGCGTCTTTGGGTGTGGCAATGAGAGTGCCGGCGGGGAAGCAGCCGGGATGACACGGCTGAATGTCGGGCGGCGTCAGGCGGACGACGAACGCCACTTTGCCGTTCTTGTCGTGGATGAGCAGGCGCCCTAGCTTTAGCTCCTTGGTGGGCGCGGTCAGGAACAGAGGCGTCTTGGGTCCAGCGCCAGGCTCACTTTGCCGTTGCCCTTGTCATCGATCTTGCCGGACAGGCCAAAGATGGTGACTTTGCCCGTGGCGCTTTCCGGCAGCGGCACGGCGGGCGTCAAAACATTGGATTGCAGAGAGATGGCAGTTGTCTTTTCTTGAGCGGCCGTTGCGGCGGGCCGCGCCGCGAAAACTGCCAGCGCCGTGAGCAGTGCCGTGCTCGCGCGTCGAAATGGAAAAGGCCCCTTGCTCGCGCGTCGGGCTCGCATCAGTTGCAACATGGCTGCCCCTTTCCAAGATGTGATGTGAATTTGCCGGAGTAATTGTAGCGGGTAGAATCCGGGAAGTAGGACGGGTCTCCCGGCCCGTCCGGACGTCCCTGGAGAGCCGTCCTACATACTGGAAGGCGCCTGCCGGCCGCAAGAAATAAAAAGATGGACGCGGTGGCAGGGCCGGCGGCAGTGCTTGTAGTCGTTGGGGCCAGGCTCGAGGCCCGCTAAGCGCGTCAATACTGTAGCGGAATTCGCTGTGGTCTACGTGGCGCTGCCCGAACCCGCCGTCAACGGCGGGCCTAGACGCTGCGCGAAAGCCCGGTGAACCGGGCTGGGCCATCCCGATGTTGCGCAACTGTATTGCTACAGAACCCTGAAATCTGCTAGGCGCCCGCGGTCCGTTTCGTCTCCCATTCCTTGCGCACCTGGGACAGCCCAAAGGCGCACATTTCGAATTGCTCGCTCAGGCGTCGGAGCACCGGGGCCTCTTCGCGATAGGGATCGTCCGCGAACGTGCTGGCGATGTAGTACGAGCGCTTGCCCTGTTCGCAGTAATTGATGAAGTGGTCTTTGTTGAGCACCGAACGCAGCCGCCGCAGCGCTTCGGGATAGACGCCTGTCCAGAACAGCGTGAAGTCGCCGATGTGGCGGTGCACCTCGCGACGGGTGCGGCCCTGCGGCAGCGCTTCCGCCTCGATCAGCATGTCGGCAACTTCTTCCAGACGATTGCCGGCGGCGTCGTGCAGCCGGTGCAGGGAGTCGACGTGAACAAAGCGCGATAAAAGCAGGGACAGGTAATCGGTCAGGTTCGGATCGGCCACGCCCAGGCTGGCCATGAAAGTCTGTTCGGTCAAGCCAAAGAAGTAGCGTCTCAGAGGATGATCGGCATTGTAGAACCACATGCGGACCTCCTTGGATGGATCACATCGCCCAGCCCTCCTTGGCTTGGGTCGCCTAATCAATTCTACGTCGCAAATGCGCGGCGGGTCAAACCCGATTGCCCGCTTTAAATTCAAGTGGGGCGAATTCAGAAAACCGCAGAAGCGCAGAGAATCGCAGAGTAAAGACAAAAAAGAATGCTTTGTTCGTTTTTTCTCTCTGCGTTCCTCTGCGCCTCCGCGGTTGAATTCACGTGGGGAGAACATTCCTGTTTGCCCATCCGTGTGCAACGTGGAAACGGACCACACAAGGTAGACGCGGTACGTTGGGCAAGCTTGTCAAAGTATCGGCAGGAATTGTTAAAAACTTGGAGAAAAGAGTAAAGCCCGCGGAGGAGTCCGCGGGCTTTAGGTTTTTGAAGTCGAGCCCGACGCGCTAGCAAGGGCCGCTGCCTAGTCTTAGCTGCCCGCGCCGCCGGGGGGACCAGCCTTGCCCGGCCCGCCGATGCCGCCTTCGCCCTGGGCGGGTGCGCGGAGCTCTTGCACGCGCTCGCGCCACTTTTGATAGCGCTCGAGGCGCTCTTTCGCTTCCGCCACGTCCGGGTCGGCGTCCTGACGCGAATTGCGGATTCTGAGCTTGTTGTCCGGCATCAGCACCAAAAGATCGACCGCCGAGTCGTCGGTGACGAATCTGCTTCCGATGGGGAAACTGGTCTTCTTGCCGCCGGCGAAATCGGCGAGCAACGGCGGGGGCACGTCCGCAATGAGATCAACGGGAATGCCTTCGACCTTCGGCGCCTTTTCAAGCTTGTCCTTGGGCTTCAACGGGCCGCGCGAAACGCCGCCGATCTCGAACGCACCGATGGCTTTGTTCCACTTGGGCACCTCGACGTAGACCTCGTTGCGGCCGATGATGTCGCCTTTGCGAATGATCAGGCGCTCGGCAATGGCCCAATCAGCGATGGAGTGCTGGAAGCCCTTGGACTCGAACGTGCCCATCCAGCGATGAATCTGGACGGTGGTGTCGATGAACTGCCGAGTCTGCGAAATGGCCCTGTAATCGGCGCCGTTCTTGATTTCGTGCTCGGGCTTCTGGTCGGCGGCGTAAAAGAAGTTATCGTAAGGGACTTTGATCTCCGGCGAGAAGGTGAAAGGCGAAACCAATTCCTTCACTTCCGACAGGGCCTTGAACGCGACGTTTTTGGCGCCGAAGTTTGGGTTTGCGAAGCGAACTTGAACGCTATAGCGGTATGTCTTGCCGGGTTCCAGGTCCACGTCGAAAAAACGCACCAGGGCGAGATCCTCTTGGCCCGCGTTGGCAGCGCCTTCGAATCCGGGGGGCTTCATCCCAGGCAGGAACGCGTCTTCGCCGGCCGCAACTCCGCCGGCTTCGTCGCCCGGCGGTTGCATGCCCGGCGGCAGCATCCCCTTTTGCATCATCATGGGGGGAAACATGCCGGCCATCTTGGGATCGGTCGCTTTCGCGGGCACACGGCCAAAGGGGTCAAAAATAAAGTACTTGCCTTTGAACTTATCGAACAACTCTTTGTTTAGTTTTTTCCACGCGACCTGTTCGTACTGAACCTGTTCACCTCCGGCCCCGCCGCCAGCCAGGCCGCCTTCACCGGCACCGCCTATCATGTCGCCGCCCATCTTGGGGCCGAATTTCTTGGGCATCATGATGCCGGCGCCGATTCTTGGAACTCCACCCTCGCCGTCCTCACCTTGGGCAACCTCCGCCACGTTGATCCCTTCGAGATTGAGTTTGGGGTATTTCATGTTGCCCAATTGCGGAAGCGGCGTGACCAAGCCGGTGCGGACATATTGAAAGAGCTGAGCTGGGTTCTCATGATCGTAGATGGCCTCGCGCATCATGTCGTCGATGGCCTTGGGGACATTGACCTTCTCTTTTTTGGGGTCGTAAGAGTAAACCGGCGTCCAAGTCACTTCTTTGGCGCCCGGAATGATTTCGCAGCGGAAGACGTTGAGGCCGAGCGGATTGGGCAGATCGCTGGGCTTTTGGAACAACTCCGCGGGATGGGCGTAGCGCAGGGCTTTGCGATATTCCTCAATCTGCTCGTTCATGGGGAAGACCGCGGAAATCACGACCATGCGTTTGGGCTTGAGATCAACGACGAGATTGCCGGCGCCTTGGCCGCCCATCATACCTCCGCCCATCATACCTCCGCCCATCATGCCCATCATTCCCCCAGGCGCTTTGGGCATCATGCCGGCCGGCGGTCCGAACGGCATGCCCGGCATGCCCGCGGCGCCGCCGCCAGCTCTGTTGGCAAAGCCCGTCGCTTTTTCCTTTTGAGGATCAATCTCATAACAGAGATAGCCGCAGCGAAGATAATCGACCTGCGCCTTCATCTCGAAGGTTTTTTCATCGCAGATGATCGGCTTGATCATGGGATTGCGGCGGCGGTTGTCGCCGCGGTCGGCAAGTGCGAAATAGGGCCCCATTTCGTAGGACGGATCCTGGTTTTTCCAGGTGATCTCCTCCTCGAACTGCACCAGCGAAAGGCGCTTCTTCTCAAGCTCCTTTTTGTACTCGGGATCATCCAGCTCCGGTTTGGGCTTCGGCTGCTCGCTGATGCGTTGGGCGAGATTCTTAGCCTGGCCCTTGAGCGCGTCGTCCCAGGCCTTGCCGTCGGCGCCGCTGCCGGAGCCCAAGGCGCTCTTGATGCCCAGGGCAACGAGCAACAGTGCAAAGCCGGCGCAAATGCCGAGCCCGATGCGCTCGCCCTTTTCAAAAAGAAACTGTTTCACGTTGTCCAGGTCGAATTTCTTTTTCATGACTTAGCCCTTTGCAGTTTCAAATCGACAGCGCGAATATTGCTTGTCTTCGTAAGATCGGTGTTTTGGTTACAGGCTTACGGCGCCTTGGTTTCCTTCGGACGATTGCTGGGCGGAAAACGCTCGTACAAAGTCACGATGCCGTAAAGGACCACTTCGACGTTGGTTTCCATGTCGTCCGCGGCAGTGGTGGTGATGCCGAAGGGATTGAATTGGCCGCTGGCAGGAAATCCGCCAGGCTGAACGCCGCCCGCTACATCGCCGCCGGGAAAACCGCCGAATGCACCGGGCATCTGGGGAGGCATCAGGCCCGCCGGCATGCGTAGGCCGCCTTCGCCAATGCCGCCTGGATCAAGATAGCCGCTGCTGCCCTGTCCCACCAGATGCGGACGCATTGAGGACGGATAGCGATTCACGAGCACTTGAGTCGTAAGGAAGCGCAGCACGGAGTTGTTGAAGGCCGTCTGCACACGATCGACGTGCTCTTGCTCCACGATGAGAGAAACCGCGACGGGCAGCCGCCGCGCCTGGGGCGTAACTTCCAGGTACCGATCTTTCACGAAGCCATGCTTGGTGAGGGCGTTCCCTTGCCCCATACCCACTCCCATTCCGGGGAGGCCGCCGCCTGGTCCGCCGACGACGCCTAACTTGGGCATGAGCGGCGCACCTCCCGGAGGCAATCCGGCCTGAGCCTTGGGGTCGTTGCCAGCGTCCGCGGGTATATCTTCCTTGACCAAGGTCTGGACGCCCAGGGGGAACGTGCGGTGCGAATGGGAGATGTCGCCCATGGTGCCGATGCAGATTTGGTCGATGCGCTTGACGGCGGCGGTTTCCCAGGTCAGCACTTGCTCGACGCTATAGATGCCGGTTCGCAAGGCGTTATCTGAGAGCTTGATTTGCTTAGTGATTTCGCTGCCCTCGATGCCGGCCGGATTAAGCGGTTCGCCGCCGATGGGCACGATTTCCGGGTTGAGCTTGTCCTTGTGGAAATGTACGCGCAGATTCAGGTCGAGCTTCTGCCGGCGGTTTTGCAAGTTCTTGAGCTTGACATTGAGCACATTGCCGCCGGGCCACTGCAGCTTCAGTTCCAGGTATGGATTCGAGAAGGTGTGGAATGTGGACTTGTCTTCGGGACCTTTGCCGCCGTGCTTACTTTCAAAACGGCTCACGTAGTCGTTGGCCAATCGAACGAGGCGATAGATCTCTTTTTGAATCCACAAATCCTCTTGAGCAATCCAGGCCTCTTGACTGATGTCCAAATCGATATGCTCCCAGCCGTTGCCGGGAAGAAAGTTTAGAAACGGCATTCGGGACATCGGCAGAATGACTTTGCCCTCGCGATCCAGCTCATAGAACCAGCCGCGCAGCTGGACGACGCCTTCGCCCTTGCCGTTCATGGGCTCCACTTGTTCCAGAATCGATTTGATCTGATTGTGATAAACGCCCGGTGAAACGTAGACACCCTGCTCGGAATCGGTGAGCGCGTCGTTGAAGTATTTGCCGTCATCGTAAAGGACGGTGACTTTGTCTTTGGGCATCAATTCTCGAAAATCCTGGTTGTCTTTGGTCTCATCGCCGGAAATGCTGATTTTCGGCCGGGGAATGCGCCGGAACTTGTAGTCCTTGTTGTCGTAGCCTTTCACGAGGATAAAGTCCTTGCGCACATCGACAATGACGCCGTGCACGAGCCGGTCTTCGTTCTTCGGAGGATCGACGCCGGCCGGATCGGGATCTTTCTTGCGCACGGCTTTGATGTCGTAGGCAAAGTAGCCGTTCTGGAAATCGAATTCGTTTTCGATGGCTTCCGGCCAGCGGAACAGCCCCGCCTGCGCTGCGTAAGCCTTCCTATGAACCACGGTCTCCTTTACCTTTTCGTCGTCGGCCTTTACTCTTTCCTCCTCGATGATGGCCGGTGTTGCGGGATCGGTGATGCTCTTGAACTGATCGTGTTGGTCTTTAAGCTGTTTTCGGCGACTGTCGATGTCGGCGCTCACCGCGGTAAGCAACACGAACAGCGCCACGAGCGCCAGCGGCACGGTGACGCCCAGCGCTACCCAGAACTTGTGTTTGAGAAGAACTTCTTTATCGACTTTCATGGCACAACCTTTGTTCGCGTTCAGTGGATGGTTCGCAATAACTTTGTAAAGGGGCGTTATAGTTTTTTCGGCTCGGCGGCCGGCGCATCCGTGGCCGGGGTTTCGGTCGGAGTGGCCGGTGTGGATTCCTCCGGCAATGGTTCGCGCCACACAAAGAAAATGATGAACTCGGTGCGCGGCTGCCTGTTGGCATTAGCCGGCGCCACGAAAGCCGGACCTTTTCCGGGCATCACGGGAGCGCCGGGCGCCGGCAGAACGCCTGGGCCGCCGCCGACCGCGTCACCCAGGGGGGGAACGTTCAGTCCCCCGCCCAAGCCGCCAATGCCGAAGCCGCCTTCGCCAAACACGGAAGCCGCGATCTCGCCGATGGGCCGCCAACCGTCGCGCGCCGGCTTTTCTTGCCCGGCACCTGGCGCAGCTTCACCGCCTGGTGCGGCGGGAGCGGCCGGCGCTGCTTGGCCTCCTGCTGCGGCAGGCATTTTCATGCCAGCCTCGCCCATGCCGCCGCCCATGCCGAAGCCTGCCTCGCCTAACAAACTCCGCAACATGCTGCGCTGGATATGTGCAAACATGTTCGGATCCGGATTCTGCACGGAGATGTTATTGAACACAAACAGGAACGAAATCCGGTTTCTGATATGCTTCTCCATTTCCTTGGTTAGTTTGTTGTCGACCATCTCCGGCAGGGCCAGGTTTTCGAGAATGGTATTCTCGACGAAGGCTACGCCGTCTTTGTGATAGGTGTAGCCGCGAATCTCAATTACCCACGCCTTGGGCGGCAATTTCGTTTTGGCGTCGTCGACGGCGGCCTGGTCCTGGGCCTTGCCGAGTTTTTCGACGATTTCGCGCTCGGCCGGACTCAGACCGCGCAGAAGGTCGGTTACCTTGTAAACATTCTGGAAGAAGGTGGCCAGATCCTCGGTGTAGAGGGGGGTGATGCCTTCAATGTTGATCTGGATCAAGTGCTTTTTGATAAACTCGTCGGCTTTGGCGGCTTCTTTCGGGTCCGCCACGCCGGTGTTTTTCGCGAAGCGTTTTTCCTCGAGCATTTGGAAGGCGCGTTTGGCCTCCGCTGTATCGTAGGTTTCCTTCGGGCGATCCTTGCGCCGGGAGATGCGCGTCAGCTTGTCGCCGTTGGGTCGCGGCAACGACATGTTCACGTATTGGTGAAAGAGCTGCCAATTGAAGCGTTCCTCGATGCCCGCGGCAATTTTGCGCACCACCTCTTTCGATTGTTGGCCCTTTTGTACATGGCCGTCCCGCTCCGTGTTATAGCCGCGGGATTTTTCGATAACTCCTTTGGCTTCGGTCATCGCCGCATCGATCTTGCTGCCGGTGACGGCACGCTTCTCGAAGCTATAGCCCACCGTGAGACCGGCGACGGCCAACAAAAGCGCGGCGGCGGCCGCCGCCGCCCACGGCTTCTTCGCGCGAATCAGCCGCTCCACGCGAATCTCGCCGGGCAGCAAGTTAGTTTGCAATCGGGTCAGCTTGAGCCCTTGCAGCGACAAGCCGACGGCGACGCCGAAGCTGAGCACGTTTTCGGCAAACGCTGGCGCCTTGGTGACCTCGTCGCCCTTGACGCGTTCCAGGCTGCCGAGCTTCTTCACTTCCAGCTGCAGTTTCTCCTGGAGATACTTCTGCATACCGGGCAGGCGGAAGGCGTTGCCCATGCCGATCATGAATTGGATTTGGGCGTCGCGATGCGTGTTGGTGAAGTAGCCGAGCGAGCGCTGCACTTCGCCGACGAAGTCGTTGAGCACGGGCCGCAGCGAAGCGAGAATCTTCTTGAGGTCGGGCGACTTGACGGCATTGCGCTTCAAATGCTCCGCCTTGGCGAAGGTGAGCTTCATGTCCTTGGTGAGGGCGCGGGTAAAATGGTTGCCGCCGATGGGAATGGGCCGCTGCCAGATGATCTTCTCGCCGTCGGTGATGACCAGGTTGGAGTTGTCGGTGCCGATATCGAGGGCGACGATGCAGCCGCCTTTGCCGTCGGCGGTCTGGCCGGCACCGGTGCCGGTCTTGTTCAAGAGGTCGTAGGCGACGTAATTGCAAAGCGCCAAGGGCGCCATTTGAATGACATGCACTTCTACGTTGACGTCGCGAAACTGCTGGATGGCGCGGTTGACCATGTCGCGTTTCATGGCGAACAGGCCGATTTCGGTCTCCATGGCGAAACCGTCCGTCACCACGCCGCTGCCCACGCGTTGAAAGTCCCAAACGACTTCCTCGAGCGGGAAAGGGATTTGCTGCTTGGCCTCGAAGCGGACGATGTCGGCGATTTTCTTTTCTTCGACCGGCGGCAGCTTGACGAAACGCGCCAGACCGCTTTGCCCCGGCACGCTGATGACGACCACGTCGCCTTTCAAGGTGTTGCGCGACAGAAACTGCTGCAGCGCCGCGCGGGTCAATTCGTCCGGGTCGGCGTCGGGCTGACTGAGAATCTTCGGATGCTCGATGTAGTCGAAAGCAGTGGCAGTGACTTCGTTGTTGACGAATTCCAGGCGGATGGCTTTGAGAGCGCATTGCCCCAAATCGATGCCCCACACCCCGGGTTGCGGTGTCGCCATGAAGAGAACTCCTTGAAAGGACGTGTCGTCGCTTCGCTCATCCCGAGCTGACCCCTGGCCGTCGTGACGTGGCGCCCAGGCCAAGAGGCAAAGACAGTGCCCTAAATTCCAACCTAACATGAATGGAAAGTACTTGTCAACTAGTCGGTTTGCAGGAAATTGGCAAAATCCTCGGATCACGCCGAGCGTGACAGATGCGCTGTTCGCCAGGTCCATCGATCTTTTTGCCGCAATTGCCTATATTTCTTGATCGGCACATGCTTGACAGCCTCTTGGCTTGTTCGGGTTGTACCCATTCCTTTTGGTGCGGATGAGGTGGATGGGGCAAGATAGTCCATCGACCAGATGCAATTAATCCTCAGAAATCCAAAGTCCGGTGCCACGCCCACGCCAAAGCGCCCGCGGCGTAACCATGCAGCGCGAGGCGTGGGCGTGTCAGCATCCCGGTTGCAACTACTCGTCATTGCACAGGCCGCACACCCACTCCTCGAATTGCAAGTACACCTCACCGACGCGACGGCGTGGGCGTAGCACTCGTGGTTTGGGTGACCATGGCTTTATCTAACTGATCCTCAATAAACTAAGTGCTGTTTGCTGGAGTTCATAATGCATCGGTCCCTAAGAACGCTACTTACCGCTGCCGTCGCTTTAGCGTTGCTCGCGTTGGCCGCGCTCCACGCGGACGATTGGCCCCAGTGGCGCGGATTGAATCGCGACGGTTCGTGCGCTGAAACCGGCCTTCTGCAAACGTTTCCTGCCGATGGACTGAAGGTCCGCTGGCGCGCACCGGTCGGGTGGGGCTTTTCCAGTCCGGTCGTGGCTGAAGGCCGGGTCTACCTGGCCGATTTCCACGTAGTTAAGCCCAAGCCCAAAGAACGGCTCCATTGTTTTGACGAAACGAACGGCAAGGCGCTCTGGACGCACGCCTATGAGGTGGCCTATCCCGATTGGGCGTTTGACCCAGCACAAGAAAGCGGCCCCGTCGCGACACCCATTGTCCAGAATGGCAAAGTGTATTCTGTGGGAAGGCTCGGAAACGGACTACAAGATTGAGTGGTCCCCGGGCACGCCATCGCCGTTGATCGAAGGCAATCTGTTGATCCTTTTTATCGGCGTGAAACCCGGCACGGGCGTTGTCGCGTTCCATAAGGACACCGGCAAGGAAGTTTGGAAGGCACTGGACGAAACTTTGACTTTCAGCTCGCCCATTATGATTACCTCTGGGGGGAAAAGACAGCTGATCGTCTGGACGCAAGCATCGGTGACTTCGTTGGACCCAGCGACGGGCAAGACCTACTGGCGGCAGCGGCTCTTTACCACTGCCGATTATGCGGTGTCCACTCCGGTTTTTCACAAGGACCGCCTCTTGATCGGCGGGCTGATGTTCCAGCTGGATGCCGACCGGCCTGCCGCGTCGATACTCTGGCCGGAATCCAATGCTCCCGCGCGAAGGATACTGAGCCATACTTCAACGGCACTATTCCGGGGCGACCATCTGTTCTCCGCCAAATCGTCGGGCCAGTTGATTTGCCTTGAAGCCAGCACCGGCAAGCAAGTTTGGGAGACTGCCAAGGTAACCGACCTCAAGAATGGGGCGAGCATTCACCTGACGCCAAACGGAGATTCCGTGTTGCTGTACACGGACCGAGGGGAGTTGATACGTGCCGAGCTGACTGCGCAAGGTTACAAGGAGATTAGCCGGGTCGCGGTTTTGGAGCCAACTTTTCCGTTTGCGGGGAGAAAGGTCAATTGGTCTCCTCCGGCGTTTGCCAACCGTCACATTTTTGTGCGCAGCGGCAAAGAACTGATCTGCGCCTCATTGACGGCGAAGCCGTGATTCGTGCTACTTGGTAGTTAGGTTTCTCACAATCTCGTCGACATCATACACACAGCCTCCCCATGTGCCCCCGCCGACGCGTTGCAGTGCCGCCCAGAGTCGAGTGTCGTCCGGCAGATTTGGGTCTGGGGCCAGATCGGGGCGCGTCGGGCGTTGCGCCAACACGCGCGTGCCTTCGTCAGGGGTGAACTCCCTTGCTGGGGCTGCGGGCTCGCCAATCATGTCGATCGTGCCTTCGAGCTTGTTGCGGTCGATGACGATCCGGACCTTGTCGCCGTCCTTGACCTTGCCGATAGGGCCGCCGGCGAGCGCTTCGGGACCGACGTGGCCAATGCAGGCGCCGGTCGAGACGCCGGAGAAGCGGGCGTCGGTCAAGAGCGCGACGTGTTTGCCGAAGGACAGATGCCGCAGGGCCGACGTGACCTGGTAAATCTCTTCCATGCCTGCGCCCATCGGTCCGCGGCAGATAAGCACGATGATGTCGCCCGCCTTGATGCGCTCGGGGCCTTGGCTCTTGATGGCGGTAATCGCCGCACGCTCGGTGGTGAAGACGCGCGCCGGGCCGGTTTTGCGATAGACGCCGTCGGCGTCGACCACACTTGGATCGATGGCGGTGCTCTTGATGACCGATCCTTCCGGGGCAAGATTGCCGCGCGGAAAGGTCACCGTGGAGGTCAGTCCTTTTTCCTTGGCGCGGCGCGGACTCATGATCACGTCGTCGGGATCGACGTGATCGTTTTTCTTGAGCACCTCGCGCAGTTTGCGGCGGCGCTCGGACGACTTCCACCAGTCGAGCACTTCGCGGAGAGTCGAACCCGTGACCGTGAGGACAGATTCATCCAGGAGGCCGAGGTCGCGCAGGTGCAGCATCACTTCGGGCACGCCGCCTGCCAGGAAAACGCGCACGGTGGGATGGCCGATCGGGCCGTTGGGCAGGGCATCGACGAGGCGCGGCACGCACAGGTTGAGGGCATGCCATTCCTCAACCGTGGGCCGCTCCAAACCGGCCATGTAGGCGACGGCGGGAATGTGCAAAAGCAAGTTTGTCGAGCCGCCGAATGCAGCGTGGACGGCCATGGCGTTGTGCAAAGCTGCGGGCGTGAGAATGCGGCGCATGCTCACGCCGCGGCGATATTGCTCCAAAAGCGCGCGGGCCGAGCGCGTCGCCAGGTCGAGCCAGATGGGCTGGCCGGACGGCGCGAGTGCCGAGTGCGGCAAGGCCATGCCGAGCGCCTCGGCGACAACTTGCGAAGTGGCCGCGGTGCCGAGGAACTGACAGCCGCCGCCGGGCGAGGCGCAGGCCCGGCAACCCAACTCGGCGGCTTTCTCCAAGGTGATTTCGCCGTGCGCAAAGCGGGCGCCTATGGTCTGCACCTTGCCGGCGTCCTCGCCTTCCGTGGGGGGCAGCGTGACGCCGCCGGGCACGATGATGCACGGTAGATCGTGCATAGCCGCCAGCGCCATCATCATAGCCGGCAAGCCCTTGTCGCAGGTAGCCACGCCCAGAACGCCCTTGCGCGTCGGCAGCGAGCGAATCAGGCGCCGTAAAACCATCGAGGCGTCGTTGCGATACGGCAAGCTGTCCATCATGCCGACAGTGCCTTGTGTGCGGCCGTCGCACGGGTCAGTGCAATAGCCGGCGAACGGGATGGCGCCCAGGCGGCGCAACTCTTCCGCCGCGGCCTTCATCAAAAGGCCGACTTCCCAGTGGCCAGTGTGATAGCCCAGCGCCACCGGCGCGCCGTCGGGGCCGCGCAGGCCGCCTTGGGTGCTCAGGATCAGGAACTCGGGCCGGTTGAGTTCGGCGGGGTTCCAGCCCATGCCGACGTCCATCGAGAGGCCGAAGATATCGCCGCTGGGCGCTTCGCGCAACAGCTCTGGCGTGAGCGGCAAGCTCCCCGCGGGACCGTCGGCCGTGGTGCGGACGTCGTACAGGGCGGAGTCGGCGGCATCGAGGAGGTTGTGGAGTGTGTTCATGTGCAAGGGATATGGTTACACATTCGTGATTTTTCCGCAAAGAGAATCTCGTGCTATTGAAACTCCCTCTTTGCGCCAGTATTCTTGCATGCCGGGGAAATCCAGGAGTTGTTCACCCGTGAAGGAGCATTCAATGCCCCGCCACGACTGGGATGACGACGACTATGACCGCCCCAGACGGCGTCGCCGTTACGAGGGTGAGCGCTCGGGATCGGTCACGGGCGTCGGTGTCTTCGGCATCGTCGTCGGCAGTTTGGACTTGTTGCTCGGCATGTGTTTGCTCATGGCGGTCGTCATCGCAGGCTCGCACGGCGGCCCTCAGGGCGCGTTTATTGGGATACCATTGTTCGGTGAAGTTTTCGCCATGATGATCATCTTCACGTTGATCGTCCTGGTGTGGGGATCGATGGCCATCACCGCGAGCGTCGGCGTCTTGAACCGGAGCAATTGGGGACGCATCATGACGTTGATCGTCTCCGGATTCGGCGGCGTCGCCAGCATTCTATTTCTTATCGGCGCGTTCGTGGAATTATCGCGCCCGGCAGCATTTGGCATGGGCAATCCGCGCGTGCTCGGGTTTTTCATCAACTTCCTCATTTTTGCGTTGCTTTTGACCTATTGCATCTGGGCGTTTGTCGCTTTGCTCAACCGACGCAACGCGGAAGAATTCCGGTAACGATTCGCGGCTCGCTAGAGGTCATGCCGTGCCAAGGGACAAGTGAGCGCGAAACGTAAACACAGTTCGGCAATCAACGGCGCGCATGCACTTCCTTGATCTAACACTGCCCGATCTGCCCAGCAATCTCGCATTGGATGAGGCCCTGCTGCTTCATGCGGAAGACGCGGCGGGGCGGGGCGAGCTAGTGCCCTTGCTGCGCTTCTGGGAGTTTCCCATTACCGCTTTGGTACTCGGCGCGGGCTGCCGGCTGGCCGAGGACGTGCACGAAGCGCGCTGTCGCAGCGACAGCCTACCGCTTGCACGCCGCGCCAGCGGCGGCGGGACGGTGCTCCTGGGGTCTGGCTGCTTGCTCTATTCGTTGATCCTTCCGTATTCGCTGCATGCCGCCCTTGGCGACGTGCGCGCTTCGTATCGATTGCTGCTGGGAAAGATGGCGGCTTCTCTCGAAGTTGTCCTGCCCGGTGTCGAACCGGCAGGCATAAGTGATGTGGCGTACCGTGGACGCAAGCTGTCCGGCAATGCGCAACAACGCAAGCGCCATAACCTCTTGCACCACGGCTCATTGCTTTATGACTTTGATTTCGCGTTGGTGGAACGCTACTTGAAGCTGCCGGCAAGGCAACCGGAGTATCGCGGCGGCCGGGCACATCGCGATTTCTTGATGAATGTGCCGGCGCGCGTGCACGACCTCAAGTGCAGACTCCGCGAGTGCTGGAACGCGCGCGAAGAATTGACGGCGTGGCCGCGCGACCTGGCGGCCAGGTTGGTGGAAGAGAAATACGGCCAAGAATCGTGGACCAGGCGGCGTTAGTTTGAGGCGCATTCACTCGGAGTTTGTCTATCAATATTTCAATCAAGGAATCGTTGCCCGATTGCAATGATAATCTGCGAGGATTTCATTGGAAGGACACGACCCGTACGCCGCCCTGCGTTATCGCGATTATCGCTGTCTCTTGGCCGGCGGCGTGACGGCCAGCATCGGCAGCGAAATTCAGGCGGTCGTGGTCGGTTGGGAGTTGTATGAACGAACCGGATCTGCTTGGAACCTGGGACTGGCTTACCTGGCCCAATTCTTGCCCGTTTTGCTCTTGGCCTTGCCGGCAGGGCAGGCCGCGGACCGCTACAGCCGCAAGCTGGTGTTTCAACTAGCGCAGACAACAGCGGCGTTGGCGTCGCTCGCGCTCGCGGCGCTGTCCGCACTCGAAGGCCCGGTGGAGCTGGTCTTCGTCTGCCTTCTCTTGGCCGGCACGGCTCGGGCCTTCACCGCGCCGGCCCGCGCTTCGCTCTTGGCGCAAGTCGTACCGCTCGGCACGCTGGGCAACGCCGTTACGTGGAACAGCACCGGCTGGCAAATCGCCAACGTCACCGGCCCGGCGCTGGGCGGCCTGGTCATCGGCGCCACTGGACATGCACTTCTCGCCTACTTACTCGCAGCCGTTTGCGCCCTGGCTTGTGTCAGCGTGCTGTCCCCCATTCAGCCGCACGTCGCCAAGCCAATAGCGGTTGCTCGATCGTTCGAATCCCTCTTGGCCGGCCTGCGCTTCGTCTGGCGGACCAAGCTGTTGCTCGCAGCAATCACACTGGACCTGTTTGCCGTACTCTTCGGGGGCGCGGTGGCGTTGTTGCCGATCTTTGCCAAGGACATCCTGGACGCCGGCCCGACCGGTCTGGGTTGGCTGCGGGCCGCTCCCGCTATCGGCGCAGTCCTCATCGCCATCGTGCTGTCTCACCGACCGCCCATGCGCCGCCCGGGCCGCACCTTGCTTTTGGCAGTGGCCGGCTTCGGCGCCGCCACAGTGGTCTTCGGCCTGTCGGAAAACTTCGCGCTCTCGTTCGCGATGCTCGGCGTGACCGGCGCGCTCGACAACATCAGCGTCGTGGTGCGCGGCACGCTCATGCAAACGCTCACGCCCGACGAGATGCGCGGCCGGGTGGCGGCGGTCAACACCGTGTTCATCAGCTCGTCGAATGAGTTAGGCGGCTTCGAGTCAGGCCTCGCCGCCAATCTATTTGGACCCATCGAGGCGGTGGTCGGCGGCGGCGTCGCGACCATTCTCGTCGTGCTCACGGTGTTGTGGCGCTGGCCGCAGCTTTATGGGCTCGGTCCGCTGCACAAGTTGCAATCGGCACTTGACACTTCTTCGCAATTTGCGAATAATCAATCGGCCACCGAAAGGGCAAGGAGGGAAACTGCTGATTAGTGCGATGTCGATGAAGGCTCGAATTTCATTAGTAAGCGAAGAACGGAGAAACCAAAAGATGAACTACATGAGCGAGACAGATCATGCACGTGATCTCACGGAAAAAGCTACGTGAGTTTTGGGAAATCCATCAAAGTGGCGAAAGCCCACTCAGAGCATGGTTCAAAATGTTAAGGCAAGCAACCTGGAGCGATCCGAAGGACATGCAAAAGGTGTTCGGGCGAAAGGTCGATCAGGTAAATCAGTTTACTGTGTTCGACATCGGTGGAAACAAGTACCGATTGATCACCGTTATCGATTTCGAGCGACAAAAAATCTTCATCCGTAATGTGCTCACCCATGCGGAATACGACGAAGAGAAATGGAAGGATGACTCCTTCCGTCTCCCCAAAAAGGACGAGGAAGCTTCATAGGTCAATAACCAACTAGATCGACATGACACGCAAGATCGTTAACAGGAAAGGAAAAGCGCGGGATTCGTACCTCGAGTTGATCCTGCGCTTTCCCCTTCGCCCAATTCGGTCCGACCAGGAATTGGATCAGGCCATTTGCGTTATCGACGATTTGGTCGATCGACCACGTCTGAATTCGGGCCAACGCGACTATTTGGATGTTCTCTCCGATCTCGTTGAGAAATACGAAGAAGAAAACCATCCAATCCCGCCAGCCTCGGACGCGGAAATGTTGCGTTTCCTTTTAGATCTTCGCGATTTGAGCCAAGTCGGCTTGGCCCGTGAGACCGGCATCACGGAATCGACGATTTCCGCGGTATTGACCGGTAAACGACAACTCACACGGCGACAAATCGGACTGCTCGCGAGTTTCTTTCAAATCGAGCCGGATTTGTTTTCGTTTCGTGCCTAATGCCCGGTGGACATTGCCATTCGAGTGGGTAGACTGGCTGCAAGGAGGGAACTATGTCCACGAAAGCGCCTCCAAACTTGCCGCCTTCCGGCCCGCCGCCGCCCATGCGCCGATTCACGCTTGCGGAATACCATCACATGATCGACACCGGCATCTTGTCCGAAAACGACAACGTTGAACTACTCGAAGGATGGATCGTTCCCAAAATGCCGCGCAAACCCCCAAGCGACGGCGTCATTCAAATGACCAGCAAAGCGCTGAGCAATCGCCTCCCGTCAGGCTGGGAAATTCGCATCCAATCGGCTATTACCACGGCGGACAGCGAACCCGAGCCGGATATCGGCGTCGTGCGCGGCGATGAACGGACGTACTTGCATCGCCATCCCCAGCCGCAAGACGTGGGCCTGCTCGTCGAAGTGGCGGAAACCTCCTTAACGCAAGACCGGCAAGAAAAGGGCCGGATCTACGCTCGCGCCGGCATCGCGCATTACTGGATCATTAACCTCGTCGACAACCAAGTCGAATGTTACTCAAATCATTCCTTGGTCGCCGGGTATCAGCAGCGCATCGACTATCGCGCGCAGGACCAGATCCCGTTTGTTCTGGATGGGCAGATTGTCGCGATGATTCCCGCGTCTGAGTTCTTGCCGTAATTGTTGATCGAATGTCGTTTTCGCTTGACCCCTTACACATAACCACCAAGAATGACACGGCCCCGACAGTCGCGTTTCAGGTGCCGCCGTGCTCAAGGATTTCGCCGACTTCCTCGTCAACGTCGCCACTAACTGGACCGGCGAGCGCATCGCCGCCCTCGTGATCGGCGTGCTCATTGGCGGCTTGGGACTGCTCGTCGTTGGCCGCTGGCTGCGTTGGTTCATCTTTCCAAGGAAAATGAAAGACTGGCAAAGAGAAAAGGAGCGATTAACAAACGACTTGGAGCGCGCTAAAGAAAAGTGCAGCGAAGAGCAAGACAAGAACAAGAGTCTTCTAGGGCTTTTGGACGCGCAGAAAACAGATCGTGAAACGGATCGGTCACGCGCACTGGAAAAGATACGAGCGCTCAGCCGCGACAATGACAAAGGAAAAGTGGAAGCCGCGTCGCAGGCGGCGCTGCTCGCCAAGTACAAAACGCGCCACCAAAAACTGCAACAGGAATTCGAGCGACGCGGCCGACACTTGCAAATCCTCGCCCGGCAATTCCAGCAAATCATGGAAACTGAAGGCCGCTTCTGGGAAAAGCCGCCGACCAAACCGATTCCTCTTTTCCGTCCCTTGACTGGCCAAAGCGCCCCCATCGTCGCCGTCATGAATCTGAAAGGCGGCGTCGGCAAGACGACCCTAACCGCCAATCTCGGCGGCATGTTGTGGAAAAAAGGACAGCGGGTGTTGCTCGCGGACTTGGACCACCAGGGCACCTTGACGGAGCTTTGTCTTGGTCCCAGCCAGGTGCAGGACCTGAAGGCGGGCGAAGGCAAACTGCTTGGCAACGTCCTCAAGGCGAAAGGGGATCTTGTCCAGGCGGTTTGGCGCAATCTGGTGCCGTGGCACCCGTCACCATCCAGTTGCGTTTTAGGCGCCAACACGTCGCTTCTCCAAGTGGAAGAAGACTTGAAAGCCCGTTGGCTCATCAATCCGGACCTAAGAGACGTTCGCTATGTCTTGCGCGAGGCGCTGCATGCGCCGGAAGTCCAGGATCGCTTTGACTGCATCCTTCTCGACTGTCCGCCCCGGATCACCACCTCGTGCATCAACGCATTGGCCTGCGCCGACTTCGTACTAATCCCCGTGCTCCTGGACAAACCATCCGCCGATGCCGTTCCTCTTTTGCTCGGTTGGCTCAAGCTGCTCAAAAGCCAAGGCGTCTGTCCGCAGCTTGCCATCCTCGGTGTTTTGGGCAATCGCGTCTACCGTCAGACGAAGCTCACCGGGCGCGAAACCAACTTATGGCACAACTTGCAGACCTATTGCCAGGAAGTCTGGCAAGAGCCGGTCTATCTATTCCAGGAGACTGTGCCAAACAAAAACGCTTTTGCCGACGCCGCCGAGAAACGCGCGCTGGCCGCCTTCGATGTCGAACTCAAGCCCGTTTTTAGCGACCTTGTCAATGAAATGCTTTCCCGCATGGTGATCCATGATCGTCGCCAACCTGCAAGCCTTCTTGCGTAACCTCGCCGGCTTCCTCAGCGACGCTGGCGGCGGCAAACACATCGTCAACGAGTTCGACGGCTTGATCCAAAGCCTTGAGCCATTTCAGTCCATGAAGCTGACGGATTGGTGCGCGCTCATCCAGCAAGCCCAGAATTATCGGCAGACGGGAATCCTGCCGGTCAAAGTCGCGCGTGCGCGCAAGGCGGCACAGCCGGCCAAGTCCAGCGAAGATTTGATTCGGGAAGCGACCCAGCTCGTCACGTCCCTTTACCAAAGCGCTCTTGATGCCGGGTTCCGCTACGAGACCGTCGATTCGGAATTAGCCGGGCTCTTGCACCTGCGAGCCGCCGATCTTAAGAAAATAGCTTTAGAATTCGGACTGGTGAAGGTGCCGCGTTTGAAAATAGACATACTCGACGCCATCGCGCAGAAAATCAAAGGCCGCCGTGCGTTCCACGAGCGTACGCAAGTCGGCGTTGCCGGCGGCTAGCGCCTACCAGCGAAAGCTGTATTGCACGTAGAACAGCTCCGGCGATTGCCCCGGCCTCGTGCCGCGAATGAAATCGCCCGCGAACAATTTGCTGTAGCCCACCAGTATGTCCTGGTGCGGGCTCAGGTGGAAATTGAGAAACAGGTCCAGTTCGTTGCCCACGTCCGTGCCCGCGCGGCCGGTCGGGTCGCGGCGTATTGCCGCGCCGGACGCGTTATAGAGCGCGTCAAAGCGGCTGTCCAAGTGAAACATGTGATACTGAGTCCAGAACGTGATCCACTTGGTCGGATACAAATACAGGTGCAGATTGAAGTCGTGGATGTTCTGGCGGGCAACGAGGTCAATCCAACCCATGTAGTAGTGGCCAAACGAGAATAGCTGGTTGAACGTGTTGTACTCCGCGCCGGCGTTGGGGCTGCGGTCGCCGCTGGCATAGTCGTAATAAACCCAAAACACTGGGTTCATCGGCAATTGGGCGAAGTGGTAGCCGCCGCCCACGGTGCCCGCGCCGGCGACAATGTCCTGCGGCCCGCGTTGCCCCAATTGCACCATTCCCTCCGCGTCATACAGCCAGCGCCCGCGGTTTCCGAACCAGCGCGTGCCAATCGTATGAGTCGTGCTAGGCGCGCGGACCAGCGCGCGCGGGCCCGCAAGCTGTGTGACCGCATTGTTGTTGTCCAGATACAGGTAATAGAAATCGCGGAAGACGCCTTTGTCCGGCCGATGCGTTATCCAGGCCCCGGCAAAGTTCTGCTCGTCATCGATCGAATCGAAGTTGGAAGGATCGGGCAGCACCGGCTGCAGCCAGAACAAGTCGACGTCCCACTTTTCGCCTTGCCGAAAACCGCGTATGCCGTTAAACGTGCGGCGCGTGTTGACCCAGTCGAGCGGCGAAACGAGGCGTTGCGAGCCCAGCATGAGTTCCTGCCGCCCCAGGCGGACATATGCGGGATAGCCGGCCAGTTCGCCGAGCTTGACATCGACGAAGGCATTGAGCAAATCAGCGCGATCAACATCCACTGCTTGAGGCGCGAGTTCTTGATGGTGGCTGCGCGCGTCCAGAAACTCGGTATAGACGCGCACGCGATCCTGAAACCATAGGTCGCCGTAAATGCGCGTTCGGATCAGATTGTAGTCATTGCTTTGGCCGCTCAGCCTGCTGTTGATTTCGTGCATATAGCGAAAGCGAAATTCGCCGCCCGTGGCGAACAACCAGTTGTCGCCGACGCGCATGCGATGCAAGACATCCGCCCAATCGTGCTGCGTGTTCTTGGGCGAATCGAGATAGCGGAAATCGGCGTCGTAAAACGGAAACGCATTCGGTGAGATGGGCGCATACGGGAACTTCGGCGGCCCCTCCCGGTAGTCACCGATAAGCATGTCGCGAAGTGAATAGTATCCTGGCCCGCTCGGCAGGTTCGGTGAGAATCCCAGCCGCGGAAAAACCCGCACCGGCGGGACCTTCGAAAAATCGAAGCCGTGGCAGCATTCAGCGACGTTTTGCGATTCGTCGGGAGTCGGTTGACCTGCTTCGGACGTGGGTGCTTGCGCCGCCGATCCCACCGTCCCGAAATAGAAAAGGAAACAGAGTGTGAAACAATGTCGCGCTTGGGTGCGAAGCGCCGTCATGACGGAGTTTCCCTTCCTTGGGACAAAGAAGATGTCCTATCGCAATCAACGGACATAAGCGCTTGCCAAGTTGAGCAAAAAAGTATGGAAAAATAGGGCGGGAAAGCGGCGGCGCTGGAATAATACTCGCCGCCCCCACTGCTTTGCATCGTTTGCCGCGACTCGCGGAGCCCGGACTTGGAGAATTCCATGCGATGTCTTGCCTCGGTTTGTTGGTTGTGCCTTGCAACGCTTAGCCTTGCCCAAGACACGCTCGGGGTGCTCGCACTCGTCGCCGGAACGGGAAAGAAGGGTTTCACCGGCGATGGCGGGCCCGCGGCGCAGGCGACGCTCGCGCAGCCTTTTCATTGCGAGATCGCCGGCGACATTCTCTACATTGCCGAGGCGGAAAACCACTGCATCCGCAAAGTGGATCTGAAGACAGGTGTCATCTCCACCGTCGCCGGCACGGGGAAGAAGGGCTACTCAGGGGACGATGGGCCAGCAAAAGACGCCACCTTCAACGAACCCTATGCCGTCGTCCGCGACCAGACCGGACACCTTTACATCGTCGATCGGCTCAACGCCGTTGTCCGCAAAGTGGACGGCAAGACCGGCGTCGTCAGCACCATCGCCGGCAACGGCAAGAAGGGCTACTCCGGCGATGGCGGGCCCGCGAAACTAGCCATGTTGCGCGAACCCAACGACTGCTGCCTTGACCAGAAAGGCGGCCTGTTGATTGCGGACGTTGCCGACTGGCGCATCCGCCGCGTCGATCCCGCCACCGGCAAGATCGCAACGTTCGCCGGCATCGGCAGGGTGGCTGGCTTGAAACTGAAAACCGCGTTGCCGCGCGACAAACTGGGCGACGGCGGTCCCGCGGATAAAGCCATCGTTCCCGGCGCTCGCGCGGTCTGCGTGGACGGCCGCGGGAATACTTACATTTGCGAGCGTGAAGGCAGTTCGATTCGCAAGGTCGATGCCCGCGGAATCATCTCGACCATCGGCGGCAACGGCGCGTGGGGCTACTCCGGCGACGGCGGCGACGCACAAAAGGCTGTCTTTCAAGGTCCCAAGGGAATTCGTTGCGACGCGAAAGGAAACATCTATGTCGTCGATGGCGAGAACCACGCCATTCGCAAGATCGACGCCAAGACCAACGTAGTGAGCACGGTCGCGGGGGGCCGGAAAGGCGCGGGGCCCGCCGGGGCACGCGCCACGGAGGCCGGTTTCGACCGCCCGCACGGCTGCTTCGTCGACGCCGCCGGCCGGTTATTTATCGCGGACAGCAATAATAACCGCGTATGGAGCGTGTTGCTACGGTAGTTCTTTGCGACTTTGCGTCTTTGCGAGACCTCACGCAAAGGCGCTAAGGCGCAAAGAACACAAACTACGAAGCGTCTCTCTCGTCGAAGTTCTTGCGTTCTTCGCCTTCGGTTATCCAGTAATCGAGTTGCTCGCGAAGTTGTTCCAGCAGGGCCTGCCGGACGCGCTTGCCGGCCTCCTCCTGAGAATGCTCGAGGAACGTGTCCGTCAGCAAGCCCATTGGCAAGGCGCGTCGGTAGGCTGCTTGGAATTCAATGATCGATGGACCGGGATTGTAGGTGACGCAGGCGACATAAAACGCCGTCCGCGGCTTGTTGGTCAAGATCTGCACCTTCTTGGAGTTCTGCTTGCCGATATTGTGCAACGACTTGTTGATCTCGTCGATTTCCTTGATACCGGTTTCGATGGGCTTCTTGAAATCCTGCATGCTCAATAAGTGGCTCACCATGTCGTCGCGCGGATAGAGGAACTTGCCCTTGGGCAACGTGTACGGGCCATAGCTGCGTTCACCCTGGAACTGGTGGCGCGGGATGCTCGGATGCAAAGGCGCGAGCGCTTCCAGCTTGATGAGTTCGGCGCCCAACTTTTTGGCATACTCGCTCAAGAGACGATCGCGATCGTCGTCGCCGACTTTCTGTAGTTGGTCGGCGAAGTTTTTCGCATCGGGCAACGCCATCTCGCGCGCCTTCAAGAACTTCCAAGCTTCGACGACGCGATCTTGCACCTGCTCCAGCTTGTCCGGATAGGAACCGGGCTCGTCCTCGGTGCGCCAGATCAGGAACGGCTTGTCCGCCTTCTCGAACAGGGAGATTGCAGGCATCGGTTTGGTCGGATCCTGGTTTTGCACTATCTGCTCCAGGTCCATGAGCAGCCGCGGACCCAAGAGCGCCGCCCCTTCCCGCCGCATCAGCCGACCTGGGTTCTTCGGCTCGACGACGGGCGGCCAGGGGCGCGCCCGGTACTTGGCGCCTGCAACCGAAAAACTCTCCGTACCGTCGAAGAACATCTTCCAGAACTCGTCTTCTTTCAGCGTGCGTTCCGGCGTCAAATCGCGGCCTTCGATGAAATTGACGTGCATGTGGTAGCGCTCGAAGGATTCCTTGAGCGCTTGCAATTCCTTCACCCCCTGGACCGTGAAGCGATTGAAGAAATCCTTGGTGGCGCTGCGCTCCAGGCCGTATTGGTCCTGGTACTTCCTGAGCAAGCGCTCGACTGCGGCCTTCTTGCCCACCACCTTCGACTCTTCCATCTCCTTCTTTAAGAGCGTCATGTTCTTCGTGACCCATTGCTCGGCCAGCCGGCGCTCCATCGATTCGCGCAGGTCTTGGCGAACTACTTCCATCGGCAAGAATTGCGGCGTTGGATCGATGAAACGATACATGACGGTCGTCGACAGGTGCGTGCCGGCCAGGCAGTTGCCCAGGATCGTCGCGTAGACGGGAGAGCGGCGCTTCGACTCAAACGCCAAACCGGCCTTGAGTTCTTCGGTGTGCTTGCGCGTGCCCACGGCAAGGTAGCCCAGCGCCGCGGTCGGCACGGCCAAGGGTTCGGTCATGGAGGCCACCAAGGAGGCGGCCGCGACCGGATCGCGCTGCGCGAGATAGCCGGCCGTCTGCATGTAAACGTTCGTTTCGGTCAAATAGGCGGTCAGGTATTTTCCCCGGCCAAGCTGCTCGTAGATTCTCTCCAGCGCTGCCCGTTCGGCAGCAGGGCCGACGCCGTAGCGGCTCAGCATCGAAATGGGCGACAGCGGCGGCCACAAGGGCGGCGCGATCTCCAGGGCCAGCGCCGTTTTGGCCATCTTCTTGAAGAACGGCGAATTCGCGTCCGCCGTCACGTACTCCACCTTGGTCTTCGGCGGAATCTCGAAGCCGGGCTCCGGCGACGCCGGATCATAGCGATCTTTGTAATGTTTGTCGAACAGCGCTTGCAGCTCTTGTTTCGTCGGCTCACCGGTTTTCTCAACGAAATCCTTGACGTTGATAGGCAGCACTGTCACGTCGAATTCCGAACGCGTTTCTTTGAAGCTGTCCCAAAGCATGGCCGGGCTCAAGACCACCCGGGTCCGGAGCGGGAAATCGACCTTGAACTCAAGAAGCTCGTTCGTGTTGCGGTGGAGCATGGCCTGTGGATTTGCCTGCAGGAGTGCGAGCTGCGCAATGCGAGCGCGGTACTCGTCGGTGATCGACTGGAGAAGCATGTTTTCGGTAATGGGATTGCCGCGCCGGATTTCCCAAAAGATCTCCCGGGCATCGGGCGTATGCCAGGCAAATCCGGAGAACTTTGAGAAGAACTCCATGCCGATCATGTGTTGCACGATTTCGGGAACAAGCTGAATGTTCAGCCGGTCCGCCTCGTGCAGCCAAATCTTGAAATCCATCAGTTCTTCGAGCTTGACCCCGGATCCAAAATAGCGCCGGTTGCGTAGCCGTGCCTCCAAGAGCTGCTGACTCGTTTCGAGACGCATGAGAATCATCCGGCGCTTTTCCGGGTCCTTTTCGGCAAGCTCGCGCTTGTGCACGTTGATGTTGTCGATCGCGCGTCTGCAGGCAAACTTCATGAAGTCGTTCGCCATGTCGCGCTGCAGCTTGAGCTCGTTCAGCTCCTTGGAATAGACCCGGCGGCCGTCGAGCCGCGCCAATTCCGTGCCGCGGTGGCCGCCGAACAGCTTCAGAAGCCGGTCGCTCAGGTCGCCTTGAACGCCCGTGCACAAAACGAACGTGACCATGCACAAGAGTAACACGACCGCCATCCAGAACTTTTGGTTTTTCCGGAAACTGGCAAAAGGATTGTAGGCCATGGCAAACCTCGACTTAGGAGATCCTTTCCGCGCTTACCTTGCATCCAACTACTTGACACCCGACGAATCGATGTAGTAAAGGTGTTTGGGTCGCCGAACCAAAATAGCGATTGTAGCGAATTTGCGGTTTTGCACAATAGGAGCGACTATCCCGTCCATACACTGTACGGATGAGATCAGGACTTGGTTTCGCCGTTTACGTTTAGCGTTCGCAAGTCCCGCGCGAACGCGAAACGATGAATCGAGTGGAGTAAATTGTGGCTTCAACAAGGAAGAAGAAAAACCTGGTGATCGTCGAGTCGCCCGCCAAGGCGCGGACGATCAACAAATACCTGGGCGCCGACTACGAAGTTGTGGCCAGCAAAGGGCACGTGCGCGACCTGCCCAAGAGCCGCTTCGGCATCGATATCGAAGAAGGCTGGGTGCCGACCTATCGGCCGCTGAAGGATCGCAAGGACGTGCTTGCGCAGCTCAAAAAGCACGCCGACGGGGCCAAGACCGTCTACCTCGCCCCCGACCCCGACCGCGAAGGCGAAGCCATCGCCTGGCACCTCAAGGAATCGCTCAAGCTCAACGACGAGAAAACCCGCCGCGTCACGTTCAACGAAATCACTAAAAACGCGGTCAAGAAAGCCTTCGACAGCGCAGGCGCGATCAACATGGAATTGGTCGCCGCCCAGGAAGCGCGCCGCTTCCTGGACCGCGTCGTCGGTTACAAGCTCAGCCCGCTCCTAAGCCAACAACTCGCGCAGCACTTAAGCGCCGGCCGCGTTCAGTCCGTCGCCGTCCGCCTGATCGTCGAGCGGGAACGTGAAATCCAGAGCTTCAAGCCCGAAGAATATTGGAAGATTTCCGCAATCCTTCGGCAATTATCGTACGTCGCGGCCAAGGGGTCCAAAACAGCGCCCCCCAAGAAAAAGAAGACCAAGCCTCCGGTCGCTCAGCCTCCGGTCGCTGACGCTCCCGGCTCGCCTGCTGACGCTCCCGGCTCGCCTGACGAGCCGCCCCCCTTGCCCGAAGGCGCCTTTGTCACCGATCTCGTGGAGTGGGACGGACAGAAATTCGCCGCCAACAGCCAGGACCAGGTAACGCCGATCGTGGAGGCGCTTCAGGGCGCCGATTACGTCGTCGCCAAGGTCGAACACAAGGACCGGCAAGAAAAAGCGCCGCCGCCGTTCACCACCAGCACGCTCCAGCAACAAGCATCGCTCAGGCTGCGTTTCTCCGCCAAGAAAACCATGATGCTGGCCCAGCGCCTCTATGAAGGCGTCGTTCTGGGCAGTGAAGGCGCTGTGGCCCTTATCACCTACATGCGCACCGACAGCACGCGCATTGCCGAAGATGCGGTCAAGTCGTGCCGCGACCTCATCAAGAAGAAGTTCGGCGACAAATATCTGCCCGAAAAGCCCAATCGCTATTCCGAGTCGGCCGATGCGCAAGGCGCCCACGAAGCGATTCGTCCCACGGACGTGGACTATACGCCCGATCGCGTGGCCAAGCTGGGACTGCCGCACGATTTGCTCAAGCTCTATCAGCTGATCTACCAGCGCTTTGTCGGCTGCCAGATGACGCCGGCAGTGTTCGCGATCACGACGATCGATGTCAAGGCGGCGAAGGGCACCTTTCGCGCCAGCGGCCGGACCATGAAGTTCGACGGTTTCCGCAAGGTGTACACGCCGGCGGGCAAGAAGGAAGACACACTGTTGCCCGAAGTGAAGGAAGCGGAGAAGCTCGATCTGTTGAAGCTCGACCCGACGCAGCACTTCACCGAACCGCCGCCGCGCTACAACGAAGCGTCGCTGGTGAAAACGCTGGAGAAGGAAGGCATCGGCCGGCCCAGCACCTACGCCACCATCATCAGCAAGATCCAGGATCGCGGTTACGTTGAACTTAAGGACCGCCGTTTCTTCGCCACCGAGATAGGCATGAAGGTGACCGATCTATTGGTGGAGCATTTTCCGCACATCATGGATTTGAAGTTCACGCGGCACATGGAAAAGGAATTCGACGAGATCGAAGTGGGCAAGGTGGCCCGCAACGACGTCTTGCAGGAGTTCTATGAGCCGTTTTCGCAGGATTTGAAGGTCGCCGAGACGAAGATGCTCGCCGACGCGGAGAAATGCCCGGACTGCGGCGCGCCGCTCCAGGAGAAGTACAGCCGCATCGGCAAGTTTTTCGGATGCTCACGCTATCCCGACTGCAAGTACATCAAGAAGAAGGGGGGCGAAAAGCGCGAACCGCCCAAGGAAACCGAGCACAAGTGCCCCGAATGCGGCGCCCCTATGCTCGAGCGCATGGGCAAGCGCGGGCCGTTCCTGGGCTGCAGCCGTTACCCCGAATGCAAAACGACCATGAATTTCGACGCCGAGGGCAAGCCGGTGCTGGCGTCGCGGCCCACGGACCACGTCTGCGAAAAGTGCGGCAAGCCGATGGTGCTGCGCGAAGGTCCGCGTGGGCCGTTTCTGGCGTGCACCGGCTATCCCAAATGCAAGAACGCCAAGGACGTGGACGCGCAGGGCAACCCCATGCAACCGATCGAGACCGGCGTCGACTGCGAGAAATGCGGCAGCCCGATGGTGGTGAAGCGCGGACCGCGCGGACCATTTTTGGGCTGCAGTGCCTATCCCAAATGCCGCAGCGCCAAACCCATGCCGGAGGACCTGAAAGAAAAGCTCAAGGACAAGCTGCCGCCGCCCCCGAA
>JAKEFD010000233.1 GCA_022616245.1 Gemmataceae bacterium
GGGATTCCCAACCCGCAGGGTTCCATCGAAAGGTTTCGAGATCATCCTTCCATCTCATCCTCCTTTCCCAGACTTGGCCTGGCGCAAGCTCTTTCTCAAAATTTCATTTTTCGACATTCCGTCCGTTGACACATTTCGTTGCAATTCGTTGCATTCGTTTCTTTTCGTTGCGCGAAGGGGGGTGTGGGCGCGCGCGCGCAACGGATTCCATAAATTGTTTATTCTGCATCAGTTACGCGGACAGATTCGTTGCGCAGAAGAATCTCGCACAATTCATCAAATGAAAGGAATCCGTTGAGTTAGGCTTCTTGAACTGTCAACCGACGAAACAGTGCCGTGAGAAAGTGCCGGGTGCCGTTTGTCCGCCATTTTTGCTAGTCCTTTGGTTGCTTAGACTTGCGGAGAAAATGATTCCGGACAATTCCGGACAAGTGCCGCTTGCCACGCGTCCCAACGCGATTCTTCCGCCCTTTCCCTTCCAGCGGGCAGTATCCCGTAGCAGAATCAAGAATACCCGGTGAGAATGTCAGTATGGCGACGCGCTCCGACACCATGGTTCGTTTCTTGCGTGGCCTGGCCGTGCGCGAAAAGGCAACGGAAGCGTCGGACGGCGAGTTGTTGCAGCGCTTTGCCCAATCGCGCGATGAAGCCGCGTTTGCCGCCCTGGTGCGCCGGCATGGGCCGCTGGTCCAGGGGGTCTGCCGGCGCGTTCTGTGCGACACGAGCGCGGCCGACGACGCGTTTCAGGCCACCTTCCTTGTCCTCTCCAAGAATGCGGCAAGTCTGGGCGCCGATGGCTCATTGGCAAGCTGGCTCTATGGCGTTGCGCGGCGCACGGCGTGGAAGGCTCGCACCGCTGCCGCCAGACGCCGGCAGCATGAAGGCAAGTCCAAGAAAGCGCCAGTTGCCGATCCCTTTGAAGAAGTGTCTTTGCGCGAAGCCATGACGGTACTCGACGAGGAACTGGCCAGGCTGCCGGAAAAACTGCGGACGCCGCTGCTCTTGTGCTGTCTCGAAGGGCAAGCGCGCGACGAGGCCGCCCAACAGCTCGGCTGGTCGGCAGCATTGGTCAAGAGTCGCCTCGAGCAAGCGCGCGAGATATTGCGCAAACGGCTCACGCGGCGCGGGCTGTCACTTTCCGCCGGGTTATTCGCGATGCTGCTTTCCCAGTGCGCGGCCAAGGGCTGTGTGCCGGCCGCGCTTGTAGCCACCACGGTAAAGGCCGCGACGAGCGGCCTTTGGACGCCCGAGCTCGCGGTACTGGCGGGAGGAGTGATGAAGACCATGTTCTGGAACAAATTGCGCGTGAACGCGACGCTGTTGACGTTGGCACTTCTGACAACCCTTGCGGCCGCATTCTATTGGCAGCAGGTGCAAGCACTAGAGGCCCAAGGCCGCCCGGTCGCCCCGCTGCAAGCCAAGGAACCGGCGCAAGAGCAGCAAGTCGAGCAACCGAGCAAACAGGGCCGCATCTACTTCCACCTGAGCGTCGGGGCTGGGCCGGCTTTGCATTCCGTCGAGCCCGACGGCAAGAAGGAAACCGCCTTAGCGCGCGCCCATCAGCGCGACGACTATTACTACCAGATTCACAGCGCCTGCCTGTCGCCGGACAGCAAGCGCTTGGCATTCGGACTGGCCCGATTCGCAGACAACGGCATCTACCCGCCCGACAAGCTCCGCATTCGCGATGTAACGAAGTCCGAAGAAAGCAGCGTGGTAGCGGACATGGCCGGCGCGGAACTGCATAGTTTTGTCTGGTCGCCCGACGGCAAGAAGATTGCATTCTCGTCGTGGGACGCAGAGACCAAGAGGCGGAACTGGATCGTGGACGTCGAGACCAAGAAAACGCAACCGCTCAAGTTGCCGATGGTCAAGGACGAGAAGGACGGCGCCTATGAAATGACGGTTTGCGACTGGTCGCGCGACGGCAAGCACTTTCTGGCTGTCGGCAATGGCGTGTATCTGGTCAACGTGGAAGGCAAACTTGTCCGCCGACTCAGTCCGGAGCCGAGCATTTTCTTCGGCGCAGCCCGCTTATCACCCGACGGTAAGAAAGCGCTCTTCGTGTCCTCCAACAAAGATCACAGCAACACGCTTTACGTTGCTGATACCGCGACCGGCAAGTCCAAGGCCATCGTCGAAGCCGCGAATTTCTCGGGCATGCGCGCCGTGTGGGGCCCGGACAGCAAACGCATCGCCTACATCGTCACGCTCTTGGATGAAAACGGCAATCGCGGCGAAGAAACGAATCTTTTTGTTGTCGACGCCGATGGTCAGAACTCCGTGGCGCTGCGCAGCGAAAAACACGAACCGAAAACAATTCGATTGGTGCTGACGGATTGGCGCTGAGACTTCGGGAGAATCAGTCCCCTAGAGCGTTTTTCAGGTTGCTGTAGCCGCACCCTTCAGGGTGCGGCCGTTCCGCAAGCTGAAGCTTGCGGCTACAATCGCCGCATCAACGGAAAACCGCTCTAAGATCCAGTGTCGAGTTCCACAGGAGGCAGTTCTGGTGCCTCGGTGGCGGGCGGCAAGGGGTCGGCGGACCAATCCAGACCAAACTCTCCCAAGCGTTGCCACAACAATCGCAGGTCCCAAACCCGCAGCCCCGCTTCTCGTCGTGCGTGTGCGCAGTATGCATTGGCCAGTTCCTGTCCGCGGCCGGATTCCACTGTAAGGTTAACGCGGCGAAGGCCGTTCGTCATCCCGTAGACGGTCCTTGTTAGGGCCGACTTGAAAGGACACGGCGGTTTTTGGCAGATTTGCCTCCCGCCGGAAAGCGTTTCCGGCTAAGATCAACTCTAGAATGAGAATCGCACACTGTCTTATTATGCTGAGTTTCGCAGCCGCGCCGGGGTGGGGTCAAGCGCCCAGCCCTGACGACCTGGCCGCCTACGAACACATTCTTCGTCAGCATCAATTACCCGCTTCCGGACCGGAATTGCTTCGCTTCTTTCAAGACCGCACTCTCAACGAAGAGCAGATTGCGCAGCTCGCCGCCAAAGTGGACCAGCTCAACGACCCGGCATACACGGTTCGCGTTAAAGCCGCCGCCGATCTTGTCAAAGCCGGCAGTCTCGCCAAGCCCTTTCTCGTGCAGCTTGTCAAGAGCCCAAAAGTGGATCTAGAAGCGATGCGCCGCGCCGAACAGTGCTTGAAGCAGATTACCGAAGGCGCCGAGGCGCGGCTAGCGGTTGCCACTGCGCATCTCATCGGCAAACATAAACCCAAAGGCGCGGCCGCCGCCCTTCTAGCTTACGTGCCGTTTGTAGTCGATGGGCAAGTGGACGACGCGTTGCAGTCGGCGCTTAACGCGCTGGCAATCAAGAATGGGCAACCCGAACCGTCGCTGGTGCGCGCGCTTTCGGATCCGTCGGAACGCAAACGGGCGGCGGCGGCAGAGGCACTCGTGCGCGCCGCCGGGCTGACGCACAAGGCGCTGGTCGAACCGTTGCTCAAGGAGCCGTCGCCTCATCTCCGCCTCCAAGTTACGCGCGCGCTCGTCGAAGCCAAGGACAAGGCCGCCGTGCCCGAGTTGATCCGGGTCCTGGGTGACTTGCCTAGCCAGGACGCCTGGGAAGCGGAAGAACTCCTACACCGCGTGGCTGGTGATAACGCCCCTGGTATTTACACGGATGCCAAGACGCCGCCCGCCAAAGTGCGACAGGCCTGGCTGAACTGGTGGAGCAAGCACGAACACCAGGTCGATCTCTCGAAATTGGACGAAACTCCCGGAATGCTCGGGTACACGTTGGTCACGCAAATGACCGGCCAGGGACAGATTGGCCGCATCATGGAGCTTCGGCACAACAAGGATGTGCACTGGAAAATCGAAGGGATTCGTTACCCCTTGGACGCACAAGTCGTCGGCAAGGATCGCGTCCTCGTCGTGGAGTATCTGGACAATAGGGTCACCGAGCGCGATTTCAAGGGCGACGTGCACTGGGAGAAGCAAGTAAGCTTGCCCGTTTCGGCTCAGCGTTTGCCCAACGGACACACCTTCGTCGTGACGCGCCGGAGCCTCCTCGTTGTGGACCGCGCAGGCAACCAGGTTTTCCAGCATCCGGCCGGCGTCGGCAACATTGCCGCCGGGCATCGCCTGCGCGACGGCACCATGGCCTACGTCAACTCGATGGGCCTTCTCAAGATCATCGATCCGCAAGGCAACGAAATCCAGTCGTTCCAAGTGGGCCAGGTCTACGCCACTGGCGGCAACATCGATCCCTTACCCGGCGGCGGCTTTCTCGTCCCCCTCTACCGCGAAAACCGCATCGTCGAAGTTGACCGCAACGGTCAAATCAAGTGGGAAGTCAAGGTCAACTATCCGACCTGTGCCACAAAGCTGCCCAGTGGCAACGTTCTGGTCGTCAGCTTGACCAATCAGCGCGTTGTCGAATTGAATCGCGCCGGCGAAGAAGTTTGGTCGTATAACGCGGACGGCCGGCCTTGGCGAGCACGCAGACGTTAACACTAGCCCGACGCGCGAGCGAGGGGATGTTAACAATCAAGAGTCCGTCGTCAGGCCAGCGGCGCCTGGAGAAGTACATGCTGGAAGGCTTCCTCATTATCGCCACGGGATGGCTATTGGATGCCGTGGGGGCGCAGGCGGTTGTCGCCGACGAGGCGGTGTTGCGCGCCGCCGGCGTGGAGACGAACAGCAAAGGACTGCTCACGTTCTTTCAACGACGCACGCTCACGGCTACCGAAGTCGAACGCGTGCAAAAGTTGATTCGGCAACTGGGCGCCGATTCCTACAGGCTCCGCGAGCAAGCCATGGCCGATCTGACCGCGCGCGGCCCGGTCGTGGTAGAGGCCTTGCGGCTGGCGGCCCAGAGCGCCGATCTGGAAGTCAAGCGCCGCGCCGAACGCTGCTTGCTGCGCATCCAGGAAAAGGATGTCGGCAATGAAGTAACGGCCGCCGCCGTTCGTGTGCTCGCCTATCGTAAACCGGCGACCGTGGTCGAAACCATGCTCGCCTTCGTTCCGTTCGCCGATGGCAACGCCGTTGCCGACGAGGTCCGAAGTCTGCTGGCGGCACTCGTGCGCCAAGACGGCAAGGCGCATCCATCCCTGGTGGCGGCCCTTGGTGACAAAGACGGCGTGCGTCGTGCCGCCGCCGCCGAGTCTCTTGTGCGCGGCGGCCTCCAAGAGCAGCTGGCCGAAGTCCGCAAGTTGCTGACCGATCCTGACGCGGTAGTGCGCCTGCGCGTCGCGATGGCCATGATCAGGGCGGAAGACCGCGCGTCGGTAGCCGTGCTCATCGACACGTTGCCGCAATTGCCCGCTAGCCACGCCTGGCTGGCCGAGGACTTGTTGTACCGCTTGGCCGAAGGCAAGAATCCGCCCTCGCAAGCCATGGGAATGGACGACGCGTCTCGACTTCGATGTCGCGACGCCTGGCGCGCGTGGTGGAAAGATAACGAGAAAAGCATCGATCTGGCGCAGCTCAAACAAGCGCCGCAGCTCCTGGGATTCACGATCGTCGTTTTACTCGATTTGGGACAGGTCGCGGAGCTGGGCCCCAAGAAAGAGGAACGTTGGCGTGTCGAAAACCTCGTCTTTCCGCTGGACGCCCAGTTCCTCCCCGGCGATCGACTGCTGGTCGCCGAGTATCACGGCGCCCGCGTCACGGAGCGCAGCCTCAAGGGCGAAATCCTCTGGCAACATCGCGTTCAGGGCCCCTTGGTCGCGCAACGACTGGCAAACGGTAACACCTTCATCGCCACAGATTCGCAATTGCTGGAAGTCGACCGTCAAGGCAAGACCGTTTATGACATCAGCCTGGCGACCGGGGAGCGCATCATGAAGGCCATGAAGTCGCCCAACAACGAATTCGTGTGTCTCACGGACGGCGCCCGCATCGTTCGCCTGGACACAGCCGGCAAAGAGCTGCATTCTTTTCCGGTCAACCTGGGCACGAGGCTTTTTGGCGGCAGGATTCATGTTCTAGCGAACGGCCGCGTGCTGATTCCACACAACGCGGAGAACAAGGTTGTGGAATACGACGCGCGCGGCAAGGCAGTCTGGGAGGCCGCGATCGATCAGCCGGTGGCCGCTACGCGCCTGCCCAACGGCAATACACTGGTGACAACGATGTTGCCGCACCGGGGCGCGGTTGAGTTTGACGCGCGCGGCCAGGAAGTCTGGTCCTATCGCACCAACACTCGAGTGACAAGAGCGCTGCGACGCTAACACGGGAAAGTCAACCAAATGAAGCGCGTTTACAAAGACACGGTGCTCGTTCTGGGATGTTGTGTGGCGGTGGGCTTGGGAATCAGCACTGCATATGTACTGTGGATTCAACCGACCTGCTTTCCGACCCAGTATCCCGACATCCTTCATGACCCGTCCTTAATGATGTCCACGGGGGCGACGCCGATGATTTTGCCGGGCGTTGACAATCCTAACGCGACGCCAGCGGATCAAGCGATGCTCTCGGACGATGCCGAAGTCGCGGGAATCGTCGTTAACGGCAGGGCATGTGCTTTTCTGATTGCCGAACTAAGCCGAATAAACTCGCACGTAGTGAACGATGTGTTGGCGGGCACGCCAGTGACCGTGACATTTTGCAATAAGAACAATTGTCTCAAAGCGTTCACCAGCAAGGAGCACTCTGATCCTCTTCCGCTCGGATTGGGGGGTTGGCATGGCAATGGTTTGATACTCAGGTACGCTGACAAGATGTACGCGCAAGAAAACGGCCGACAGGTTGGCAGCCATGAGCACAGCACGCTGCCCTTTGCGGGTTTTCCCGTTGAACGCATGACTTGGAAGGAATGGCGCGCGAAACACACTGCATCCGACGTTGTGATTGGTCTAGAAGGCGCGGCGCCGAGGAAGAGCGACGAGCCCTAACCCACCTCCGCCAAAGCGAGCGTCTTGCCGTAGCGTTCGAGCACGGTCGCGCGCAAGAGCGCGTGCTCCGGCTTGCGCAATTCCGGATCGTCCGCAACCAAGGCGATGGCGTCTGCGCGAGCCGTTTCCAGCAGCTCGCGGTCGGCCAACGGATCGCCGAAGCGCCAATCGCCCAGGCCGTGCTGACGGGTGCCGAAGAACTCGCCCAGGCCGCGCAAACGGGCGTCTTCTTCGGCCAGCACGAAGCCGTCGGCGGTCCGCGTGAAGATCTTCAGCCGTTCGCGCGCCTCGTCGGTCGGCATGCCGGTGAACAGATAGCATTCGCCCGCGACCTGGCCGCGACTGATCCGGCCGCGCAGCTGGTGCAGTTGCGATAATCCAAAGCGCTCCGCCTGTTCGATCACCATGAGCGTGGCATTGGGCACGTCGACGCCGACTTCAATGACCACGGTCGCGACGAGTGCGTCCAGCTTGCGGTCGCGGAATTCGCGCATCAGCCGGTCCTTGTCCGCTTCATCTAGCCGGCCATGCAAGAGACCAACGCGCAGATCTCGAAAGGCGCCGGCAGTCAAGTCCGCGTGCATTTTCTCGGCGGCCTTCCAATCGAGCGACTCCGACTCTTCGACCAAGGGGCAAACAATGTACGCCTGCCGGCCTTGCTGCATTTGTTCGCGCAACTGCTCGTAAGTGGGTTCACGCTGCTTTTCCGTGAGCCAGCGCGTGACCACCGGTTGCCGTCCGGGCGGCAATTGCCTTATGAGAGAGATGTCCAGATCGCCGAACACCGTCAGGGCGATGGTACGCGGAATAGGCGTCGCCGTCATGACCAGGTAATGCGGGTCGCCGGCTTCCTGTTTGCGAATGCGGGCGCGCTGGCTGACGCCGAACTTATGTTGCTCGTCAATAACGACCAGTCCCAGACGGGCGAATTCTACGTCCTCCTGAACGAGAGCCTGCGTGCCGATCACCAGATCGATGGCGCCGCGGCGAATGTCGTCGCGTGCTTGGCGGCGCTCTTTGGCCGACAGGCTGCCCGTCAGCAAGAGGCGTCGGACCCGGCTCTTCTCCAAATACTTCTCGAGCGTGTGCCAATGCTGCCGCGCGAGCACTTCGGTGGGCGCCATCAATGCCGCCTGGTGCTTGTTGGCGACGGCGACCAGCAATGCATAAACGGCGACTGCGGTCTTGCCGGCGCCGACGTCTGCCTGCAAGAGCCGTTGCATGGGCCGGTTTTGCTTCAAGTCATTGCAAATCGCGGCGATGGTTCGGTCTTGATCCTGGGTGAGCGTGAAAGGCAAGAGCCGCCGGATGCGCTCGTCAATTTCCCGGTCGGCCGGCAGCTTGGGCGCCTGGCGCGCATCTCGCAGCTCACGTCGGCGCAGGGCCAAGCCGATTTGCAAAACAAAAAACTCTTCGTAAACGAACCGGCGCTTGGCTGTCAATCCTTGGGAAACGGTGTCGGGAAAATGAGCGTGCTCGAGCGCCTGCGGCAACGACGGCAACCCGTGCCGGCTCAACAATGTGCGCGGTAGAATTTCCGGCACCAGCTCGCCAAAGCTGTCCAGTCCCGCGCGCACCATGTCGCGCAATCGGTCCGCCGCGAGATTCTCCGTCATCGGATAGACAGGCACGACTTTGTTGATCGGTTCGTCGCCGGCATGCTCGAGGATTTCCACGCGCGGATGCTGCATCGTCCAATGATCGCGGAACCACTTCGGTTTGCCGCTGAATGCGACTTGGAGCCCGTAGCGAAATTTCTGAGCGACAAAGAACTGCCCAAACCAAACTCCCTCCACGCATCGTCCCTTCGCATCAGCGACGACCACACTCAAGACGCGCTTGCCGGTGGACAATTCCTTGCTGTCTAGTTCGACGATCTCGCCGCGGACCGTTTGCAATACTCCGGCCGTCAACTCTCCCATGTCGCGGATGTCGCCCAAGTCGTCATAGTAGCGCGGCAGATGAAATAAAAGATCGCCCACGGTGCGGATATGAAGATTAGCTAACAGGTCCGCGCGGGCCGGCCCGACTCCCTTGAGGAACTGCACGCTGTCCGCCAGGGATTTCTTGCTTGGGCTATGCATGCTGATAGCATTGCTCATGGCTTGTCGGCGTAGAGTCGCACGTCCACCTTCTGAGCTTTCGAAAGATCGATGCGCTCGTTGGCGAGGTCAAACTCCAGGCGCGGCTCCTCGCTCAATTGCCAAGGCAAGCGCACGGTAAACGTGCTGCCCCGGCCCAGCTCGCTGGAGAGCACGATGTCGCCGCCCAACAGTTTGGTCAGCTCACGCACAATCGACAGGCCCAGCCCGGTGCCTTCATGCTCGCGGGTAAGCGGATTGCCCGATTGCCGAAACTTCTGGAAAACAAGATCTTGCTCTTCCAGGGCAATTCCCACGCCCGTGTCCCGGATCGTCAATAGGACGTGACGCGCGTCGGCTTCGGCCTTGAGCTCGACCCAGCCTCCCTCCGGCGTGAACTTGATCGCATTGGACAACAGGTTTTGCAGTATCTGCTGCAGTTTGGTCACGTCTTGCCGCAAGGCCGGAATGTCGGGATCAACATGTCCGCGCAGGTCAATATGCTTCTTTTCCGCGAGCGGCCGGAACATGCTGAGCATGCTGTCGCACACATCCTGCAAACTGAATTCCTCGATCCGCACGTGCATCTTGCCGGCTTCGATTTTCGCCAGATCGAGAATGTCGTTGATAAGCGCCAAAAGTTTTCGACCGCTTGATTGAATGTTCTCCACCCAGCGCTGCTGTTTATCTGAAAGGCCGTCGCTCGACAGCAAGACGTCGGAAAAGCCGAGCACCGTGTTGAGGGGCGTTCGCAGCTCGTGGCTCATCGTGGCCAAAAAGTCGGCCTTGAGACGGTTGGATTCATAAAGCGCCATGTTTGCCTGGGCCAATTCGTCCACCTTGTGGTCCAGATCGGCGTTCACTTTGCGCCACTGGTCCTGCATGCTGACGAGATTGCGGAGCATGCGGTTGAAGGCATGGCTTAAGTCTTCGAACTCGTCGCCGGTCTGAATTTCGCTGCGCACATTGAGCTCGCCGGCGGAGATGGCATCAGACACCTCCTTCAAATGCTTGACCGGCTTAACGATGATGTAGCGCACGATGATCCAGCTGCCGGTCATGATCAAGAGCGCGGTGCCCAACGCCGTCGCCATGAGGATGGCGCGATTCCAGTGAACGCCTTCCTCGATCCCTTTGGTCGGCATGCGAATGCGGACCATGGCCAAAAGATCGTTTTCCGCTGCCGCCTGGTGGCAAACAAGGCACGCCTTGCCGGCGCGGATCGGCGCGTAATAAAGCATGACTTGCTGGTTGGCGAGCACGCGACTGTCCTCTTGCTTCTCGTTTGCCTTGAAGAATTCCTTGAACAAGTCACGCTCATAGCTGTCTTCGAAGTCTTTATCCGTCAGAAAGTGGTACTGGTATTCCTTGCCGACGTCTTTGAGGGGAGCAAGGCTGGTGAGGTTGAGCGCCGCCTGCAGCGCTTTGCCGTCCAGCTTCTGGCCCAGCTTAGTTTCCAAATGCGGCACGTGGTGTTGCGCCAGGACCGGATTGACCAGGAGCCGGCATGATAGGACCGCCTGGCGGTAGGCGAGGTGCTCGGTCTGGTAGGCATAGAGCCAGAAGCTGAGCGTGATGAGCACCAAAATGCCTGCGCCGAACAGAAAACGGCACTTGCGCTCGAGGCTGGTTTCGCCCAACAATCGTTTGAATGCGCGGTAGGACATCGCCTGGCGACCGAAGGTCCTTGCTCATTCTATAAGTGTGGAGCGCGGAGCGCAAAGCGCGGAGCGCAAAGCGCGGAGCGCAAAGCGCGGAGCGCAACGCGCAAAGCGCAAAGCGCAAAGCGCAAAGCGCAAAGCGCAAAGCGCAAAGCGCA